>NZ_KE384187.1:0-32110 GCF_000424445.1 Oribacterium sp. NK2B42
TCAGGATGTGCAAACAGCGTCAAAAGATGTCAGGTGGATTTCGTAAAGAAAGCGGAATCCAAATGTTCTGTGACATAATGAGCGTCATAAGGACAATAAAACGCCGAGGGATGAACATTTTTCAGAGCATCAAAGATCTTTTTGCAGGCAGACCAGTCATAGTTTGACTGGTCTATTTGAAGTTGCATCATTCTCCATCCTTTCCTCCATGAGCAGGGGTGGGGTCGTAACCATAAGTCCTTCCACTACTTATAGTGGGGTGGGCGAATGGAGGAAAGGATGTTTCTCCATTTGGTATGGGTCGGCTGAACTGTTACTGGTGTGGATCCGTCCACCAAAATGGATGCCCTCAGGCTCTTGATGATACACGCTAAAATTGGTATATTTATAAGTAGTTTTTTACATTTATCATTAATCACCTCGACCGTGCAAAAATCATGCATGGCGGGTCATAGAGAGGGGAACTAAATATGTATCAAGATGAATATGAGCGCTGGCTTGCTGCCGACCTCCAGGATGTTGATTTAAAGACTGAGCTTCAGGGAATCAAGGGTGATGATGAAGCTATCAAGGAGCGTTTTGCGGTTGCACTTAAGTTCGGAACCGCAGGTCTCAGAGGAACTCTCGGTGCCGGAACAAACCGTATGAATATCTGGGTTGTCCGTCAGGCTACACAGGGTGTTGCTGACTGGGTAAAGACTCAGGGCGGAACACAGACAGTTGCCATCAGTTACGACTCTCGTCTCAAGGGCTGGAATTTTGCACGTGAAGCAGCAGGTGTTCTGGCTGCCAATGGCATCAATGTTCGTATCTATGACGAGCTTATGCCGGTTCCCGCACTTTCCTTTGCTACACGTTATTACAAGTGCAATGCAGGTATCATGGTTACGGCATCTCACAACCCTGCAAAGTACAATGGCTACAAGGCATACGGCCCCGACGGCTGCCAGATGACAGATGATGCTGCAGCAATCGTTTACGAGCAGATCCAGAAGACAGACGTTCTTACAGGTGCCAAGTACATCAGCTTCTCAGAGGGTGTTGAGAAGGGTCTCATCAAGTTCGTAGGCGATGATTGCAAGAAGGGTCTTTATGATGCCATCGAGTCACGCCAGGTTCGTCCGGGTGTTGCAAAGAACTCAGGACTCAAGCTGGTTTACACTCCTCTTAACGGAACCGGACTTGTTCCCGTTACCAAGGTTCTCAATGACATCGGCATCGACGACATTACCATCGTTCCCGAGCAGGAGTACCCGAACGGTTACTTCACAACCTGCCCGTATCCTAACCCTGAGATCTTTGAGGCTATGCAGAAGGGTCTCGAGCTTTGCAAGAAGGAGGGTGCAGACCTTCTCCTCGCAACTGATCCCGATGCAGACCGTGTAGGTATCGCCATGAAGTGCCCGGACGGAAGCTATGAGCTCGTTACCGGAAACGAGATGGGCGTACTTCTTCTTGATTACATCTGCGCAGGCCGCAAGGAGCAGGGCACTATGCCTGAGAAGCCTGTAGCAGTCAAGTCCATCGTTTCAACACCTCTTGCCAATGCTGTTGCCGAGCATTACGGTGTTGAGCTGAGAGAGGTTCTCACCGGTTTCAAGTGGATCGGCGACCAGATCGCACAGCTTGAGGCAGCAGGCGAGGTTGAGCGTTTCATCTTCGGATTCGAGGAGTCCTATGGATACCTTTCAGGCTCTTACGTAAGAGATAAGGATGCCGTAGTTGGTTCAATGCTTATCTGCGAGATGGCTGCTTACTACCGTTCCATCGGATCCTCCATCAAGCAGAGACTTGAGGAGATCTACAAGGAGTACGGACGTTACCTCAATAAGGTAGATTCCTTCGAGTTCCCGGGTCTCAGCGGAATGGACAAGATGGCTTCCATCATGGAAGGTCTTCGTAAGGAAGCTCCGGCAGAGTTCGCAGGCAAGAAGGTTGTTAAGGTTACCGATTACGAGAAGACAGAGGAGACAGGACTTCCAAAGGCTAACGTTCTCATCTACGGTCTCGATGACGGTTCAACCATCGTTGTAAGACCTTCAGGTACAGAGCCGAAGATCAAGACTTACTTCACAACCCTCGGCAAGGACCTCAAGGAAGCAGAGGCAGAGAAGGACAAGCTGGCAGCAGCAGTAAAGCCGATACTTGAGTGATCAAAGGAATTTGAATAAGAATGAGACTGTCGCTTCGGCGGCAGTCTTTTTATCGTAAGGGGGTCAGACCCCATTACAGGAGCAAGTATTTTTTACACAAATGATAAACAACTTCTACAGTATCAGGATGATAAGTTAAAAGTCTTAAAACTCGAAAATGATACTTTTAATAACAAAAACGATGGAGATTGTTGATGGCTTATGTATGTTTATACTGAAAACCTATGGATATTTGAGGACTATACTATTCTTCAGTGGGCATTGTTTTTTATTCTTTATTGCATGCTGGGGTGGGTGTTTGAGTCGACCTACTGTTCTATAAAGGAGCAAAAGCTTCTGAATCGGGGCTTCTGTCATGGCCCCTGGCTTCCGATTTACGGGTCGGGAGCGATACTTATGCTTGCGTTTGCCGGTCCTTTCAAAGGTGAGTATTGGAAAGCGTTTCTCACGGGAATGCTGGTTGGGTCGGCACTGGAGCTGGTTACCGGATATCTTATGTTTCATATCTTCCATATGAGATGGTGGGATTACAGTCAGAATCCACTCAACTTTCACGGATATATCTGCCTGTACACATCTATCGCCTGGGGAGCTCTTGCGGTGGTTTTCATCGAGTTTATTCATCCCCGGTTCTCTGTGATCTCTAAGGACTGGACCTACACCGGATTTGTGGTTGCGGTCACCATGCTGTACACACTGTTTATTGAAGATGTTATCTTCTCTGTAATCGGTGCTCTTGATATCAAAAAGCGTCTTGAAAATCTCGCAGCAAACAGTGAGGAGATTCAGGCACTTAAACTCAATATCTCAGAGGCCAAAACTAAATTTATGGAACTTGAGGAGCAGGCAAAGGCCAATGTTTCCGAAGTGAAATCCATCGCCGAAACTGAAGGTAATCTGGCAGCCGCAAAGGCAGTCAGACTAAAGCTCCACAGCCTTCACATGACAGAACGTCTTCGTGTGCTGGAGGATGGCGGAGATGAAAAGTCAGGCCGCATGAACTGGTGGGTTGCAAGCATGCTTAAAAACAACCCGACATTAAAGGGCGGCTCTGAAGGCTTTGAAAAGCTTCGGGAAGCAGCCGGAAAATACAAAGAGGGTTTTCAAAAAATAGAAGCCAGAATAGAAAAAGAATTCGAAAATCTCAGAGATGAGCATATCGATGAGATGAAGTGAATGATAGCAGGAGTGAGTGCCGGTTCTCAAAAATGAGAACCGGCACTCTTTTGCTACTGATAATATCAGTTTAGACACGCAGATTTCTTACAGGTGTAATTCTGCGTGTCAAATACATCAAAAACAGATCGGTTTAGACACGCAGATTTCTTATAGGTGTAATTCTGCGTGTCAAATACATCAAAAACAGATCAGTTTAGACACGCAGATTTCTTACGGGTGTAATTCTGCGTGTCAAATACATCAAAAACAGATCAGCTTAGACACGCAGATTTCTTACGGGTGTAATTCTGCGTGTCAAATACATCAAAAACAGATCAGCTTAGACACGCAGATTTCTTACAGACGTTATTCTAAGTGTCATATACCAACCCCGTCCCCCTGGCCACCGACTGAACTGTTACTACTATGGCTTATATAGGCTAATTACTATGGTTTATGTTTGTTGACAGAAGCTTTGAACATGGTTATCCTATTATCGTAGCTGAAAGTTTTTAAGAGGTAGGAGACATGGAAACAAGAGTTGCGGTTTTAAGTATTATAGTTGAAGATTATGAGGCAGCCAATCAGCTTAACGAACTGCTTCATGAGTATGGTCAGTATATCATCGGACGTATGGGAATACCATATCGTGAGAAAGCGATCAATGTAATCTGCGTTGCTATGGATGCACCCGTAGATAAGATCAATGCCTTAACCGGTGCTCTCGGTCGTATCCCTGAGATTACGGCAAAGGTGATTTGCACAAGGCAGTAAAGTTGTTACTTGGATATATGAAAATTGAATAAGCCCCTGACACCAAAACGGCTTCGGCTCTTGCGGTGAAAGTGACGTGAATAAAAAAGATTGGTAACTCCGGTTATTTAGTTCGCTGTGCGAAGGCCGGAGCCACAACAGGTTCCGTTGGAACCTGCAATAAGAGTCGGAGGGGAAGTATACCCTCCGGCTTTTTTTACGATTTAATCTTATTGAGGGCGGTTAATACTGCCCTCTTTTATTTAGGAGCCAATTAGATCTGCATCTGTATGTCAGAGATAAACGGCGAAAAACATGCGTTTATAGAGGAGGAAAAAGTTGAGTCAACAGGAAAATATGAATTCGGTGGCATCTGCCAACAGGCTGCATATAGGCTTTTTCGGATGCAGGAATGCGGGAAAGTCCAGCCTGGTTAATCGTATCACAGGTCAGGATATGGCAGTTGTTTCCGAAGTTAAGGGAACAACTACCGACCCGGTTACAAAGTCAATGGAGCTGTTGCCCCTGGGTCCGGTGGTCATCATCGATACTCCGGGCTTCGATGATGAAGGAATGCTTGGGGATCTCAGGGTGAAACGAACCAGGCAGGTCATCAACCGGACTGACATAGCGGTGCTGGTTGTAGATGCAGAGACCGGCATGAGGTCGGAGGACAGGCTGCTTCTTGAAATGTTCAAAAAGCACGAGATACCGTATCTGGTGGTTTGGAACAAAGCTGATATTTCAGATGCTTTTTTTGCAGCTGATTGTCAGGAATCCCATGAAATCAATCCGATACAAATTAAAGATGTCGATTCAGGGGAGAGGAGGTCTTTGAACTGTCAGGAATCCCATGGGATCGATGCGATACAAATTAAAGATGCCGATTCAGGGGAGAGGAGGTCTTTGGATTCAGAAGAAATAAATTCCGAAAAAAGAGAAGCAGGGACTTGCTTTATCGAAAAGGACAGAGTAAAGCCTCCGAAAGAGGACATCATATATGTCAGTGCCAAAACAGGAGCCGGAATCGAGGAACTGAAGGAAAGAATCGGAGCCCTTTTGAAGGAGAATGAAGACTCTAAGTCACTTCTGGATGGGGTTATAGGATCCGGACAGTTGGCGGTGCTGGTTATCCCCATAGACAAGGCGGCACCCAAGGGCAGGCTTATAATGCCTCAACAGATGGCCATCCGAAGCGCACTTGACAAAGGCGCCACTGTTGTTGTGACGAGAGATTCTGAACTGAAGGAAACTCTCTCGGGACTTGGCAGAAAACCGGATGTAGTCATTACCGACAGTCAGGTGTTTTCCTATGTGAGTAGTGTGGTTCCGGAGGAGGTAGCATTAACCTCATTTTCCATTTTGATGGCAAAGTACAAGGGAACTTTGGAGAGCTCTGTAAAGGCGGTTGAGGCATTGAACCACCTTAAGGACGGGGATCGGATTCTGATGGCGGAGGGCTGCACACACCACAGGCAATGCGGGGATATCGGAACGGTGAAGATCCCCAACTGGCTGAGAAAATACAGCGGGAAGGGCATTAGCATAGAGACCTGTTCCGGGAAGGATTTTCCGGAGGATCTCAGCGGATTTTCGGCGGTTATTCACTGCGGAGGCTGCATGAATACCGAGCGAGAAATGCGTTACCGTATGAGGTGTGCCGAAGATCAGCAGGTGCCCTTCACGAATTACGGGATCGTGATCGCGAAGATGACCGGGATTTTGGAGAGGAGCCTTAGGGTATTTAATGGATAATTATATGAATGAGCTTGTTTATAAGTTGATGGATTCACGAAAGCTTGAGACAGAAGAATATATATACCTCATTAGATACAGAGACCATGATACGGAGGAGTTACTGCGAGAACATGCGGTCAAAGTCCGAAAAGAGAATTATGGCAATGAAGTCCTGATCCGCGGGCTCATCGAGGTCAGTAACATTTGCAAAAATGACTGTCTGTACTGCGGTATCAGAAAGAGCAACTGGCGCACGGAACGGTACAGACTGAGCGAAAAGGAGATTCTCTCTGCGGCGGAAACCGGCTACAGACTTGGTTTCAAAACCTTTGTCCTTCAGGGAGGCGAGGACGCATGGTATACGGATGAAAGGCTGGAAAAGCTTATAAGGCAGCTAAAGAAAAGGTATCCCGACTGTGCTGTGACCCTGTCCCTTGGTGAGAGAGGCCGGGAAAGCTTTGAGAGGTTACGTGCGGCGGGAGCGGACAGGTATCTTCTTAGGCACGAGACTGCGGATCGGGAGCATTATCGGAAGCTGCATCCGCAGGAGATGAGTTTTGAGCATCGCATGGAGTGCCTAATGGCGCTTAAGGAGCTGGGCTTTCAGACCGGTGCCGGATTTATGGTTGGTTCGCCCTTTCAGACCACGGAAAACCTTGCCAGGGATCTAAAGTTCCTGGAGGAATTTCAGCCGGAAATGTGCGGCATCGGGCCCTTTATCCCGCATCATGACACCCCCTTTTCCGGTTACAGTGCAGGATCGGTGGAGCTCACCTGTTTTCTTTTGTCCGTAATCAGGATCATTTGTCCGAAGGTGCTGCTGCCCGCCACAACTGCTTTGGGAACTCTTGACCCGGAGGGCCGGGAAAAGGGAATCCTGTCCGGTGCCAATGTCGTCATGCCGAATCTGTCACCTGCCAATGTGCGTGGCAAATACCTTCTGTATGACGGGAAGCTTGCCACCGGTGCGGAGTCTGCGGAGAATCTTTTGAACCTGAAAAGGCGCATGGAGAAGATTGGATACGTGGTAGTTGAGAAAAAATAGTAAACCCATTGGCGCGGCTTATAAAAAACAAACTCAAAAAATAGCAACACATAAAAAACTTTAAGAACACTAAGCAGGATCAAAGAAATAACAGTTGGATAACATCCTGGCCGGATGTCAGGAATATCAACCGTAAATACATAGTAAAAGGAGATAATAGTATGGCTGTTTACAACCCGAAATCACTTAAAGCGGAGGAATTTATCAATGACGAGGAGATCCTTGAAACCCTGGAGTATGCGGAGGCACACAAGAATGACGTTGAGCTTATCGACCGGATACTTGAGAAGGCAAGGCCTGTAAAGAACGGTAACGGCTGCACCTGTGCAGGTCTTACCCACCGTGAGGCATCGGTGCTCCTTGCTACGGAGCTTCCGGACAAAATCGAAAAAATGTATGAGATCGCAGAGGAAATAAAGCTTGCTTTTTACGGCAACAGGATTGTGCTTTTCGCGCCCCTCTATCTTTCAAATTACTGCATCAACGGATGTCTTTACTGCCCGTATCATCTGAAGAACAAGCATATCAGCAGAAAGAAGCTCACACAGGAAGAGGTGCGGGCTGAAGTCATTGCCCTCCAGGATATGGGTCACAAGCGTCTCGCCATTGAGGCCGGAGAGGATCCCGTGAACAATCCCATCGAGTACATTCTCGAATGCATTAACACTATCTACGGGGTACATCACAAAAACGGAGACATTCGCCGTGTTAATGTAAACATCGCGGCAACTACGGTTGAGAATTACAGAAAGCTCAAGGAGGCAGGTATCGGAACCTATATTCTGTTCCAGGAGACTTACCACAAGAAGAGCTATGAGACACTTCATCCTACGGGGCCAAAGCACGATTACGCTTATCACACAGAGGCTATGGACCGCGCCATGGAGGGTGGCATCGATGATGTGGGTCTGGGTGTGCTTTTCGGACTTGAGATGTATAAATATGAGTTTGCGGGACTTATCATGCATGCCGAGCACCTTGAGGCGGTTCATGGGGTTGGTCCGCATACCATCAGTGTTCCGAGAGTGAAGAAGGCCGACGACATTGACCCTGACATGTTTGATAATGGAATCAGCGATGAGATCTTTACAAAAATTGCGGCCTGCATCCGCCTGGCAGTGCCTTATACCGGAATGATCATCTCCACAAGAGAGACTGCGTCGGTGCGTGAGAAGCTTCTGAGAGTGGGAATTTCACAGGTTTCCGGCGGTTCCAGAACTTCTGTTGGCGGCTACACCGAGGAAGAGCGTCCTCATGACACGGAGCAGTTCGACGTTTCGGATCAGAGAACTCTGGATGAGGTTGTGAGCTGGCTTATGGATTCCGGACACATTCCTTCCTTCTGCACCGCCTGCTACCGTGCCGGCAGAACAGGAGATCGTTTCATGGCGCTCTGCAAGAACGGACAGATCCTAAACTGCTGTCATCCCAATGCCCTTATGACTCTTGCGGAGTATCTCGAAGACTATGCAAGCCCTGAGACAAAGGAAAAGGGTTACAGGATGATCGAGGAAGAGCTTAAGAAGATCCCGGCTGAAAAGGTAAGAACCATCGCCGAGGAGAATATAAAGGAGATCAGGAATTCCAACAGGAGAGATTTCAGGTTCTGATAAATTCCTAAAACCAAAGACCCCACCGGAGCTTTTACGCTTCGATGGGGTCTTCTCAATGTCTATTCTTATTTTTGTATGTCAAGAGTTCTTTGAAGGGGAAAATCGGAACTCTTACTAAGTATATTTGAAACGGTCATGCTTGAAAGGAACGATATTTTACAAACCGTTCTTCTCATACACATTATCGACCGTTGTTTCTGAAGGGGGCTCCGGAGTTGTATTACATCTCCGGAGTATGAGTATGAAAAGCTTTTTTGTGTTACATCTTTTTGTAACTTGTGTATATAATAGCGGAGCTTTGTGACTGAAATATGTCTCACACCTAAAAGAAGTCTAAAAAGTATAAACAAAATATAAAGTCAAGAAATCTCTTTACAGATGATTGAGAATTTGTTAACGTAGATATGTCAACCGCTTAACATATTTAACATATGTTAACGAAAATAGTGCAAATAGTATTTTTCATCACTATTTGTACCGCCGGATGAAAGCGGCGGAATGGAGATCCATATGAATAAAAATTACGATAAAATCAATACACCAACAACAGATTTCGAAGAGAAGCTCATGAGCGTCCTTCCATGGGAAACTAAGGAAGTTCCTTCAGACATTCCTCATGGAGATATGCCGGGAGACAAGATCGAGATCGACGAGTCCCACATAGCTAAGGCAAATGTTATTTTCCCGACTCTTGCCGAGAAGCTTGCAAAGAAGATAAAGGAGAACCCTTACCAGCGCACAGTTATCAGCGTTTGCGGCGGTTCAGGAGTAGGAAAGTCAGAGATCGCTTCCGTACTTGCATGGTTCTTCGAGCAGTCAGGCATCGGCGCCTATATCCTTTCAGGTGATAACTATCCTCACCGCATCCCTATGTACAATGATGCCGAGCGTCTTCACATTTTCCGTGAGAGCGCAGTAAGAGGCATGATCGATGCCGGCGACTACACAGACGCCCGTTTCAAGGAGGTACGTCAGTGGCAGCAGGAGGACACAGATGCAGACAAGTCCCATCTTGATGGAAATGCATGGTTTGAGTCATATCTTGCAGCAGGCCGCAAGGGTCTCGCAGGTTATCTCGGAACACCAAACGAGACAGATTTCGACGAGGTAAGCACCATCATCAGTGCTTTCAAGGACGGAGCTGAGAGTCTCTGGCTTAAGCGCATGGGCAGAGATGCGGCCAGCCTCTGGTACGATGAGGTTAATGTTAAGGACAAGCAGATCCTCATTATCGAGTGGACTCACGGCAACAGTGATTTCCTTCAGGGCGTAGACATTCCGGTACTTCTCAACAGCACACCGGCGGAGACATTGGCCCACAGAAGATCCAGAAACCGCGACGGTAAGACTGACAGCGCATTCACCACAATGGTTCTCGAGATTGAGCAGAGAAAGCTTCATGACCAGGCACACAAGGCCGGCATCATCTGCGCGAAGAACGGCAACCTTATAAGCTTTGACGAGTACACGGAACTGATGAAAGACCAGTTCTAAACCATACCACCGGGGACGAGCCACCGGGGAGAACCGTCCCTGTCGGGGAGAACCGTCCCTACCGGGGAGAACCGTCCCTACCGGGGAGAACCGACCCTACCGGGGAGAACCGTCCCTGCCGGGGAGAACCGTCCCTGTCGGGGAAAACCGTCCCTACCGGCGAGAACCGTCCCCCGGTGGATAACCGATGAATTATAAGAGGAGTTTATATAAATGGAGAAACATTACACCGATAACGGCCCTATGCTCAATGCCTACCCTGACAGCATGGGTGGCAGACTCAGCGATGTAGTCAGCTTCCTTGAGAAGCCGGAGATGAAAGACAGCTTCCAGTCCTTCTACATTCTTCCAAGCATTTTCAACACAGATCTGGACCGTGGATTTTCTGTTATAGATTATGGTATCAACCGCGAAATGGGAAGTGAGCAGGATCTTGAGAGACTTCGCGCCCTTGGCATTAACCTGAAGCTGGATTTCATCCTTAATCACGCTTCGGTGCTGTCACCACAATTCCAGGATCTCATCAAAAACGGTGAGAACTCAAAGTATGCTGATTTCTTTATCAACTGGAACAAGTTCTGGGAGGGCAAGGGTCAGATGACAGAGGAGGGCTATATCCAGCCTGACGATGAGTACATCAAGGACATGTTCTTCCGTAAGCCGGGACTTCCCATCCTTATGGTCCGTATGCCCGATGGTAAGGATGTGCCTTACTGGAACACCTTCTATCAGGAGGTTATCTACAAGCGTCCCGATGCTATGGATCTGATGGGTGCCATGGACATCCAGTTCCTTGCTGCAGAGCGTATCTGCGAGAAGGTCAATGCCGGGCTTGATGCAGGCAAAAAGCCTTCTGAGATCGACTTCACCGGTTTTGAAGAGTATCGCAACAAGGTTATCGATTACCTTGAGTCAAACCGCAAGTATTTAGGACAGATGGATCTCAATGTTAAGTCCGATCTTGTGTGGGAGCATTATGACAATACTCTCAAGGCTCTTTCGGGCTACGGTGCTTCCATCGTTCGTCTCGATGCCTTTGCTTATGCTCCGAAGGAGCCGGGCAAGAAGAACTTTATGAACGAGCCCGACACATGGGATCTTCTTTCAAAGGTTCGCGAGCTTGCCGACAAGTATCATGTAACACTTCTCCCTGAGATCCATGCAAGCTACGGCGAGAAGGTTTACAAGAAGGTTGCCGACATGGGCTACATGACTTATGACTTCTTCCTTCCGGGTCTCCTTATCGACGCCATGGAGAAGAAGAGCGGCAAGGATCTGGCGCGTTGGGCACTGGAGATCGTTAATGACAAGATCCGCACAGTCAACATGCTGGGCTGCCATGACGGAATCCCTCTTCTTGACCTTAAGGGACTTCTTCCCGAGGAGGAAATCCAAAACCTTATCGATACCATCGTGGGAAGAGGCGGTCTCGTAAAGGATCTTCACGGAAAGAAGAACATGTATTATCAGGTTAATGCTACCTACTACAGTGCTCTCGGCGAGGACGATAAGAAGATGCTCCTTGCACGTGCTATCCAGATGTTCATGCCCGGAAAGCCTCAGGTATGGTATCTTGACCTCTTTGCCGGAAAGAATGACCACGAAGCGGTTAAGCGCGCCGGTGCCGCAGGACACAAGGAGATCAACCGTACAAACCTTTCTCCGGAAGAGATGGAGAAGAGACTTGCATCGGATGTAGTTTCAAAGCAGATCGAGCTTCTCAGATTCCGTAACACCTGCCCTGCCTTCTCCTTTGATGCCGAGTTCAAGGTTGAGACCGATGGCACAAGGATGACCATGACCTGGAACAACCAGGGTCATACAGCAAGCCTTAAGGTTGACTTCTCAGATTACAGCTATGCAATCACAACAGCGTAATATACCCAAATCAGTATGATGACAGTTCACTTGGTGGACCGGTGGGACGGTGTTAGTGGTTCACTGACTGACGCTGCAGCTGAATGAGTCATATAGCGTTTTATCACAGGTTTATATGTGTAAAATTAGCGGTATAATTTATTAAAAGTGCATAAAGTATATTGACATTAAAAAATGCCGTTATCCTTAAATAATAGGGATAGCGGCATTTTTATACAAAAAATCGCACAAAAAACGATGTCAAATGTTACACAATATGTACAAAGTTATGTTGTCCGATTGACAGAATTTGTGAATAGCGTTATATTCTAGATACATCAAGTGTCAAGCGGTTGACAGAGCATGACATTAAACAGGAGTTATTTTTAGATTAGAGGAGAAGAACATGAAAAAAAGCATTAACAAGATGGCTGCATTACTCATGACAGCAGCAATGGTAAGTTCACTTGCAGCATGCGGAAGCAGCACAACACCGGAGACACAGGCACCTGCTGAGACAAAGGCAGCAGAGGCTACAACAGCTGCAGCAGCTTCAGAGGCTTCAGGAGAGACTCAGGCAGCAGCTGATACATCAGATCTTGCAGGACAGTCGATCACCATCCTTAACTCAAAGGGTGAGATCCAGACAGCTCTTGAGGAGCTTGCAGGAACATTTACAGAGGAGACAGGCATCAACCTTGAGGTTCTTGCATGCGGAGCAGGTGAGGTTCCTTATACTAAGGTTACTTCCATGTACAGCTCAGGAACAGCACCAACCATGGCTATCCTTGATACAACAGACGTTATCGCACTTGGCGCTGAGTACGGACTTGACCTTACAGATCAGGACTGGAACCAGTATTGCGACAGCATGACAACAAAGATCGACGGTAAGGTTTACAGCTTCCCGTTCTGTGTTGAGGGTCGTGGAATCATTTACTCAAAGAAGTCAATCGAGGATGCTCTCGGTAAGGAATTTGATCCTGCATCCATCAACTCACTTGATTCCTTCAAGGCAATCTGTGAGGAGTTAAGAGCAGCAGGCATGGAGAATCCTGTAGTTCTTTCAAAGGAGGACTGGTCACTCGGTGCTCACCAGCTCGGATATATCTATGATACAAACGACGGAACAACAGCAGGTGCTGACAAGATCATGGCAGCTCTTAAGGATGGTTCTCAGAAGGTTGAGGATTATGAGCGTTTCAACCAGTTCATGGATACAATGGATGTGATCCTTGAGTACAACTACAACAAGGAAGATCCGCTTGGCGCTAACTATGATGAGGATCCTATGCACCTTGTAGAGGGTGAGGCAGCTTTCTGGCCAAACGGTAACTGGGCTTGGCCAAACATTGAGACAGCAGGTGCAACAACAGATGATGAGTATGGCTTCATCCCGTTTGTACTTGGAAATGACACAGCTGATTTCGCTAATACTTCAATGCAGGCTTCACCTACAAAGCAGCTTATGGTTGATGCAAAGCAGTCAACACCTGAGCAGCAGGAAGCAGCTCTTGAGTTCATCAACTGGCTTGTAAACTCCGAGTCAGGACAGCACGGTCTTGTTGAGAAGCTTGCTCTTATCCCTGCATGCTCAAACAACACAGTTGCTCCTCTTGATCCTCTCAGCCGTGATATCGTTGCCAAGATGGCAGAAGGCCACACATATTCTTCAAGCTTCGTAGCTCCTTCAGACCACTGGTCAGTAGTTGGTGCTATCATGCAGAAGTATGTAGCAGGTGAGACAGACCGTGCAGGCGCAGCAGCTGATATCGATGCTTACTGGCAGGCACAGGCTTAATTAACAGATTAAACATTATCCATTTGAACACGGTTCTTTTTCCGGGTCGATGGTCATAACGTAAAAGTATATATAGTTATACATTTAAACATAATTCAGGACATTATCTTTTTGCCGCAAACTTGAAAAACAAGACGGAATGCCGGACATTCCGGGATTGATGGACCATGGGGACGGGGTTGGTGGTTCATTTCCAGATGAAAATGGACCACCAATCTCGTCCCCCGGTCCATCGGCTTAAATGTTATATATGTCCTGATTTTTTTGTAGAAAGGCAGATCAATATGAATTCTCTTGGCCGTACAACCGGTGACAAAATAAAAAGTTTTCTTATGTTCGCATTGCCTGGTACCTTCGTTTTCGTTTGTGTGGTTATAATCCCCTTCCTTTATGGATTCTATCTCACATTTACGGACTGGAACGGAGTTGCAGCAGTAAAGAACCTTGTGGGATTTGATAACTATAAAGCACTCATGGCAGATAAGAATTTCTGGAATTCCATGGCACTTACCCTTAAGTATGTGGTTTTTTCGGTTCTTCTTGTTAATGCTTTCGGATTTGTTTTTGCATACTTCCTTTCCGGAAGGATCAAAACCGGTCAGAATGTTTTCCGTGCCGGTTTCTTCACACCTAACCTTATCGGTGGTGTCGTTCTCGGATTTATCTGGCAGTTCGTTTTTTCACAGCTTCTTGTAAAGTTTGGTAAGAATCTCGGCATCGCCCTCTTCTCAAAGTCATGGTTATCAGATCCCACCAAGGCTTTCTGGGCACTGGTTATCGTAACTGTATGGCAGCTCAGCGGTTACATGATGCTCATTTACATCGCAGGCTTCACAGGTCTTTCAGAGGATGTTCTTGAGGCAGCCTCCATTGACGGAGCTTACGGATGGGCTAAGATGCGCCACATCGTTCTGCCGCTCATGGTTCCATCATTCGTTATTTGTATATTCCTTACTCTTTCAAGAGCATTCATGGTTTACGACATTAACCTTACATTGACGGGCGGTGAGCCTTACGGCAGTACCAAGCTTGTTGCAATGCACGTTTATGAAAAGGCGTTTACCGCAAGACAGTATGGTATCGGCCAGGCCGAGGCTGTATTCCTGTTCTTCGTGGTTGCACTGATCTCGGGACTTCAGGTTTATTTAGGTAAGAAGCAGGAGGTAGAAGCATAATGAGCGAGCAGACCAATGTTACTTCCGCAAACATTTCATCATCACCTAAGGCAGCAGACAGAGTAGGCGGAATCAATAAACTTATTAAAGATATCATTATCTATATTTTGCTTACCATCGGTGCATTGTTTTATCTTGTGCCTTTCTTCATGGTTATCATCAATTCCTTCAAGCAGAAGAAGGATATCATTAAGGCACCTATGGACCTTATCGGTGCCAGCGGAATGAGCATCGACAACTATGGAAAAGCATTTAAACAGATGGAATTCATGAAGGCCTTCGGAAACTCTCTTTTCATTACGGGCCTTTCAACACTTGCAGTTATCGTATTGTCTTCCATGGTGGCTTACTACATTGTCCGTGCCAACACAAACCTTGCGAAGGTAATATTTGCACTGATGATCTCTTCAATGATCATCCCGTTCCAGTCCATCATGATCCCGCTGGTATCTATCTACGGTGCAAACCTGGGACTCCTTAACCATCGTTTATCACTTATCTTCATGCACACCGGATTTGCAATGAGTATGTCGGTGTTCATGTACGCAGGTTTCCTGAAGAGTGGTGTTCCCAAGTCCCTGGAGGAGGCAGCATATATCGATGGCTGTACCAAGATGCAGACCTTCAGAATGATAGTATTCCCGCTTCTTAAGCCCACAACTGCAACACTTGTTATCCTTAATGCGATGCAGTTCTGGAATGACTATCTGCTCCCGAGTCTGGTTCTCGGAAAGAAGCCTCTTTATACACTTCCGCTTTCAACCTACAGCTTCTACGGAACCTACAGCTCGGATTACGGCCTCATCATGGCGGCACTTGTACTTACACTTCTTCCTATCCTTATCCTGTACTTCTTCTTACAGAAGCAGATCATCGCAGGTATGGTTGCCGGTGCGGTTAAGTAAAAAAGAGACCGTTGCCGATAATATAAGGTTTGGTAACTCCGGTCATTTAGTTCGCTTCGCGAAGGCCTGAGCTACATGACAGATTTCTATAGAATCTGCCACAAAGAATAAGTATAATAAAAAGCCGGGCATTTTATCTGTCCGGCTTTTTTTAATCAAAGGAGAAGTGAGAGAAAAATGTCAGCAGTACTGACCGTCTCTCCGTGGACGAGCAGGAGGCAGTAGATTCCTTCTGTTCAAAGATAATTATTAAAGGAAATCAATATGGCAACTACATTAAAGGACGTGGCAAAGGAGGCCGGACTGGCGGTTGAGACTGTTTCGAGAGTTCTCAACAACAGAGGCTACATAAGCGAGAAGACAAGAAAAAAGGTATATGACTCCATGGAGAAGCTGGGCTACAAACCGAATATGGTTGCCCGGACCCTGTCCAAGGGAAGATCCGATGCCATAGCGGTTATCGTGCCAAATATGGTGCACCCCTATTTTTCGCAGATGCTCGGAGAGATAGAGAGTTATGCTTCCGAGAAGCAGTTCCAGCTGTATGTCAGCAGCTCTTCCGGAGACCCTCAGAAGGAGAAAAACCTTCTTGAGCTTTGTGAGAACAGTCTCGTTGCGGGAGTTCTCATTTTCAGTAATCAGGTTAAGCCGGAGACCCTGAAAAGATTTGACCTTCCCATCATCACCATAGAGCGTTTTATCGAGGGCGGTACCGGCTGTGTTCTCTGCGATAACTATAAGGGAGGACAGCTTGCGGCCGAGGAGCTTATAAACAAGGGCTGCAGGAATCTGATAATGCTTGGAAGTGTCAGACTTCGCAAGATGCCTGCGGATATCCGTGAGGACGGTTTTATGGATGTCTGTCGGAAAAAGGGTGTCAATGCAAGAGTCCTCAACAGTAATCCTGAGGAGTTCAAGGACATGGAATACCATGAGAGTATCCTGAAGGCTCTTACCGATTTCCCCGAGACCGACGGTATCTTCTGCAGTTCTGACCTCATCGCGGCTCAGGCTCTGCAGGTGGCGGCTAAGCTTGGCAGGAGGGTTCCTGAGGATCTGAAGATCATCGGCTTCGATGATACTGCGATTTCCAGACTTACAACGCCGCAGATTACCACCATCCATCAGCCCATCAGTGAGATGGCAAAGCTTGCTTTCGACATGATCATCGATGCCATTGAAAAAAGAGAGGTTCAGGAGCGTAATGTGCTTGATGTCAGGTTGGTGGCGAGAGGCACAACATAGGGACGAGCGGCCGGGCATCCATTTAAAGCCGGGGCGCTTCGTCGGAAAAATCTAAAATCGGACCCCTAAGAGGCTCTAGACCCAACAAAGAGAGAATCCTTACGGATTCTTTTTTTGCGCTCAAAGTCTCCGGCCTCTATGAAAAAAAACTTTAAAAAAATGAGGATATACCTTATACTGTAAAAGATTATGGTATTAAGTAGGAGATTTTAATGTTTTCATTGATTTCAAATGATATCGGAATTGATCTTGGTACTTCAAGCGTGCTTGTGTATATCAAGGGCAGAGGTGTGGTTCTGAAGGAGCCGGCCGTCGTGGCTGTCAATAAAGACACCGGTAAGGTTATGGCCTATGGTGAGGATGCCCGTCTCATGCTTGGAAGGACACCTGAGAATATAGCTGCTGTTCGTCCTTTGAGACAGGGTGTTATTTCGGACTATACCTTAACAGAGCAGATGCTCAGGCACTTTATAGACAAGGCTGTGGGCAGACGTACATTACGTAAGCCCCGTGTATCGGTTTGCATACCTTCCGGCGCAACTGAGGTTGAGAAGAAGGCGGTTGAGGATGCTACCTATCACGCAGGTGCAAGAGAGGTTACCATCATTGAGGAACCTGTGGCAGCAGCCATAGGCGCCGGCATAGACATTAGCAAACCTCAGGGCAATATGATCATCGACATCGGGGGAGGCACTTCTGATATAGCTGTGATCGCCCTTGACGGACCGGTGGTATCTGAGTCTATCAAGGTGGCCGGAGATGACTTCGATGAAGCCATCATCAGATATATGCGTAAGAAGCACAATCTTCTTATAGGAGAGAGAACTGCGGAGGATATCAAGGTCAATATCGGCTGCGCTAGCAAGAGACCTGAGAATATCACTATGGAAGTGAGGGGACGTAACCTGGTTACGGCACTTCCCAAGACTGTGGTAGTCAGCTCCGACGAGATCATGGATGCGCTTATGGAGCCGGCAACCATGATCGTAAATGCTGTACATAATGTTCTGGAGCGTACGCCTCCCGAGCTTGCAGCTGATATATACGAGAGAGGTATCGTGATGACGGGCGGAGGGGCTCTGCTTTACGGTCTGGATAAGCTCATGCAGGAGAAGACAGGTATAAATTGTGTTCTTGCTGAGGATCCTCTCACTGCTGTCGCCATCGGTACAGGTAAGTTTATCGATATTGTCAACGGCGATGACGATGACCTTTAAGCTGCAGGGATAAGGTTTAATGTTCTTTTTCCGGAAGTTGACCGTTAAATGCAGAAGTAAAAGGGTCATAAACATGATATTTTAGGGGTAGCCTTCAGGGGCTGCCCTTTTTATATTAAAATAACGAAAGTGCAGAAGATGCTTCACATACCTGTGGGTTTTTCTAAGTCGGTACAGGATAGTGAATATATCGAATTACTATAGAAGGAAAACAGAATTGGAATTTTTTGAGGGATATATAGACCATATTATATATAGAAGTGATTCCACCGGCTACACGGTTATGGTCGGAGTTATGAAGGGTAAGGACTACACCCTGGTGGGGACGGTTCCCGGTCTGGAGGCCGGTGAAAATATCAAGGCCGACGGTCATGAAACCACCCACCAGATTTATGGTACGCAGTTCGTGATCGACAAATACCAGGTGGTGGCTCCCGAGACAGCCGAAGCTGTGGAGAGGTATCTCGGCTCCGGTGCCATAAAGGGTATAGGTGCCGCCATGGCTGCCCGCATTGTAAAGAAATTCGGAGACGATACCATGCGTATCATCCAGGAGGAGCCGGAGAGACTTAGTGAAGTCAAAGGCATTTCCAAAAACAAGGCGGTTGATATAGCAGCTTCCGTAAATTCAAAAAGGGATATGCAGGATGCGGTAATGTTTCTGCAGCAGTACGGCATTTCCATCAATATGGCGGGGAAGATATTCACGCATTACGGAAATGAAATGTACGATATCATCCGGGACAATCCTTATAAGCTTGCCGAGGATATCGAAGGCATCGGCTTTCGCACCTGTGATGAGATAGCCCGGAATGCCGGTATCAAGGCGGATTCCGATTTTCGTATCGAGTCCGGGATCCAGTATGCACTTTCCATGGCGGAGGGAAACGGACATTGCTATCTGCCGCTTCCGGAGCTTTTGCAGGCTTCCGAGACGCTTCTCAATATCACCATTCATGATATAAATCATTATCTTATAGACCTTCAGATGCAGGGAAAGGTCATCGTGAAAAATGCTGCGAAAAAGATGACTCTCGATGATTTTCTTTCGGAGACCGGTAGCGGGGAGGTGGTTTTCAATGCTGACGACAGGAACACAGACCCGGATACCAGAGTCTACAGAGCATCTTTATATTACACAGAGCTTCAGGTAGCAACGAAGCTTCAGGAGTTAAACATCGAAGGCGACGAGGAGCCGGATGAGGAGCTGGAAGAGATCATAGATGAGATAACCGAAAAAGAGGGAATAGAGCTTGATGACCTTCAGAGGAAGGCTGTTTCAATCGCGGTTAATTCAGGTCTTCTGGTCATTACGGGAGGTCCCGGTACCGGAAAGACCACAACCATCAATACAATAATAAGAGTTTACGCCGAAAAGGGTAAAACCATACTTTTGGCGGCTCCCACAGGCAGAGCTGCAAAGAGGATGTCGGAATCCACAGGCTGGCCTGCCTCCACCATTCATCGTCTGCTGGAGTATCAGGGAAGACCTGAGGAAGATGATAAGGAAGGCATTGAGCAGGTCAGAGGCCATTTTGAAAGAGATGACCTGAATCCTTTGGAGTGTGATGTGGTAATCATCGATGAGATGTCCATGGTGGATATATTCCTCATGAATTCACTCCTTAAGGCTATACACAAGGGCACAAGACTTATCATGGTAGGTGATGCCAACCAGCTTCCTTCCGTCGGAGCCGGAAATGTTCTGAGAGACATCATTAGCTCGGGCTGTATACGTACGGTGAAGCTTAATCACATTTTCAGACAGGCCGCAGAGTCTGACATAGTTGTTAACGCCCATAAGATCAATGAAGGCGCAAAGGTGGATCTCGGCAAAAAATCAAAGGATTTCCTGTTTATAAGGAATCCGGGACCGGACCAGATATTCAGCTCCATCACTGCTCTGGTAACGGACAAGCTTCCGGGGTATCTTGGCGTTGACCCCTTTGAGATTCAGATCATGACACCTCAGCGTAAGGGTGCTCTGGGAGTTGAGAGGCTTAACCAGCTCCTTCAGGAAAAGCTTAATCCTAAGGACGGAAAGAAACCGGAGAAGGAAATAAACGGTACCCTTTTCCGCCTTGGGGACAAGGTCATGCAGGTGAAGAATGACTACAACCTCATATGGGAGATAAAGGGCAGATTCGGTATCCCCATCGAAAAGGGTGAGGGTGTGTTCAACGGAGACATTGGCATCATAACGGAGATCAATAATTTTGCCCAGACTCTCACGGTTCAGTTTGACGACAGATTCGTTGAGTATGAGTTCAAGCAGTGCGACAGCCTGGACCTGGCCTATGCCATAACCATACATAAGTCCCAGGGCTCGGAGTATCCGGCGGTGGTCATCCCCATGTACCAGGGTCCGCAAATGCTTATGAACCGAAATCTTCTCTACACTGCAGTCACCAGAGCCAAAAGGTGTGTGTGCCTCGTAGGGAACCCGCAGATATTTGAGCAGATGATAAACAACGAATCCGAGGCAAGGAGATATTCATCTCTTAAGGAGAGGTTGCAGGAGATAAAAGATGCAGGAAACTAATGGATCGGTTATGGTGAGGAGAGAGTTCGGGGAAGGTGGATTTTCTGAAAGAACACAGGGTTTAAAAGGAAACAATCTATCTAAAACCCGGTTGGAAAAAGGACGTACACCGGAAAAAATCAGATCAGGGAAAGACTCTGATCAGCGGTTCTGCGATGGATTGAAGGCTAAAGTGACAGAGCTTTTGTTTCCGAGAAAGTGCCCCATCTGTGAGGATATAGTATCGCCCCGGGGAGAACTTATATGTCCGGAATGTATCGGCCGAATTCACTTCATCACAGAGCCTGTATGTAAGGTCTGCGGCAGAGAGATCGTGTCGGAAGAGGAGGAGCTCTGCAGCAACTGCAAGCGCCATCGATTCAGCTTTGAGTACGGCTATGCCCTCATGAGCTACAGCGATGAGGTGGCTCATTCCATTACGAGAATAAAATATACCGGTGCAAGGGAGTTCCTTGATTATTATGGAAAGAAAGCGGTTGAGCTATACGGAGACAGGATAAAGAAGATGGGGGTGGATGCCATCGTGCCCATTCCGGTACATAAGACGAGACTCAGGAAGCGTGGCTACAACCAGGCGGCAGTCCTTGCCGATGTTATGGGGAAAGCTCTGGGGATACCTGTCTACGAGGAAGCCCTGAACAGACATAAAAAGACCACAGCACTAAAGGAGCTTAATGC
This sequence comes from Oribacterium sp. NK2B42, assembly GCF_000424445.1. Classification (GTDB taxonomy): domain Bacteria; phylum Bacillota; class Clostridia; order Lachnospirales; family Lachnospiraceae; genus Oribacterium. Next base: position 21,374 of record NZ_KE384187.1, read on the forward strand.
TGCGGAAAGACTTAAAAATCTGACAAGTGCGTTCTATGCGGGTTACATACCTTCGGATTTGCACTCAGTCCTGATAGTTGACGACATCTTTACAACCGGCGCAACCCTGGAGGCTGCCAGCCGCTGCCTGAAAGCCGCCGGTGTGGAAAAGATATACTGCTTCGCTCTGGCCATAAAGGCGGACGGTTAAAATTTATATTTTATGAAAAATAAAGCTGCTCCTTTGTCAGGGGCAGCTTAAATATTTTATGAGATTTAACCTTCGGTCCAGTAGTCCCTTGCGAGATCAATGAGGTTTCGCATTGGCTCTGACAGATACTTGTCCTTGCGGTAAACGGCATAGGCGTTCATTACGGGATGAGTCTTCAGCTTGATGAGACGCACATCATCAGGAATCTCAACGTGATGTGAAGCTCCGATAAGAGCGGCACACTCGTCGGCCGCCACAAGGGCAAGCTCATAGTTGATACCCTCGGCGTCCATATAAACATCAGGCTCGAAGCCGGCCTGCTCAAATACCATCTCGGAAACATAACGCTCTGTTGAGTCCTTCGGTCCAAGGAAGAAAGGAACATCCTTGAATTTCTGAATATCGATAACCTCCGTGCCGTCCTCTTCTGTTTCAATCTCATTTACCAGAGGATTTGATGATGCAACGGCCAGAACCATTTCCACATGACTCAGAAACTCATACTGAAGACGGTAGTTCTGCTTGTCACCCATGAGGATGATACCGAGATCGATGGTGCCGTTCTTAACCAGCTCCTGGGCCTTCAATCCCTTCATGATATTAAGCTGGAGCTTGACTGTAGGATTCTGCTTGTGGAACTGACGGTAGATGGAAGTCATCATATAGTCGGCTTCGATACCTGCCGCTCCCACAGCGATTTCTTCATTATGAAGCTTTGCAATGTCGGAGATCCTGGAGTAACAGTCCTTCTTCATGGCTATCATCTTCCTGGCGGTGTCCACATAGATCTTGCCGGCTTCGGTGATGGCCCATTCATTTCCTCTTCTATAGAAGAGTTTGGTTCCGAGCTCCTTCTCAAGATTCAGAAGCTGCAGATTAAGCGCGGGCTGGGAAATGAAAAGCTTGTCTGCGGCGCGTGTAATGTTTTTTTCCTCTGCTATACGTATGATATTTTCAATTCGACGTAGATCCATGGTGTGCCTTCCTATATAGATGTATAGAATAATATCTAATAGTATATAAAGTATTATAATTTAATTCAATTACAAATGTGATAATCACTAAAAAATTTAAATAACAGAAGGTTTTGGCGTTTTGCTTGACGATATCGGGACTACATGTTATAGTTTGCACGTAAACAAGGGGCTCAGCCCTATTTTTTATGCACTAATTTCGTAGTCATGCGGAGTTAAGAATCATTGGAGGTGAACAGCCGTGCGCACAAAGATTATTTTAGCATGTACAGAATGTAAGCAGAGAAATTACTTCACGACTAAGGAAAAGAAGAACCATCCTGAGAGAATGGAAATTCGTAAGTATTGCAGATTCTGTAAACAGCACACGCTTCATAAGGAGACAAAGTAATGGACGAGAAGAAGAGTTCCGGTTTAGAGAGCTTCTTCAAGGGTCTCAGGACGGAATTTAACAAGATTATTTTCCCGAATAGACAGGCCGTTATAAAGGAAACTACAGCTACTATCGTTGTAGGTTTGCTTATAGGAGTTGTTATCGCAGTTCTTGATCTCATCATGAAGACAGGACTTGGCTTTATACTTAAGTAAAGGGGATATCAATGTCAGAGACAAATTCTGCAGCTCGTTGGTATGTAGCTCATACCTATTCAGGCTACGAGAACAAGGTCAAGATGGATCTGGAAAAGACCATCGAAAACCGTGGTCTTCAGGATCTCATTCTTGAAGTCAGCGTTCCGATGCAGCCGGTCATTGAAATGAAGAACGGCGTTGAGAAGAAGACTGATAAGAAAATGTTCCCGGGCTATGTTCTCGTTAATATGGTCATGAATCAGGAAACCTGGTACGTTGTGAGAAATACACGTGGCGTCACCGGATTTGTTGGCCCGGGATCAGAGCCAACGCCTCTTTCAGAAGAGGAAATCATAAGCCTCGGCTATAGAAAGTCAGAAGTGCTTGTGGATTTCGCATTGGGAGATACAGTATCTGTTATTTCCGGAGCATGGAAGGATACAGTCGGTGTCATCAGCGAGATCAATGATCAGAAGAAGACCGTTACCATCTCAGTTGAGATGTTCGGCAGAGAAACTCCTGTAGAGTTGTCCTACGGAGAAGTTCAGAAACTCAGATAACAAAGTATGGGAGGGTTAGCGAATAGTTCGTCTACCCCGCAATTACCACAAGGAGGTGCCATAATGGCAAAGAAGGTAGAAGGTTATATCAAGTTACAGATTCCAGCTGGTAAAGCAACACCGGCTCCACCAGTAGGTCCTGCTCTTGGACAGCATGGTGTAAATATCGTTGCATTCACAAAGGAGTTCAATGCAAGAACAGCTAACGAGGGTGATGTTGTCATCCCTGTAGTTATCACTGTTTACGCTGACAGAAGCTTCAGCTTCATCACAAAGACTCCTCCTGCAGCAGTTCTTATCAAGAAGGCTTGTAAGCTTCAGAAGGCATCAGGCCAGCCTAACAAGAACAAGGTTGCTACAATCAGTAAGGCTGATCTTCAGAAGATTGCAGAGACAAAGATGAAAGATCTTAATGCTGCATCACTTGAAGCTGCTATGTCTATGATCGCCGGAACATGCAGATCAATGGGCGTTGAAGTAGAGAAGTAATAGGGAGGTCAACTGATTATGAAAACAGGTAAGAGATATAATGCAGCTGCTCAGGGCGTAGACAGAGCTGTAAAGTACAGTGCAGTAGACGCTATCGAGCTTGTAAAGAAGAATGCAACAGCAAAATTCGACGAGACCGTTGAACTTCACATCAGAACCGGTTGTGACTCACGTCACGCTGATCAGCAGGTTCGTGGTTCCGTTGTACTTCCTGCCGGAACAGGTAAGAAGGTTAGAATCCTCGTATTTGCAAAGGGCGCTAAGGCTGATGAAGCTCAGGCAGCCGGTGCAGATTTCGTAGGAGCAGAGGAGCTTATTCCTAAGATCCAGGGTGGTTGGTTCGATTACGATGTAGTAATCGCTACACCTGATATGATGGGCGTTGTTGGACGTATCGGTCGTCTCCTCGGACCTAAGGGCTTAATGCCAAACCCTAAGACAGGTACTGTTACTATGGATGTAGCTAAGGCAATCGCTGATACTAAGGCCGGTAAGGTTGAGTATCGTCTTGACAAGGCTAACATCATCCACGTTCCTGTTGGAAAGGCATCTTTCGAGACAGCTAAGCTTCAGGAGAACCTTAGCGCACTTATGAGTGCTATCGTTAAGGCCAGACCTGCTACACTTAAGGGAACATACATGAAGTCAGCTACTCTGACATCTACAATGGGTCCCGGAGTTAAGCTTGATACTGTTCAGTTCGGTGCTTAATTAAAAAATACATATTAGTTATTGACAATCCGAATAACGGATGTTAATATACGCAACGTATTAACCCGAAGACAGCAGGTGGTACCGTAAAGTACCGTAAGACAGAACGCCTGCCGAGGAAAGATACAAACGATTTAGTTTGTTCAACCCCATGTCTTTTGGCATGGGGTTTTCCTTTTAGAAAGGTTTATACGAAATCTTATAAGGAGGAAAAACCGTAAAATGGCAAAGGTTGAAATTAAACAGCCAATCGTTGACGAGATCAAGGCACTTTTTGATGGTGCTGTAGCTGTTACTGCCGTTGATTACCTCGGACTTACTGTTGAGCAGGATACAATTCTTCGTAAGCAGTTAAGAGAGGCTGGTGTTCAGTACAAGGTTTACAAGAACACTCTTATCAAGAGAGCAGCAGAGGGTACAGATTTCGCTCAGCTTGATGACGTACTTGAGGGACCTACAGCTATTGCAGTATCAAAGGAAGATCCTGCAGCAGCAGCAAGAATCATCGCTAAGTTTGCTAAGACAGCTCCTAAGCTTGAGCTTAAGGCAGCAGTTGCTGAAGGCAAGCTTTATGACAAGAACGAGGTTCAGACTCTTGCAGCTATCCCTTCAAGAGAGGAGCTTCTCTCAAGACTTTGTGGTTCTCTTCAGAGTCCTATCGCAAACTTCGCACGCGTTATCAATCAGGTTGCAGAGAAGAGCGAGCCTGCAGCTTAATTATAAGCTTATGGCATCGTGAAGCGGCTTAAAGCTTCACATAGTAATCTAAAGATTACAAAAGCAATGTAAATTGCATAGTTTATAACAAAAATTCAATCAGTGCCCCGGGCACAAATTTCTAAATGGAGGAAATTAAAATGGCTAAGTTAACTACAGAAGAGTTTATCGCAGCTATCAAGGAGCTTTCTGTTGTAGAGCTTAATGACCTTGTAAAGGCTGTTGAGGAAGAGTTTGGTGTATCTGCTGCTGCAGGTGTTGTTGTTGCAGGTCCTGCTGCAGGTGCAGCTCCAGCTGAGGAGAAGACAGAGTTCGACGTTGAGCTTACAGAGGTAGGCGCAGAGAAGATCAAGGTTATCAAGGTTGTTCGTGAGGCAACTGGTCTTGGCCTTAAGGAAGCTAAGGAAGCTGTTGAGGCAGCTCCTAAGGTACTTAAGGAGGCAGCTCCTAAGGCAGAGGCTGAAGAGCTCAAGAAGAAGCTTGAGGAAGTTGGCGCTAAAGTTACTCTCAAGTAATTTAGAACCGATATATGAAAGCCACATGGGTCAAACCCATGTGGTTTTTTTGAATCTAAAAAAACCACCCGAAAAGGGGTGTATATAACAATAAAACATTCATGAATCGAGTAGGGAAAATATACCCTTCCGGATTTCGCGCTGAACGGCACATGTGCTTTTGTATAAACATAACACACGCGTGACGGTTTGATCGAAAAAAAATAAGAGGCTTATCAGCCTCTTACACTCCCTATACCACAGTGTATCAGAAACAGTATCAGATCAAAAATTACTATGGTGGAACCAACCGGTGTGGAAGCCAGTATGGAAACCAGGATTCCGGTTACTGCACCAAAGATTGAAAGTACCGCTGAATATATGATAACACCTCTGAAGCTCTGGAACACTCTCATTGCGGAAAGCACCGGGAACACCAGAAGGGCAGTTATCAATAGGGAACCCACCAGGTTCATGGCAAGCACTATGACCATGGCGGTGATGACAGCTATCAGGGTTTGATAAGCAGCTGTGTTGATTCCGGACGCTTTGGCAAAGCTTTCGTCGAAGGTAACCATAAAGATACGGTTATAAAACAGTACGAACACCAGAACAGTTATGATGGAAAGAACGATACATAACGTAACCTGCTCTCCTGTAAGGGTCAGAATCGATGTGGATCCGAACAGGGTTGTACATACATCGCCGGAAATATTGGCTGAGGTGGAAAAGGTGTTCATAAGAAGATAACCGATTGCCAAGGCTCCCACGGAGTAAATGGCGATGGCTGAGTCTCCGGTAAGCTTCTTGTTCTTTCCTCCCGCCAGAAGTAAAACCGCGGTAATGATAGTGACGGGAAGTATGATCACCATCTGATTTGTAACCTTAAGTACAGAGGCAACTGCCAGGGCTCCGAAGGCTACGTGGGAAAGTCCGTCTCCGATGTAGGAAAAGCGCCTCAGCACCAGTATGACCCCGAGAAGAGAGGAGCAAAGGGCGGTCAGCACAGCGACTATGAGGGCGTATTTCACAAAGGGGAATCCCATGTAGTATTGTAGTTTAGTTATCCATTCCATCGGATTCCTCCTTGTTTAACTTGATGTAATTCTTGCTTTCCAGGTATGCATCTCTTTCAAGGAAGAGACTGCTGTCCTTGGTTACGTGTAAAACGTGGGACGCGTACTGAAGGGCATTGAGATCGTGGGTTACCATGAGGATCGAGGTGCCGTTAGCATTAAGCTCGGATATAAGCTGGTAGAGCTCATCCGTTGCGGAAGGATCCAGGCCGCTGATGGGCTCGTCCAGAACCAGGAGCTTGTCGGTGGCACAAAGGGCTCTGGCCAGGAGTACCCGCTGCTGCTGACCGCCTGAAAGCTGGCGGTAGCTTTGTGATGCAAGATCACTTATATGGAGCTGCTCCATCATTGCCTCTGCTGTCTGTTTCTGTTCCTTACTATAGAAAAAACCGAAACCCTTTGTGATGGTTCCGGAAAGAACGATTTCACGAACTGTGGCCGGGAAATCGCGCTGTACTAATGTTTGCTGCGGAAGGTAGCCGATCTCTCTGGGGGTAAGTCCGTCACCGAGAGTTATGGAGCCTTCGCAGGCGCTCTGCAGATGGAGAATGGTTTTCATAAGGGTACTCTTGCCGGCACCGTTTTCTCCCACAACGCAGATGTAATCACCTTTATTGATCTCAAAATTGATCTCTTTTGCAACTATATAGGGACTGTAGCCTACGGCCAGGTCCTTACATGTAATATATGCCATTGATGCCTCCGGGGGTTATTTCAAGCCCAACGCTGTCTTTAATGTCTTCAGATTCTCTTCCATGGCTCCGAGGTAGGTCTTTCCGCCATTTATGGCTTCCTGAGATACCGACTGGATTGAATCCATAACAAGGATCTGCTGATTCTTTGATTTAGTGTTATTAAGGATGGTCTTTGCCACCTTCTGATCACCATTCTCGATGGTGAGGATGGCAGGTACCTGCAGCTCATCCACCTTGTTTGTAAGGAAGGAGATGGTTTCAAAGCTTGCTTCCGTTTCAGCTGAGCAGCCTACAAAGGCAGCATAGTAATCGAGGTTGTAATCGTCCACAAGGTAACGGAAGGGGAAACGGTCACCGAAGATGATGGTCTTTACAGGAGCAGCTTCGATAGCTGTTTCATATTCGTGATCAAGCTCCTTAAGCTCTGCTACATAGTTATCGCAGTTTGCTTTAACTGTAGCTGCAGATTCCGGTGCCAATGTTTCAAGCCGGTCAGCAATCATTTCAGTGAGGGCTTCCGCATTTCTGAGGGAAAGCCATACGTGCTCGTCGTACTCGACTTCGCTCTCTTCGTGATGGTGATCCTCAGAATCCTGAACATGCGCCTTGTCAATGTGGTCATGATCCTGGGAATCCTGAACATGCGCCTTGTCAATGTGGTCATGATCCCCGGTATCCTGATCATGTTCTTCGGCTTCGTGGTTTCCGATCTCGTGATCATCGTGATCATGATCCTCTGAGTCATGATCATGGTCATCTTCCTGCATGCCTTCTTTAAGCTCTTCTTCCTTAACGCGGCTGCCGAGAGCATCCATCATACTTATGGAAATGAGGTCCGGGTTTACGGCATTTTTAATGGCACCCTCCACCCATGAGTCGGACTCTCCTCCTATATATATGAAAAGATCTGAAGAACCTATGGTTGCGATGTCTATAGCGCTTGGCTGATAGCTGTGAAGATCAGCTCCTGTATTCTGGAGGTAAGTGATCTCAAATTCATCGTCCAAGCCCTTTGTGAGCTGACATACCCAGTCGTACTGCGGGAAGCTGGTGCAGACAATCGAAACCTTACCGGTTGAGGCGCCTCCGGGCTGTGAACTGTTTGATATCTCCGGGACAGAATTCTGGGCGCAGCCTGCAAGGGCTGAGACTGTAATGACAAAAGAAATAATTCCTGAGAGCATATTTTTCTTCATAATAACTTCTCCTCATCTATAAATGTTTGTTTTCAGCCATTTATATCTGACACACAGATGTCAATCTAACAGGCTCAGATATTAATGCTTTTTTTGAGCCTTAATATCTGACACATTGAGGCACATCTAATCGGCTAATCCATCAATGATGAAATACGTTAAGCTCCTTTTCTGCAATCCTCACATAAACCGCAAATAGTTGTCATGTCGGCCTGTATGGTGAAGTTGTATTTCTTCATCATGTGTTCAAAAAACATTTCGCAGGTATCGTGCTCCAGGTGAAGGATTTTGCCGCAGTTCCTGCATCTTGCGTGTAAATGATTATGGCAGTCGATATGCTCCGAAACAAACTGGTAGAAAACAGAATCGGATTCCTGCCCCTTTGTCTTAAGGAGCATACCTTCCGAGGCCATCTTCTCAAGGTTTCTGTATATGGTAGCGGTATTGATATTAACATTCTGTTCTTTTGCGTAATCCACTACCTGCTTTGCGCTGAAGGCAGATTCCTGATGCTCTCTGGCATAGTTTTCAACCAGATAACTTCCTTTTGAATGATAATGACGCTGCATAAAAAGGTCCTTTTCAATAATAAACAACAAATTGCAAATCAATTGCAAATTTCCGACTTGCGCTATAATAACCTTATAGAAAGCCAATGTCAATACTTTTGCAAATGATTTGCAAATTTTAGGTCTATAAGATATGCAAATATTGTTCTTTAAATATTCATAATTTAGGTATACAATGGGAAAACTAACATCAAAATCGGAAGCATTGGAAAACGGTTATCAATCATGATTCCTGTGATAAGCAGTCTTCAGAATAATGCGTTTGATTTGGATAAACATACTATGAGCCACTTAAATCTTTATCTGAGTGTCAGATAATAAGTCTCAAAAAAGGCGTTAATATATGAGCAGTTTTGAGTATTTAAAAGAATTATTTACGACATCGCCGGATGCCGATGTACAGAGAAGGGCGGATGATGAAAACGCCATCATAATGAGGTATATGACATTTGTTTTTGCTATAGCTGAGCTGATTGCGGTTGCCATATTTCTTTTTATGGGAAACGGACATTACAATAGCAACTACAGCGTCAAACAGGCTGCTATTGGTTTTCTGATTAATTTTTGGTATTGCATTATTGTGCGATTTGTAAGGTTATTCAGACGGAACAGGACCTACAGAAAGATACTTAATGCGATATATTTTGTTGCTCTTATCATATGGAGCATCCTGATTTCCGTATATCATTATAAGATCGGGATGCAGGCAAACATTTTTTATCTGGTCATGGTGGGGATTTCCTGCATTGTGACCTTGCCTCCGACATTTGCCACTGTCCTGATACTGTTTTCCTTTCAGGGATTTTACTGGCTTGCATATCTTTATGACGGAGCCGAAAATATCATGGCTGTGAACTTTTTCTCCCTTGCCTTTATGTGTGTGACGGGCTCGGTAATGAGATATAAGATAAAGGTAAGGTCTTTAACCCAGATGATAGAGCTTGAACGAATCAATGCGGTGCTAGGAAAGGAAGCAAGGGAAGACAAGATTACGGGGCTCCGCAACAGATTTGGTTTGACTGATGACTGTGAAAAGCTTGTAGGACATGAAATATGCATTCTGATGATAGACATTGACCATTTTAAGAAGTTTAATGACACTTATGGACATATTGTGGGAGACAGGGTGCTGATAGATATTGCCAATGCTTTGAAGGAGGCATTTTCACCGGGCTTAGGGTATCGTTTCGGCGGAGATGAGCTGATGGTCATCCTTAAGGATCTGAGCGAGGCTGAGGTCTTGTATAAGATTGATCTGTTTAAAAAGAAGATTGATGAGATAGACATAAGTGAAATCGGGCATAATGTGACCTGCAGTGTGGGCTACGCCTTTGGTCATGTGGATAATACCGAAGATTTCATCAAGGTGAACCGGCGGGCAGACAATAAGCTTTATGAGAGCAAAAAGCTTCGTCCGGAGTGGGATGAAAAGGAATCATAAAGATTCGTCCGTGATGGGATGAAAAGGAAGCGTAAAGTTTCTTCAGGGATGGAATGAAAAGGAATCATAAAGTTTCGTCCTGAGAGGGATCAAAAATAAACAAAATGAAATCAATTTGAAAGAATTGTGTTTTGTTTGTTTGTGATTATTATTAATTAATGAAGCATCTAGAAAAAATACTTGTTAAAAATGAATATGTATTGCAGGAAAAGAGCGGTTTTGAATCGCTCTTTTTTGATGTGATATATTTGACATTGAAGAAACAAAAGAGTACAATTCGAACTTGTATTTGAGGTCAGCTTTTATATATTCAGGCTGACAGATCAGATTCAGGAGGAGAAAAATATGAAGAAATTAACACTTATGACAGCAACAGCAGGAGTTATCCTTGCACTTTCAGCATGTGCATCAACTTCTACACCTGAGGCTACAACAGCAGCAGCTCAGGAGACAACCGTAGCAGCAGAGGAGACAACCGCAGCAGCTGAAGAGACAACTGCAGCAGCAGAGGAGACAACCGTAGCAGCTGAAGAGACAACTGCAGCAGCAGAGGAGACAACCGCAGCAGCTGAAGAAACAACTGCAGCAGCTGAGGAAGAGGGAACAACTCTTACAGGCACAGGAAAGGGCTTCGGCGGAGATGTTACAGTAACTCTTACAATGGATGGAGACAAGATCGTTGCAGCTTCTATCGAAGGCAAGGATGAGACTCCTGCAGTTGGCGGTGCAGCACTCGAGGAGCTTGAGAAGCAGATCGTTGAGGCAGGCTCAGATGAGATCGATGGTGTTTCAGGTGCAACCCTTACATCAACAGGTGTTAAGGAAGCTGTTAAGGCTGCTCTTGCAAAGTAATAGTCTTAGAAATATCAGATAACGTCATATTATATCCCTTCCGGAGCATTTGTTATGGCAGATGACCCGGGAGGGATTTTCTGATTTTCAGAACCGTCCACGATGGTCTTCTGGTAACCTGCCATTCAGGATGACCCAAATCCTGATTATTTGAAATTGAGTCAATGTAACCTGCCATTCAGGATGACCTAAATCCTGATTAC
>NZ_KE384187.1:32355-321814 GCF_000424445.1 Oribacterium sp. NK2B42
TGAGTCAATGTAACCTGCCATTCAGGATGACTCAAATGCTGGTAACCGGAATATGGGTCAATGTAATGCCTTGTTTACTGCGAAAATAAGGCATACCGGCTGAACTGTTATCATATGTAGCATAACGTGAGTGATATCCGATAAAACCCCTTGTGATAATCGGTGAAGTTTGGCATCATAGTTGTTGTAAATGCTTCCTGCCCACGGCGGCGGGATAAAATATATATTTAAGTGAGAAGCGGGGGTTCTAAGCATTAGCCGGAAACGGCAGCCCGCGGAATGGGGAGTTATATGAAAAAAACATTAATGATAATGTCTGGAGTTCTTTTACTTTCTCTTGCAGCCTGCAATGCAAATAAGGTTCCGGAGGCTACAAAGGAAGAAACAACCGAGGCTCAGGAAAGAGAGCTGGTGGGAAGCGCGGAAGGTTTTGGCGGAACCATTACCGTGACACTCACCATGAAGGGAGACGACATCGTTAAGGCTTCCATAGAGGGTAATGATGAAACTCCGGAGGTTGGCGGCGCAGCCCTTCCCGAGCTTGAGAAGCAGCTGGTTGAAAAGGACGGCTATGAGATCGACGGAGTTTCCGGAGCTACCTATACTTCGGAGGGTGTTATGAATGCCGCAAAGGATGCATTGGGACTTTTTGATACAGAGGCGCCAAAGGAAACCACTAAGGGCTGATAAGTTAAGCTGTCAGCTTTGCCGGTCAGGATTTTGAGTAGACGTTCGGCTGGATAATGCTTTTTATGAAGATAACCTTACATACTTTGAGAAGCTTTCAGCGCCGCACGATTTTATAACGTTTTACAGAGTTATGACCGTAAGCGTCTGAATGGAGAGTCATTCCTCATGGTTTTTAGTTCTATATTGTTTTTATTCGGTTTCCTGCCACTGACACTGGCAGGTTACTATTTGTGTCTGTTTTTAGATAAAAAGATATTTAAGGACCGTAAGATCTTCGGTAATTACTGGCTGCTTTTTATGAGCCTTATTTTCTTTGCGTGGTCGCAGATCGGCTACGTTTGGATCATAGCTGCAAGCATATTTATAAATTACACAGGTGCCTTGCTCATTCATTCAGGCAGGGAAAAGAATTCGCTGCCTGATTCCGCAGTACAGGTACGAAATCCTAACGGCCTTACGGCAGAGGATTCCGCAGTACATGCACGAAATTCTAACGGCCTTACGGCAGAGGATTTCGCAGTATATGCACAAAATCATCCTAACGGCCTTACGGTGAACAAGAGGCCGGAGAAGCTGTTTCTTTTCCTTACGGTTGCGGCAAATCTTCTGCTGCTCTTTTATTTTAAATATTTCGATTTTACCATTGCCACTGTCAATCAGATCTTTAAGACAGGTTTTTCGCTCAGAAATATAGTTCTTCCTATAGGGATAAGTTTTTTCACCTTTCAGGCAATGTCCTACACCATCGATGTGTATCGGAACAAGGCAGGAGTTCAGAAGAACCCTTTTAAGCTTGCTCTTTATGTAATGCTGTTCCCTCAGCTCATTGCGGGGCCCATCGTGCGCTACACGGATGTGGAGGCGGAGATCGATGAGCGAAGTGTCAGTATCGATGATTTTTCTGACGGCGCAAGAAGGTTCATCATAGGACTTTCAAAGAAAGCCCTGATAGCCAATACCATGGCAGTTACTGTGGACAGCATCTGGGGACAGGGAATAGAGAACAATACTGTTGCCATTGCCTGGCTTGGTGCCATAGCCTATGGGCTGCAGATATATTTTGATTTTTCAGGTTATTCGGATATGGCCATAGGTCTCGGAAGGATGTTTGGATTCCGGTTTCTTGAGAACTTTGATCTTCCCTATATTTCAAGGTCCATAACCGAGTTCTGGAGGCGCTGGCATATCTCTCTGTCAAGCTGGTTCAGGGACTATGTGTACATTCCTCTCGGCGGAAACCGTAAAGGCACATTTAAAACCTACAGAAATCTTTTTATCGTTTTTCTTCTTACCGGCATATGGCACGGTGCAGCCTGGAACTACATTTTCTGGGGACTCTGGCATGGCATGTTCATGCTTTTGGAGAGGGCATTCAGGAAACCGGGTGGGAGTAAAACCGGCAGGGTTTCAGGAGCAAATGCAGAAATCCGGAGAAGAGATGAACCGGAAGCTCAGCTGCCTAAAGAGGACACTATGTATGCAAATATCAAAGCATTGATCCGGCATGGCTACACGCTTCTCGTGGTGCTTATCGGCTGGGTATTTTTCAGAGCCGGTTCACTATCCGAAGGTGTGTGGTATCTTAAAACAATGCTGGGTCGTGCCCTGGGGCAGACTCCGGGATACAGTGTGATGTGGTATCTGGATGGCTGGACGGCATTTATTCTGGTGGCAGGCATTGCTTTATCCCTGAATATTCCGGGATTTTTGCTTAGAAAGACAGGGTTTGAAACTGACCGCATACTGAATATAAAAGTGAAGAAATGTGAGGAAAGAGAAGTGCAGGGCAAGACAGAGGTTAAGTCCGAGGTTAAGTCTGTGGTTAAGTCCGAGGTTGAGTCCAAGGTTAAGTCCGAGGTTAAGTCTGAGGTTGAGTCTGCTGGCAATCCGGCTGTATGGACTTTTGTGAGAGACATTGCACTGCTTCTCCTGCTCCTGTTATCGGTTATGCGTATAGTATCCGGTACCTACAATCCGTTTATTTATTTTCAGTTCTGATTTTTCGGGATACCGTTCAGAGATTACGGTATATCTGATTCATCTGTATCTTAAAGGTTTTATAGTTAAGGAAAGGTTTTCCGGTGGAGAATAGAAAACATCTGAAAAAACAGAATATACTATTTGCGGCAGCCTTTCTTCTGGTTCTCTTCATTCCGGTCATTACAACAAACAGGGAGAATGGCGGACTGTCAAAGGATGAGAACCGGTATCTTGCGAGGAGAGCGACCCTTGTGAAGGATGACGGAAGCCTGAACGAAGCATTTGCCTCAGACTTTGAGAACTGGATCAATGACAACATCGGGCTCAGATCCGTGCTGGTCAGGCTCAATGCAGGGCTCCAGTACAGGGTGTTCGGGAATCTTTCTTCTGCGGGAACCGGAAGCTCCGATTTTTATCTGGGACCCAAGGGTGAGTTCAACTATGCGGAAAAGGAAATGCTTGTCGACTATCAGCACAAGAACCTTTACTCTCAGGAGCAGCTGGATGAGACTGCGGCGGCGTACCAGAAGATAAAGGATACTTTGGAGGCGAGGGGTATAAGGTATATTTACCTGCAGTGCCGCGACAAACACAGCATTTATCCCGAGCAGTTCATGACTTCAGTGAACCAGTATGGTGAGGAATCTCTGGTGGACCAGGTCATGAAGAACCTGAAGGCAAACACCACGGTGGAGGTTATCGACACTACCGGGGTTTTGAAAGAAGGAAAAACAGAGGGAGAGACCTTCGGGCGGTACACTGACCCTTCCCATTGGACAGAGTTTGGAGCATATCTAGCCTACAGGCAGCTTATGGAGGAACTGTTAAATACAGGTTCTGATCCTGATGGATCAAAGCAGATCACGGAGAATGCCGTAGAGCCGGCAACTAAGTACAGAGTGCTGGAACCCGAGGACTATGACATTGAGCCGGTGGATATGGGGACCACTCTTTACGGCGGTATACATGAGAGAGATGTACAGCCGTGCTACAGGATAAAGCATCCCGGAGCAGTGGAGGATGATCTTCAGATAACTCCTCTGGAGGGCACCGGGCACAGGGTATTCACCTGTGAAAGCGCCGGAAATGACGAGGTGGTTCTCATCATAGGAGACTCTTATGTTGAGAACTATATCCTTGATGACATTGCCGAAAGCTTCGGAAAAACCATATTTGTCTGGGGAGATTACTCGGACAGATTCATGGATTTTGTTGAGCTGTACAAGCCCACCATCGTGATAAATGAAAATGCCGAACGCTGCAGCTACCGTTTCCCCATGATGGTCAGGATGGCATCGGAGCTGACTTAGAAAGCTGCCGATTCCTTTTGCCGGTCAGGACGACCTCGGGGATTGTGCAGGATGGCCTCGGAGATTTCAAAGAAAGGAAAGAGATATAATGGATCTTTTTGAATATATGGCGGAAAAGAATAAAGAGGATGAAGCTCCTCTTGCTTCACGTATGAGACCCCGGACTCTTGATGAGGTGGTGGGGCAGGAACATATCATCGGCCCGGGAAAGCTGCTTTATCGTGCCATAAAGGCAGATAAGCTTGGTTCCATTATATTTTACGGACCACCGGGAACCGGAAAGACAACATTGGCAAAGGTCATCGCTCATACCACAAGTGCTGATTTTGAGTCTGTCAATGCAACTGTAGCCGGTAAAAAGGACCTGGAGGAAGTGGTGACGAAGGCTAAGCAGAATCAGGGAGGATACGGCAGGAAAACCATACTGTTTGTAGACGAGATACATCGTTTTAACAAAGCCCAGCAGGATTTTCTCCTTCCCTATGTTGAGGACGGCACAGTCACTCTCATAGGCGCCACAACGGAAAATCCTTATTTTGAGGTAAACAGTGCGCTCATATCCCGCTCGAGGATATTTGAGCTTAAACCCCTGTCCCGGGACAATATTGCGACCCTTATAGACAGGGCACTTTCCGATTCCGTAAAGGGCGTCGGATCGTTCCATGCCTACATCGACGATGATGCCAGAGAGTTTCTCGCGGATATCGCAAACGGGGATGCGAGAGCTGCTCTTAATGCCATCGAGCTTGCTGTCCTCACCACTGACAGGGAGCCTGACGGACGTATCCATATCACTCTTCCGGTTGCGGCGGAATGCATACAGAAACGGGCTGTCAGATATGATAAGGACAGCGACAACCATTACGACACCATTTCGGCCTTTATCAAGTCCATGCGTGGCTCTGATCCTGATGCGGCAGTTTATTATCTTGCCCGCATGCTGAAGGCCGGCGAAGATATTAAATTCATTGCGAGACGTATCGTTATCTGCGCTTCCGAGGATGTGGGTAATGCTGACCCTGAGGCATTGGTGGTTGCTACCAATGCTTTTCTGGCTATTGAACGCGTGGGTATGCCGGAAGCACAGATCATTCTCTCCCAGGCCTGTACCTATGTGGCGTCGGCTCCCAAGAGCAATGCCTGCTGTGAGGCTGTATTTGAGGCAATGGAGGAGGTGGAAAGATCCGGAAATCTTCCCATTCCACCATATCTTCAGGATGCACATTATCATGCAAGCGCAGAACTTGGACGAGGGATCGGCTATAAATACCCCCATGATTTTCCCGGAAACTGGGTTGAGCAGCAGTATCTGCCGGATGCCATAAAGGATGCGGAATTTTATCATTATCCTCATAAACATAAAAGGTGATTTCAGATAAAAGTTCCCCCTGGTCCACATCGGCTGAACTTTTACGATTTTCACTTTTTTTAATAAAGAGTTAAGAGGTTTTGGGTAGAAGTGAAGCTTCTTTAGTGCTATTTTTATTATCACCTGGTCTGGGAGAGGGATTACTCTTTTTTGACCGGGAAACAAGAAAAAGAGGAGAATAACAGTGTGTTTATGGCCTTTTTTGGTCGGGAAACACGGAATGGAGAAACATTATGAAAAAGTTTGTATACACAGCGATGACAGTTTTTGCGGTTCTTTCTCTTGCTGCTTGTCAGGGTGGAAAGAAAGAGGCGGCAGAGACTGCTGCTTCAGTGGCTTCCGGAGAGGCTTCCGGCATAGGAGTTGACGGGGATTCCAGTGTTGCAGGACCTGTTGACGTATCAAACATGAAGGATTTTCAGGCTACAGTACAGAAACTGGACGGCACAAAACTTACAGTTGAGTATGAGGATGGCACAAGTTTAACATTGGACACATCCGATGCATTTATAAATCCTGCATGGCAGCTTATGCCGGGGGATGAAGTCGATATCTTCTATAACGGAGAGGATGGTGTAGATATCCCTGCCGATGGCACAAAGGTGGCAGAGGTTGTTATGTCGGTTCCTTATGAGTATGTTTCTGAGGACTTTTCATCAGAACCCCAGGTTTATGGAGAGATAACAAAGCTTTCTGATGATTCCATCACAATTAAAGAGGATGAGGGTATCAATTCTGACAACGGTCCTCAGGATGGAGTTGAGTATACATTTAAGATTCCTTCATATGCCACAACCATAGGAAAAGCAAAGGTTGGTGATTATGCTCAGGTTCTTTATCTCGGAAAGCTTTCATCTGATGATGCCAAGGCGTACCGCATTTGTACAGAGGACATGATGGAGAAAGAGGATTCTGAGGTTTATGAGATCAAGGGAACCATCGCTCAGTTTGCAGACGGTATCATCTACCTTAAGACGGATGAGGGTGAGGTTTTCAATTTCACTGTAGACGGTGATGAGAAGCTGGCAAAGGTTGCCGCTGATTCCATCGGCAAGAAGGCTAAGATAAGCTACACCGATTCTATCAGAATGAGGGTTTCAACCTGTAACGGAATAAAGTTTGTGAAGTGATAAAAAAGCCGGAGGGCATCCATTTAAAAATGGATGCCCTCCGGCTTTTCCTGATTTATTCACGTAAAGCGGCAATTAGTCGCTGAAGTCGGTATCCAGTGCGATGGTTAATGTATAGTCCGGATATACTTTCCGGATTCTGTCTGATACTTCTTTAAAAATTTCATCTTTATTGTTTGCCTTAAAGCTTAAAACCATATCGAAGGATATGTTTTTTG
This sequence comes from Oribacterium sp. NK2B42, assembly GCF_000424445.1. Taxonomy (GTDB): domain Bacteria; phylum Bacillota; class Clostridia; order Lachnospirales; family Lachnospiraceae; genus Oribacterium. Next base: position 39,053 of record NZ_KE384187.1, read on the forward strand.
TTTCTTCGTCAACATAGAATCCATGCATCTGCAGCACATATTCATGTGACATTACGATGTTTCTGCAGGTTTCCATCATGGCGTGAGCATTATCATCCTTCGTGTTAATGGAATAAACGCTGACACCCTCAAGCATCACCTTATGTTTCTTATAAACCTCTCGACGGATATTTCTGGTGAGTCTGTCTATCTCTCCTGCAGTCATGGTATCAGGTATTTCAATGTGTACTGAACCTACATAGGTATCGGGACCGTAGGCATGAAGCAACAGATCATAGGCTCCGTTTACTTCCGGGAAGCTTGCAATGGTGGCTTTGATGGCTTTTGTAAAAGAGGCATCTGCTCGTTCTCCGAGTATCTGGGAAACCGTATCCCTGAGCATCTCAATACCTGATTTTATGATCACGATGGAAATAATGGCACCGAGCCAGGCTTCCAGGGAAATGCCTAAAGTCATATATATGGCTGCTGCCACCAGTGTCGATGCAGAAATAATGGAATCAAGGGTTGCATCCGTTCCTGATGCGATAAGGGCATCGGAGTTTACTTTCTCACCAACACTCTTTACATATCTTCCGAGAAGAATCTTAACCACCACTGCAGCCGCAACTATAACAAGTGTGACCGTACTGTAATCGGCTTTCTCAGGAGAAAGGATCTTCTTTACCGATTCCACAAAAGATGTTACGCCGGCATAGAGAACGATGACAGAGATGATGGTTGCACTGAGATATTCAAGTCTTCCGTATCCCAAAGGATGTTTTCTGTCGGGTTTTCTTCCGGCAAGTTTTGTTCCTGCTATGGTTATGACCGATGACATGGCATCGGATAAGTTGTTGACCGCGTCAAGCACGATGGCGATGGAGTTTGACAGTACACCGACTATCGCTTTAAAGGTAGCGAGGAAAACATTGGCAACTATACCTAAGATGCTGGTTCTAACGATGACGCTGTCTCTGCTTTGCTCTGTATTTTCTTGTGACATAAATTCAATCCTCCCTATAAAGGTATATTTTTCTCCGACTATGCCTTACATACCGATGCAGATATATTCGGATCCATATAGCTCTTTTTAATATATTATATCAAAGTATGTTAACCTAATCGGAAATGTTTTGTAAATAGTTAAGCTGCAAGCGGGATTGTCAGCATGATACTCTGTGGTAACAGTTCTGTCGGTGAGCCATGGGGACGGGGTTAGTGGTCCATCAATTGAGGGAAGTAATGAATTATGATAGTATAAGCACATAAGTATATATGTATGTAGTGAGAAGAGGTGCATCACATGTTAAAGACTGTCGGACTTGGCATACAGGATTATGAAAAGGTCATAGAACAAAACAATTTCTATGTTGACAAAACAAAGTTTATTTCTGAGTGGTGGAGAAGCAACGATGATATCACCCTGATCACCCGTCCGCGTCGTTTCGGAAAAACACTGATGCTGAGTACAGTAGAAAAGTTCTTCTCGGTGAGACAGGGAAACAATGAGGAACTCTTTAGGGGATTAAATATTTCCAAAGATACAGAAATGATGGAGGAGTGTGGTAAGTGGCCGGTACTCTTTGTTTCGTTTGCAGCAATAAAAGCAGAGAATTTTAAAGATGCTTTGATTCAGTTCGTTCAGACTTTTATGGATTTGAAAATAAATCTATCTTTTATAAAGGATAATCTGTCTGATGATGAACTTGAGTTATGGAATGAAATTAATTATAAAATGGATGCATCTGTAGCGATTAAGTGTCTGAACAATTTTTCATCGTGGCTCAATAGATATTATGGAAAAAAAGTCATAATCCTGATTGATGAATACGACACTCCTATGCAGGAAGCATATGTCAATGGCTATTGGGATGAAATCTCCGGATTTATGCGGAATATGTTCAACTCTACACTTAAAACGAATCCTTATCTGGGAAAAGCACTTCTGACCGGTATTACAAGAGTCAGCCGAGAGTCATTGTTTTCAGATCTTAATAACCTAAAGATAGTGACTGTATCTTCTGACAAGTATGCGGACTGTTTTGGATTTACTGAAAAGGAAGTATTTGAAGCTCTGGATAGTTACGGATACAGTTTTGAAAAGGAAAAGGTAAAAGCTTGGTATGATGGGTTCAAGTTTGGAAACACTGAGGATATCTATAATCCATGGTCCATCATCTCTTTCCTTCAGGAAGGAAAATATGAGCCGTACTGGGCCAATACAAGTTCAAACTCACTTGTTTCAAAGCTTGTAAGAGAAGGTGATGTTGAGATAAAGAAGTCTTTTGAAGAACTCCTGAAGGGCGGTAGTGTGAAATCAGAGATAGATGAGCAGCTTGTTTTCGGAGAAATGGACGGAAATAAAAAAGCAGTCTGGAGTCTTCTGTATGCAAGCGGGTATCTCAAGGCAATAGCCAAAGAAGATGTCAGTGGAGTAACTGAATATGAGCTGAAACTGACAAATTATGAGGTTATGGTGAGCTTCAGCATACTTGTAAAGAGATGGTTTGAAAATGCCGGATATAACTACAGCTATTTCGTTAAAGCACTTCTGGAAGGCAACATAGACGATATGATGGATACAATGTCGGAAATCTGTGAAGACATGATAAGTACCTTTGACGGGAGCGGCAAGGCGGCTCCGGAAAACTTCTACCATGGTCTTGTGATTGGTCTTCTTGTAGAACTCCGGGACAGATATGAGATAAAGTCAAACCGTGAGAGTGGCCTCGGACGTTATGATGTGATGCTCCGCCCGAAGGACAAAAAGGATAATGCTGTGATCATCGAGTTTAAGTCAAAACGAAGAAGCGAAAAAGGAAAATCCCTTGACGAGCTTTGCGATATGGCTCTTAAACAGATCGAAGACAAGAAGTATGAAGCTGAACTTCTGGAAGCAGGATTCGACAAGGAAAAGATAATAAAACTTGCTTTTGCCTTTGAGGGAAAGGAAGTTATGATTAAAAGGGATTAAAGATAAAAAACGGTTATACCTAATCTGCAAAAATTGCAGTGGGTATAACCGTTTTTTGAAGTGATTAATTATGAAAATGAAACAACTCAGAATCTGTAAACAAAGACGTTTTCGGTGTCCATCGTCCCTGTCACCACTGTGTTTGCCCCTATAGCAGCATTACGAATATACAATTGAGAGTCACAACGAGAGGGAAATAATTATGTGAATTGTTTATCAATAAGTACAATCTTAAACATTGTAACCCAATAGTAAAAGGGTTAAAATTATATCAGCATTGTTAATAAATTAACGTTTTCTGATAAGGAGGCACATTCATTATGATGGGCAGGTTAAGAGCAATGCGCGAACCACTCAAGTATGTTCAGGGGCGAGACGCATTAAACAAGTTTTACGATGAGATGGGTTACATGGGCAAGCGTTGGCTGTTTGTATGTTCCAACAGCGGATACAAAGCTTGTCACGACAAGATTGAGAAGAGCTTTGAAGGTCATGATGATTACAGACGTTATGAGATCTTCGGCGGAATCTCCAGCAATGGTGAAATAAAGAAAATGCAGGAGATAGTTAAAAATGACAACATTGACGTTGTTGTCGCTATAGGTGGAGGAAGTGCTGTTGATACAGCCAAGGCTACTGCATACTATGAGGGCAAGCATATCGTCATAGTTCCTACAGTTGCTGCAACAGATGCTCCTTGTACAGGGCTTTCAGTTATTTATAACAATGACCACAGCTTTGACAAGTATCTTTTCTATCCGACAAATCCTGATGCGGTAATTGTTGATTGTAATGTAATAGCAAACGCACCAGTACATTTCCTTGTTTCAGGAATGGGTGATGCTCTCGGAACATATTTCGAGGGAAGAGCTTCTATTCGTACAGAATCAGCAAGCCTTGAGGGAACCGGAATCACAAGAGCCGGTCAGGCACTTGCAAAGCTTTGCTATGAGACACTTCGTCAGTATGGAAAGCAGGCTATAGAGGCTTGCAAGCTTCATGTAGTAACTCCTGCACTTGAGAATATTATTGAGGCAAATGTTTACCTTTCAGGTGTAGGTGCTGATAATGTAAACTGCGCAGCTGCACACTCATTCTATAATGGTGTCACTGCTGTAGGTTGTAAACATGCGGATCATGGAGATTGTGTTGCTCTCGGGACACTGGTACAGTTGGTACTTGAAGGTGCAACGAAGGAAGAATTTGATGATGTCCAGAGTTTCTGTATGGAAGTTGGTCTTCCTGTAACTCTTGAGCAGATAGGAATTACAACAGAAGATCAGGTAAGAATCATTGCTGAGAATGCCTGTGTACCTGGTGAAACGATTCATAACCTTGCAGGCGATGTTCAGCCATGTGAACTTTATGATGCGATCATGCAGGCAGATGCCATGGGAAAAATCGCATTAGGCAAGGTATAATATTTAAATGATATGAATGTAATCAAAATTGGCATATCACTTTAGATGTTTTTGTACCGACCCCCAAAAAGTCAGAACCAAAATCTGACTTTTGAGAGGTCGGTATTTTTATGGCACATAATTAACAAGCACAGCATAATGTATTTAGAAAAACAGCTATGTAATATCTGTTTGATGATAAGAACAGATATGCATAGCTGTTTTTTATCATGAGCTGATTTTGTAATAATAAACGTTTAACGGAGCCCACGCTGACAATGCTGCACTTAATTGAGGGAAGTAATTAGTTATGGTAGTATATGCATATACAACTATACAGATGTAGCGAGAAGAGGTGCAGTGCATGTTAAAGACAGTCGGACTTGGCATTCAGGATTTTGAAAAGGTCATAGAACAAAACAATTTCTATGTTGACAAAACAAAGTTTATTTCTGAGTGGTGGAGAAGCAATGATGATATCACCCTGATCACCCGTCCGCGCCGTTTCGGAAAAACACTGATGCTGAGTACAGTAGAAAAGTTCTTCTCGGTGAGACAGGGAAACAATGAGGAACTCTTCAAGGGTTTAAATGTTTACAATGATACGGAAATGATGGAGGAATGCGGCAAATGGCCGGTACTATTTATTTCATTTGCCGTGGTTAAAGCAGAGACATATCAAGGTGCGTTACAACAGTTTAACTGGCTATTTACTGAATGGATTGCACGAAATAACTGGCTCAAGGATAAAATGAGTGATAAAGACCTGGAATTTTACAAAAAAGTAAGTTACGACATGGATGAGAAAACAGCAGGTCAATGTCTTAATACTTTTTGCAGGTGGCTTTCAGATTACTATGGTAAAAAAGTCATAATCCTGATTGATGAATACGATACCCCTATGCAGGAAGCGTATGTAATCGGATACTGGGATGAGCTCGTTGGATTTATGCGGAACATGTTCAACTCTACACTTAAAACAAATCCTTATCTCGGGAAAGCGCTTCTGACCGGTATCACGAGAGTAAGCAGAGAGTCTTTGTTTTCGGATTTAAATAATCTACAGATAGTAACTATTTCATCAAATATGTATGCAGACTGTTTTGGATTTACAGAAAAGGAAGTATTTGAATCTTTGGACAGTTACGGATATAGTTCCGAAAAGGAAAAGGTAAAAGCATGGTATGACGGGTTTAAGTTTGGAAACACTGAGGATATCTATAATCCATGGTCCATCATCTCTTTCCTTCAGGAAGGAAAATATGAGCCGTACTGGGCCAATACAAGCTCAAACTCACTTGTTTCAAAGCTTGTAAGAGAAGGTGATGTTGAGATAAAGAAGTCTTTTGAAGAGCTCCTGAAGGGCGGTAGTGTGAGATCAGAGATAGATGAGCAGCTTGTTTTCGGAGAAATGGACGGGAACAAAAAGGCAGTCTGGAGTCTTCTGTATGCAAGCGGGTATCTCAAGGCAATAGCCAAAGAAGAAATCAGTGGAGTAACTGAATATGAGCTGAAACTGACAAATTATGAGGTTATGGTGAGCTTCAGCATACTTGTAAAGAGATGGTTTGAAAATGCCGGACATAACTACAGCTATTTCGTTAAAGCACTTCTGGAAGGCAACATAGACGATATGATGGATACCATGTCGGAAATCTGTGAAGACATGATGAGCACTTTTGACGGAAGCGGCAAGGCAGCCCCGGAAAACTTCTACCATGGTCTTGTAATTGGTCTTCTTGTGGAACTACGTGACAGATATGAGATAAAGTCAAACCGTGAAAGTGGTCTCGGACGTTATGATGTGATGCTCCGTCCGAAAGATAAAAAGGATAATGCTGTGATCATCGAGTTTAAGTCAAAACGAAGAAGCGAAAAAGGTAAGACACTTGATGAGCTATGCGATATGGCATTAAAACAGATCGAAGATAAAAAGTATGAAGCAGAGCTGCTGTCAGCAGGATTTGACAAAGAAAAGATAATTAAGCTTGCCTTTGCATTTGAGGGAAAGGAAGTTCTGATAAAGAAGGCATTATAGTCAATTACCCACGACCTAAAGGTCATGGGCTTGCAACTACCTAGTCGTGCTAACGGCTCTCGCCTCCGACCTTTAAACCCCGATAGGCATTAGCCTAAAGTGGTGTTGCATCATGGTGTGATTGACGACACCCCTTACGGCAAAGTTTACTCTGTCGTAACTGTATATAATGCCATAAGGAAGTGGATGTTGCATAGTTTGCAGCATCCACTTTAAAATATATACCCTGTAGGGTATATATTTGTGAAGAAAATATAAAATGCACCCAAACGGGTATAAAACGATGAAGTCCGATTGAAATAATACCCGATTGGGTATATATTGTTGTTATGAGTAATACTATTTCAGAATTTATCAAAACAGAGAGAAAGAAAGCCGGGCTTACCCAGGAAGAATTTGCACTTAGAGCCGGATTAGGACTAAGATTTGTCAGAGAACTGGAACAGGGTAAGGAGACTGTTCGCATGGACAAAGTAAATCAGGCGCTGGGGATGTTTGGCATGGAAGCTGTCCCGGGAAAGATAAACCGGGATGAATTTAAGTGAATCTTTGAGAATATAGCATGGGTAGATCAGGAAAAGTTTTTGTCCAAAACAAATACGCGGGGATTATAAAAGAAACAGAGGAAGGGTATGAGTTTTTATACGATGATGAATATCTTAAATCAGAAGAAGCTTTGCCGATAAGCTTAACATTTCCTTTGTCAAATGAAGTTTTTAAGTCCAATACATTGTTCCCTTTTTTTGATGGATTGATTCCGGAAGGGTGGCTTCTGGGAGTTGTCGAAAGAAACTGGAAGATAGATGGGAAAGACAGATTTGGTTTAATGCTTGTGACATGTGGTGATTGTATAGGAGATGTAAGAATAGAGGCCGGCGATGACTAGATGTTTGTGCTGCAATAAGATCATACAAAACCCTAATGACTATGAATCAAAAGTTTCATGGCATCAAAAATGTATAAAATCATTTTTTGGAACTGTGATGCTTCCTGAACTTGACTGCTCAGATGAAGAGTTAGAAGCATTGGCCCAAAGTACTGTCAACAAGGGACTTACTGTGCCGGGAGTACAAAAGAAATTATCGCTTCATCTTGATAAGGATGCTAATGTTTCGAGACTTACAGTAGTTGACTATCCGACAGGTTATATTCTGAAGCCACAATCAAATGATTTCGATCATTTACCGGAAGTGGAATATCTTACGATGAAAATGGCCGAAGCATGCAGGATAAAAACTGTACCCAATGCATTGATAAGCAGCAGGGGCAAACTCGCATATATAACGAAAAGAATTGACAGATCAAAAGGGAAAATGTATGCGATGGAAGATTTTTGCCAGTTATCAGGCAGGATGACCGAGGATAAATACAGAGGTTCCTATGAGCAGTGTGGGAAAATAATAAAGAAGTATTCACAAAACATCGGAATCGATCTGGCTGAATTATTCTATAGACTCGTTTTTTGTTATGTAACCGGGAATTCTGATATGCATCTCAAAAATTTTTCGTTGATAGAAAATAAACCCGGAAGCAGAGTGTTTGGTTTATCAGAGGCTTATGATCTTTTGCCTGTGAACATCATACTTCCTGCTGATAAAGAACAGGTAGCTTTAACTCTTAATGGAAAAAAGAGAAATCTTCGAAAAAAAGACTTTTTTGCATTGGCAGAGAGCTTTGAGCTGAGCGAAAAAACTGCCCAAGGTTTGATGAAACAGGTTCTTAAGTATAAGGATGTATTCATTGAACTTATAAATCAGGCATATATTCCTTTTGAGATGAAGGAAGACTATATAAATCTGATAAGTCAGAGAGCAGAATCTTTTAAGTGATCAAGGAAATTGGCAATAGCCAAATAAGATATCAGTGGAGTAACTGAATATGAGCTGAAACTGACAAATTATGAGGTTATGGTCAGTTTCAGCATACTTGTAAAGAGGTGGTTTGAAAATGCAGGACATATCTATAGCTACTTCGTGAAAGCACTACTTGAAGGCAACATAGACGATATGATGGATACAATGTCAGAAATCTGTGAAGACATGATAAGCACCTTTGACGGGAGCGGCAAGGCAGCCCCTGAAAATTTCTATCATGGCCTTGTGATTGGGCTTCTTGTGGAACTCCGTGACAGATATGAGATAAAGTCAAACCGTGAAAGTGGTCTCGGACGTTATGATGTGATGCTCCGTCCAAAAGATAAAAAGGATAATGCTGTGATCATCGAGTTTAAGTCAAAACGAAGAAGCGAAAAGGGTAAGACACTTGATGAGCTATGCGATATGGCATTAAAACAGATTGAAGATAAAAAGTATGAAGCAGAGCTGCTGTCAGCAGGATTTGACAAAGAAAAGATAATAAAACTTGCCTTTGCCTTTGAAGGAAAGGAAGTTCTGATAAAAAGACATTAAATTAAACACATAAACATATAAAAATCGATGTTATTATAGTAACAATTAAAGACATTATATTGAGGAAAGAGATTAGTGAGAGATACGGTTATAAAGAACGAAGTATTTGATGAAGAGAGAGCTCTTTATGGAAGCAGGGATATCGTAGTTGAGGGCTGTAGGTTTGACGGACCCGCAGATGGGGAGAGTGCTTTTAAAGAGAGCAGAAATGTTGTGGTGAAGGATAGTTATTTCAATCTTAGATATCCGTTTTGGCATGATGATAAATTAGAGCTTGATAATATTGAAATGACTGAGAACTGTAGAGCAGCTCTTTGGTATACAAATGATGCAGCAATCAGAAATTCAAAGATGCACGGAATAAAGGCACTGAGGGAATGTTCTGATATAAGGATAGAAAACAGTGACATCATTTCTCCTGAATTTGGCTGGTCTGTAAAGAATATCAAAATGAAGGATACTGATGTTCAGAGTGAATATTTCATGATGAGATCCGAGCAGCTTGATTTTTCGAATGTGACACTCAAGGGCAAATATTCTTTCCAGTACATTGCGGATTCTGTTTTTGAGAACTGTAATTTAGACACAAAAGATGCCTTCTGGCATGCGAAAAATGTAGTGGTGAGAAATAGTGTGGTAAAGGGTGAATATCTCGCATGGTACTGTGAAAATGTCATCTTTGAAAATTGCATGATCATAGGGACTCAGCCTCTTTGCTACTGCAAGGGATTAAAGCTTATCAACTGCAGGATGATCGATACAGATCTTGCCTTTGAAAAGTCAGATGTCGAAGCAACCATAACCACTCCGATGATCAGTATAAAGAATCCTCTTTCGGGTTCCATATCGGTTCCTGAAGTATCAGAGATCATCAGGGATGACGTGAATGCAAAGGGAAAGATCGTAATAGGTGGAAAGGAATAGTACACCTGATCAGAATATACCTGTTCTGGCATTGGCAGATAGCTTTGATTTGCAAAACCTTACCCATGTGGAAAAAATATGATTCGAGGGTTCACGACTTCTTTTATCACATCACCATTGAAGATCTTGTAAATGGAAATATATAGGCATTGTAACGACTGCTCATTTGGTATAATAGCTCTTAAAAAGAATGGATTCTGACTAAAAACATTGTAGTAGAGAAGAGGATAAAGAATGAGATGTGTAGTTCAGGTTGTGCAGCATGCAGCTGTCACAGTAGATAATGAAACAATAGGCAGGATCGGACGGGGATTTCTGATATTTCTGGGTGTTTCAGACACCGATAATGAAGAAATGGCGGATAAAATGGTGAAAAAAATCTGCAGTCTTCGTATATTTCCGGATGAAAACGGAAAGACAAACTGCTCTCTTTCGGATGTAGGAGGTTCCGTACTTGTGGTCAGCCAGTTTACACTGTATGCCAACTGCAAAAAAGGTAACCGCCCAAGCTTTATCGAGGCCGGAGCCCCGGACAAAGCCGATGCCCTTTATCGGTACTTCACAGAACGCTGCAAGGATTACGTTCAAAAGGTAGAGCACGGAGAGTTCGGTGCCGACATGAAGGTCGAACTCCTGAACGACGGTCCCTTCACTCTGATGCTGGATTCAGACCAACTGTTCAAATAGCCGATCAGGTATTAAGGCTAAAAAAACAACGTTTACAGTTGAGAAGATGAATGATAAATCAACCCTCCGGCCCGGTTCTTTACTGTTTTTTACTTAAACTGGTTTATCTCGCTGTTATAGTGATAATCAATCACCGAAAGAGACTTCACTATGCTGTCCTGATCGACATCAAAAGCTTTGCAAAGACTCTCGAGCGAATCATAATTATCACGGAGCTGAGTATTGATAAAGCTCAAAAGCATAACAGGATCTTTTGGAAGTGACATATAAAACCTTCTTTCTTTTTTTGTTATCAGCAACTTCAGGTTATATCGGTTACTGTTCAGTTAACCATTAGAACGTGTAAGAAAATGCAAGGGATGTGTGCCTAGGCTTGCGAGTTGAAAGAACAGACGACTTTACATGTACGGCACAGATGCACGTTAGTGCAGCTGGGACGAACATGTAAAGTTGGCTGTACTTTCAATCTCGTGGGCCGGCGCGCATCCCTTGCATTTTCTGGCCGGTATAGAACACCTAAAACTTTTCGCCCAATTATATAACCTGAAGTTTGCTCCGTCAATTTCCTTGTATAAGCCTCGCCAAAATTATATAATATTTCTAGTTTTTAACGAAGAATCGGAGGTTCGACATGAAAGACGATAATTGCATTTTTTGTAAACTTGCCAATGGAGATATACCTACAACAACATTGTATGAGGACGATACATTCAGAGTGATCTTTGATGCAAATCCGGCATCAGACGGACATGTGCTCATTATACCAAAGGAGCACTACACAGACCTTACAGAGCTTCCCGAAAGCATTGCTTCAGGAGTGATGCCCCTTGCAGGAAAGATTGGAACAGCCATGAAAAAGGCATTAGGAGCAAAGGGCTTTAATGTTGTTCAGAACAATGGAGAGGCTGCAGGACAGACCGTAAACCATTTCCATACCCACATCATCCCGCGCTACGGCGATGCCGACGAGATGGTACTCTGGAAGCCCGGAAAGACAGCCCCCGAAAAGATGGGCGAAATCTGCGATAAACTTATAAAGGCACTTTGATCAAAGGACTGTTAAATCAAAATCGGTAAGCCGGAAATAAACGGCAGGAAAATCGCTTACAAAGGAACCAATTAAATCTGCAGCTGTATGTCGGTTATTAAGGCTCTCGTAAGCAGCATTAATAGATGAGGAGAAAAGAATGATCGGTAAAGTAGTACTGACCGGTGGAGGAACAGCCGGTCACGTCACTGCCAATATAGCCCTTATCCCCCGGATGAAGAAGGACGGTTACGAGGTCTACTACATTGGCTCCTATGATGGTATAGAAAAGAAAATGGTAGAGGCCGAAGGCATTCCCTACACCGGTATATCTACGGGAAAGCTTCGAAGATACTTTGATGTTAAGAATTTTTCCGATCCCATAAGGGTACTTAAAGGCTACAATGAAGCCAGAAAAGCGTTGGAGGAGATCAAGCCTGATATAGTATTCAGTAAGGGTGGTTTTGTTGCGGTTCCGGTAGTGTGGGCGGCCCGCAGTCTCCATATCCCGGTTGTTTCTCATGAATCGGATATGACTCCCGGACTTGCAAACCGTCTGAGTGTCAGGGCCTGCGACAAAATCTGCTGCAATTTCCCTGAAACACTTGCGAATCTCCCTAAGGGAAAGGCGGTTCTCACCGGTTCTCCCATCAGAGAGAAGCTTCTCCAGGGTACCCGTGAAGAGGGTCTTGAAATGACCGGCTTTGACGGAAAGAAGCCCGTTCTTATGATCATCGGAGGTTCCCTTGGTTCCGTTGCCATCAACAATGCGGTACGTGAACTGCTTCCCAGATTCCTGGAGGACTTTGACATTGTCCATGTCTGCGGCAAGAACAATCTGGATGAAAGTCTCAAGGATACAAAGGGCTATAAGCAGTATGAGTTCCTTACAAATGGACTGAGAAATCTGTATGCCCTTGCAGACGTGGTTATTTCACGTGCAGGTGCCAATGTTATCTGCGAGCTTGTGGCGCTGAAGAAGCCAAACATTCTTATCCCGCTGCCTCTTGATGCAAGCAGAGGCGACCAGATACTGAACGCTGAATCCTTCGAAAAGCAGGGCTTCAGTTACGTGCTTGACCAGCATAAGATGGAGGAAGACATTGAACTCCTTTATAAGGCAGTTCATGAGGTGTATCTCAAGAAGTCCGGATACATCATAGCCATGCAGAATTCGGATCAGGCTAATGGCGTTGATCGTGTACTTCAGGTGCTCAGGGATGTGGTCAGGGAGAATCAGGAAAAGAATTCCTGATGAGAGACAATTTCAGATCTGCAGCAACATCTCAGTTATTTAAGGCGAAAAGATGAATTAAAGAGTCGGTCATATGGCGTCTGTGAGTCAGATATAAACAAAAAAACATACATGTAGAGACGAGGAAGGTGAATTGCTATCATGATTGGAATAATTGGCGCAATGGATGAGGAAGTTGAGAAGCTGAAGGCGGATATAACAGACGCTGTCACGGAAGTACATAACGGCCTCACCTTTGTAACGGGAAAGCTTAAGGGAAAGTATGTTACTGTTGTCCGTTCAGGTATAGGCAAGGTTAATGCCGGCGCCTGCACAGCTGTGCTCATAGACCGCTACAAGGTGGAGCAGGTTATAAACACGGGTATCGCCGGATCCCTGGACGCCCACATTGACATCGGTGACATCGTGGTTTCAGAGGACGCTGTCCAGTATGATATGGATGCGGTTAGCTTCGGATATCAGCTCGGTGAGATTCCGAGAGTGGGAACACTTTCTTTCAAGGCAGATGACAGGCTTATAGCATTTGCGGAGGAGGAGAACCGGAAGGTAAATCCGGATATCCACACCTTCATAGGGCGCGTGTGCAGCGGCGATAAGTTTGTTTCCGATAAGGACACAAAAGAGTGGATAGTAAAGCATTTTCAGGGGAAATGCTGCGAGATGGAGGGCGCTGCCATAGCTCAGGTTGCATGGCAGAACAAGGTGCCGTTCCTTATCATAAGAGCTATTTCGGATAAGGCAGACAATTCAGCACAGATGGACTATCCTACCTTTGAGAAAAAGGCAATTGAGCATTGCGTGAGACTTACAGAGGCTCTGGTGGAAAGACTCTGATGAAATGACAGGTGGTTTTGATGCCTGAATTAAAAGTCAGCCTGTCGCTTCCGCAATGTCATGGCAGAAACGGCAGGCTGAAGCATCGACAGAAAAGAGGGAGAAAGCATTACTCCTCTATGACTTCAATCCTCAAATAGTCAAAGCCGATGGGTTCAACAAAGGAATCGGATCTGAAGGCAGTGATGGATTTTCGTCTGAACTCATTTATGTTTGACTGAAGCCAGATGGGGACGGCAAGATCCATATACTCACATATTTCTTTAAGTGCTGTAAGGACACGGTCTGTTCTGGACATGGAGTTGTCCTCCTGCCGGGATACGCATTCTTTTACGATCTGACCGTTTCTGTAAATTGAGCCGCTCATTCGGAACATGGGATTCTCCTTTATAAAGTCAAGTTTTTCGCCGTTTGTTTCTTATATACAGATTCAGATCGGATGAGCTCTGTGAGACAACCGAACGGATATCTGTTCTTAGGATAACAAGGCATGAAAAAACGGATTTTGGCTTACACTATATTCCAAAGGAGCAATCTTTGCAATGCTGTAAAATAGAAAAAAATTCAATTGTTAATAATTAATTCACAAAAATATCCTATGATAATACCAGTTCATAACGTGACGATCGGGAGGCATACATAATGGGAATGGAAATTGAAAATCCCCAGGCATTTTTGGAGGATGCGAAAAATGCAATAGCTGAGTATCAGAATATCTGTAATCAGATTTCAACTCAGATAGAGACGGAAAGGCAGGCTTCTGTCGCTCTTGATGAGTTCAGAAAGAGCATTCAGGATAAGATCGACAAGACTTTGAAGCAGAGAAGTGAGGAGCTTACCGAGACTCATGACAAGCAGATAAGTCAGGTGGAGGTCAGTCTCAGAAAGAAACAGGCTGAGAGGGAAAGAGCCAGAGAGGAAGGCGTTAAGGGCCGTATAAAGAATGAGACCGAGCCCAGACGCATTGAGATCACCGAACTTAAGCGTCAGCTTGCAGCTATAGTCAAGAAGGATAATGCTCCCTTCTTCTTCAAGTGGCCGATTTTTTATACATTATTCCACCCGTCAGGAATAGCGGAGTTTATCTGCTTTCTGGCAGTGTTCATCATCCTTTTTGCTCTGTTGCCCTTTGGTGCATACTTCCTGATACCGGAAAGAAAGATACTTTATCTCGTGGGAATCTACCTCGTAGACATTATCCTTTTTGGAGGTATCTACGTAGCCATCATGAATCTTTCCGGCAGGCATGCTGACACAGTCCGCCAGGGCAGAGACATTATAAACCGCATCAAGACCAACAAGAAGATCATAAAGAAGCTTGAGCACAGTATCAGAAAGGATTCTGACGAGGCTGTATACAATCTTGTCTCCTATGATGATGAGATCGCTAAGCTGCAGCAGCAGAGAAGTGACATCATAAGCCAGAAGCAGAGTGCCCAGAACAATTTTGATACCGTGACAAGGAACATCATCATAGATGAAATAGAGACTGCCAATAAGCCGAAGATGGATGAACTCCAGCAGGCCTTTACGGTGGCCACGAACCTTAAAACAAGTCTTGAGTCACAGGAACGGGAGCTTGCCCTCAGGCTTTCCCAGAACTATGAGCAGTATCTCGGAAAGAATCATATGAATGCTGAGGATATCGATAAGATCAGAGAGATTCTGGAAACAGGTGGAACAACCTCGATAATTGATGCCGTAACAAAGCTTGATCATCCTGAAAAAGAACAGTGACCCTGATTTAATATGGCAAGGGTAATAAACAGCTTGTAACAAAGCTTGATCAATCAGAAAAGGAACAGTGATCATTAAAGTCTGATATGACTACTCAAAAGAGCAGCATATCAGGCTTTTTAATTTTGGGAGTATTTTGGAAGTTGTCTACGGGGGACGGTTTTCGCCGAAGGGAACCGTCATCGGTGGATGTCGTCCCTTGCGGATGTCCGGCAAAAAGATTTTTTGCGAAAAACTTAATTTTTTTTATTTTTTTGCCGAAATACAACTAAAGGCATGTCGGGATTGAAAGAGCAGGAGTCCCGATTTTGAAAGAAAGGAACGGATGTCAGGTACGTACGTTTGCCGGTGAATATATGGAAAGCAATCTGAAAGTAAAATACTTCGACGAATTATTTAAGGTCTTTACCAACAAAAAAGAGGGTTGGTATGCTTTTTATGCGGATTACACCATAGGAAAGGTCTGGTGGTGCGAGGAAATCGTAGATTATCTTGGTCTTTCCGGTCAGGTGATGGATGAAGCCGAGGCTCTGAGTGAATATATCAGCTTGATCCATCCTGATGACAGAGAGCAGTTTATCCGGGAATCTGTGAGGATGAAGGCCGGTGAGATAGAAGAACTTAATATTCCCTACAGGATCATGAATAAGGAGGGCAAATTTGTTACAGTATCCACTTATTCAAAGATGCTTAGAGAGGACAGTGAGCCTGTGTTTTATGCAGGTCTCGTTGTCAATTATGAAAAGAGTAATCTTATTGATGCCACCACGGGGCTTCATACAACAAGCATGATGATGGAGAAGATGAATGAGTACAATGCTGATGGTAAGCCTTACTTCATTATGCTTCTGGGTATCAGGGATTTTGCGTCCATCAACAATAATTACGGCTACATGGAGGGAAACAGGGCACTTCGTGTGATAGCCGATATCATGATGCTTAACAGAAACGGTGCGGAGGTCTATAAGCTTGAAGGGACTAAGTTTGCCATGCTGAAGGCCTTTGAGGAGGGGGATGAGGAGCTGAAGATTTTTGGCTCAAAGGAATTTGAGAATATCCGTAACCGTCTTCTTGATGGAATAGGGATCAAAGGCAGAAATGTAGTCATTGATGTTTACGGAGGAGGGGTTTATACAGATGATATCTCCATCATGCCGGATACGGTATACACCAGTGTTCTCTTCGCTCTCGCCAAGGCAAAGGATAATACCAGTGCAACAACTCTTAATGTTTTTAACCAGAGTTTGCTGGTGAGGGATTCTCAGAAGCTTTCTCTTTACAATGCCATAAGAGAATCCATCATGGATGAGTGCCAGGGCTTCTTTATGGTTTATCAGCCGATCATCAGCAGAGGCTCGGGAAAGCTTGTTGCCATGGAGGCTCTCCTCAGATGGTACGGCGATGAATACGGGCAGATATTCCCGGGAACCTTCATAGAGTGGCTGGAAAAGGATCCTATATTCTTTGATCTCGGATCCTGGATCATCAGAAAGTCTTTGGAGGATGTAAAGAAAATCATAAAGGTAATACCTGATTTCAAGGTCAATATCAACCTTGCATATCCACAGCTTGGAAGGGATGATTTTGAACAGGAGCTTAAGAGGATAGTTGAAGAATCAGGAGTTTCTCCCAGGAATATAAGACTGGAGCTTACGGAGAGATGTAAGCTGCTGGATGTAAATCTTCTCAGGCAGAAGCTGGAGTTTATTCAGGATATGGGAATGCAGACTTCCCTGGATGATTTCGGTACAGGTTATTCTTCCATAAATCTTCTTTTTGATCTTCCTGTTAATCAGATAAAGATTGACAGAAGCTTCATTCAGGATATCGATAAGGAAGAGCCAAAGAAGGTAATGCTTAAGGCTATTGTTGACTGTGCAAGGATCCTTGGAGCCCATGTGTGTGTTGAGGGGCTCGAAACCAGGGAAATGGTAGACTATGTATGTGATAATTTTGACATCACCAGTATGCAGGGCTACTACTACTCGAAGCCTATAATGCTGGAAGATTTTCTGGACAATATGCATAAGTGGATGTAAATAAACACGCCCATAGACAGAGGGCATCTATTTAAACACGTTGAGTTGAGTCGTGTTTAAATAGATGCCTTCTATCTTTGGACTTTTTATACCCGATGGCTATTACATCAAAGTTCTACAACATTGAAGGTGTCCTTCGCCTGCTTCAGCATCCTGCGCTCCCGGGTGTGGCAGGTGAAGAGGAGGATCTGGCCTTTATGGATGTCCATGATGAAATGGAGGGCGGAGTTCAGGCGCTTCTCATCATACATTGCAAAGGAATCGTCAAAGATGAGAGGAAGTCTGCTTTTATCTGACTCAGTCTGATGACCTGATGCAGCGGAATGGCTTTCAGTGGCGGAAGCTTCGGCAGTCTGTGATGCGGAAAAGCCGGCCGGTATGCTGCTTAAATGTTCGTCTTTGATGTCCCGGACTTCGTTTTTCTGCATGAGACGGGATGCCGCAAGTCTCAGTGCCAGATAGATCTGATCCATGGTTCCGCTGGAAACATCCTCTATGGGAACAAGCTTTGTCGGAGTGTTCATATAGATATCCAGATTCTGATCTATCCACATGGAGTCATAAACTCCGCCGGTGATACCTGAGATAAGGTCTCCTGCTTCCTTGTTCAGATGATGTCCGAAGCTGGATCTGATGGAGCCTTCGAGCTCTGTCATGGTCTCGTAAGCGAGATTCACGGCATCGATTTCTTCTGTTATGGCATCATTTTCGCTAATGGTGCGCTTCAGCATCTCAACGCGGTTTTTAACATTAACAAGATGCTGTAATTTTCCTTCCAGCTCCGTCTGCTTTTCGTTCTGCCTCTGGAGCTCAACATCATATTTACGTTCATTGTCATTCAGTCCCTTGATTTCCTGCGTGAGAGCTTCAAGGGATGCTCTGTCTTCGTTCAGTTTATCGCTTATCTTTAAAAGCTCATCCATGTGTTTTTCAAAGCTGTCCATGGCTCTGTCACTTATTTCAGGACTTCCGAGAAACTTTGAAAGTATCCTTGCCAGTTCCAGATTGGAATTTTGGAGATTTTTTTTGCCGTTCCGGTTATTATTCACAAATACTATTCCAAGTATCAAAGTCAGAACATAGAGGAAGGTGAATATGGCTACCGGGACTGTTGCTCCGAGCAAAGCATTGTCAACAAAAGCCTTGAAGGCCGGAATCTTATCCGGAGTGAGCCTGAAGAAGGCGGCAACATTATCCGAGCCTGCGGAGGCAAACAGTATGTCCAGTACAAGGCTGAGTATTGCGACCGCAAAGCAACCCCCGGGAAGAATATACTTTTTCGGGTCCTCGTCCCTTTCCTGCTCTGCTACATAGGTGTTGTACAGGGTTATTCCCCGGTTCAGGGTATATTGTATCTCGTCTTCGTTTTTAAGACCTGACTGCTGGAGGACGGCTTCCTGGGCGGCTACCTTCTGAAGCATCACTTCTTTCTTGGTCTGGAGGTCTACCTGCTCTGTACGGGCCTCCGAGCGGAGGTTCTGGTATTTTCTGAGCTGGTTTTCGTATTCCGGCTGCTGGATGTCCCGCTCGATGTTCCTGACTTCACCTATGAGTTGTGCATAGGTTTTTGCAGCGTCCGGAACAAGCTTGGATTCAAGCCTGGTTCTTTGTTCTTCAAGGATAGACAGAGCACCTTCGCTGTCCAGTGAAATATCGCCTGTGGCATTCAGGTTCCTGATACAGGATTTCAGCTCATTTATCATGCCGCGGCTTGTGGCGCTCCGGAGCTGACCTATGGAAACCGTATTTTCAAAGGCGGTTTCCGAAATGCCTTCCAGCATGGTGTTCAGCCAAAGCTCGGGGTATTCTATCCCGGCACTGTCCGTTTCGTTATAGATAGACAGGAGGTCCCGGTTAAAGTCTCTGGATATGAGATAATTCTTTCCCTTGTACTCGATCCGAAGCTGTCCGCTGTAATCTTCAGGATAATCCCAGGACTGGTATTTCCTGGACAGCGGCTTTCCCGAACGCCTTCCGAGACCGTAAAGCATGGCCTGGAGGAAGGAGTGCAGGGTTGACTTTCCGGCCTCATTATGACCGTAAATAATGTTCATGCCATCTTCAAGATGCATGTCAAAGTTATGGAATTTACCAAATCCATCGATGTGGATGTCAACAAAACGCATGATCACTTACCACCCTTCTGAGATTTGAGTAAAGCATCTATACCGTAGTACAATGCTTTCTTTTCCACGTAGCTCATGTCGTCGGGATCTTCCCGAAGAAGCTTTCGTATATAAAAACCGATCAGATCGGAGGGATGTTCTTTGTAAAGAGCGGCAAAATCATACTGTGGTTCCGAGTCATCCTGGACGCTTACGATCCTGTGATCATGTGTAAGGGAAGACAGGTCGAAGCGGACTTCCGGATCATGCTTTCCGGTGATGCGGAGCATGTAAATATTGTGTTCTCCGGAGGCTTTTATCGTGTTGGTAATGCTTCGCACAAGTGCATCATTGGTGGTCTTGTCATTAACCGTAAAATCAATCGGAATGTAAGATACCTGCGCGGTTTCGATAAATTCCAGCTTCTGAACCTTGTGGGTTATGGGGTTAATGTCTCCGAAATAAAAACCGTGAGGACCCGATTCCGTCATATCCAGAGGTTCCGGAGAACCAGAGTAGACAACTCTTCTTTCGATAACCTCAACAGGCTTGTGAAGGAATCCGAGAGCAATGTAATCAAAGGGAAGCTTATCGAGAGTTTCCACATCCACCGGCATATGATCCGGATCGCCTCCGTGAGCAAGAAGTATATGGATGTGGCCGTCATTTTCCGGTTCGATGGTATCTATGACAGTTTCCTTCAGTTCTCTTGAGTGATAGGAAAAACCATAGACCCTTGTGTTGATGTCATCAAAGTAGACCGAATCCGGTTTGTCGCTCAGGATCCAGTGTACATTAGCGCTCCAGTTGAAGCTTAACAAAGCAGAGTTTGGGCTTATGCGGTCATTTTCGCCTGAAATGATCACGACATGTGTGGATGGTATGGAACCAAAAAGATAGTTGAGTTCCTGAAGATCCTTGTTCATGGGCTGGCGATGAAACAGATTGCCTGAGATAAAAAGGCAGTCAACGCTGAAATCACGACATTTTTCGATTATTCCCCTGAAAGTGGATTTAATGTCATTGGCACGATCCTTGCCCCAGGAACGATCCGAGTCAGGCGTCATACCCCAATTGATATCCGATGTGTGAATAAAACGCATTTGATGCTCCTACCTATTGGTGCCTGCCCCGGGCAAACATCAATATTCCCTAAAATCGATATATAACATTATTTTAACTTAAAAATATTAAATAAAAAAGAGTTTTAAATAAAATGAAAAACTATAGAAAGAGCCGGAAGGCATCTGTTTTGATGCGTTAAGCTTCGGTGTGAAAAATCAAAATCGGACCCCTTAGAAACCACTTGGTTCTTTATTCCTTAGTTCCCTCGCCGAGCAGGAGTTTTCGTCAGGGAAATCTCCTGCATTGGCGGGGGCCCGGTGGTTCTCAGGGGTCCGATTTTATATTTTTCCGCTGAAGCGGCCCGTATTTAAACAGATGCCCTCCGGCTCTTTATCAGATGTCACAGTTTCCGACTGTTCTTGGGAACGGAAGCACGTCACGGATGTTCTGGACACCGGTGATGTACATAACTGCTCTCTCGAAGCCAAGACCGAATCCGCCGTGGCGTGTTGTGCCGTACTTGCGGAGGTCAAGATAGAACTTGTACTGATCCATATCCATGCCCAGTTCTTCCATACGCTTAACCAGCTTGTCGTAGTCTTCCTCACGCTGTGAACCGCCCATGATCTCGCCGATTCCAGGTACGAGACAGTCAACGGCTGCAACAGTCTTTCCGTCAGGATTCTGCTTCATGTAGAAAGCCTTGATATCCTTAGGATAATCTGTAACGAATACCGGCTTCTTGAAGTGCTTCTCGGTAAGGAAACGCTCATGCTCGGTCTGGAGATCAACGCCCCATGAAACCTTGTACTCGAACTCGTCATTGTGCTCTTCAAGGAGCTTTACTGCATCTGTGTAAGTGATGCGGGCAAAATCCGAATTCATAACATGTGTAAGACGCTCGATGAGTCCCTTGTCCATGAACTGATTGAAGAATGCCATCTCTTCGGGAGCATTCTCAAGAACATACCTGATGATGAACTTGATCATGTCTTCCTCGCAGGCTATGACGTCATCGAGATCTGCGAATGCCATCTCCGGCTCGATCATCCAGAACTCTGCGGCATGGCGCTGAGTGTTGGAGTTCTCTGCACGGAAGGTTGGTCCGAAGGTATAGATATTTCTGAAGGCCTGTGCGTAGGTCTCGCCGTTCAGCTGTCCCGAAACGGTAAGAGATGTTTTCTTGCCGAAGAAATCCTGTGAGTAGTCGATCTGACCGTCAACCATAGGAGCTTCGTTGATGGGAAGTGTGGTTACCTGGAACATCTCACCTGCGCCCTCGGCGTCAGAAGATGTAATGAGAGGTGTGTGAACATATACGAAGCCTCTCTCCTGGAAAAATACGTGAATGGCATAAGCGATAAGTGAACGTACACGGAACACTGCCTGGAAGGTGTTGGTTCTCGGACGGAGATGTGTCATGGTACGAAGGTACTCAAGTGTATGTCTCTTCTTCTGAAGAGGGTAGTCGGGAGTTGTGGTGCCCTCCACCATTACCTCTGTTGCCTGAAGCTCGAAAGGCTGCTTAGCCTCCGGAGTTGCAACGATCTTTCCCTTTACGATGGCTGCGGCGCCAACACCGAGCTTTGCGATCTTCTGGAAATTGTCCATGTCATCGTGATAAACCACCTGAAGCGGTGAGAAGAAGGTTCCGTCTGAGATAACAAGGAAACCGAACTGTTTTGAGTCACGGTTTGATCTGACCCAGCCGCCTACGGTAACTTCCTTGTCATAGAAGGACTCTTTGTTTTTGAATATTTCTCTTAAAGTAGTAACTTCCATATCGAATGATCCTCTGTTCTTTCTTTGGTAAAATGATTAAACATTATACTTTAAAGGTTTTTGGTTTTCAATGGTTCACACAGTGGATTTTGGGAATTCCGGCGGGGGAACCCGGAGGACGGAACCCTCTTAAAATTGCACAACAATAAAAACAATTTCCTCCAAAAGACAAATAAAAAAGCAAAATATCAAAATCATTATCATTATTTGACAAAACCACGAAAGAATATAATTAAACTATGGTAAAAATCACCATTTTTGGTGTTAACAGAGTAACAATCCGGTGCTATAATAAAGTAAGCTTGAATACAATTAACACTTAACTAACACTATGAGGTGATGACGTGATTAAAAAAGAAATGATCGCCATGCTGCTTGCTGGCGGCCAGGGTTCACGCCTTGGCGTACTTACAAAGAATGTCGCAAAGCCTGCAGTTTCTTTCGGTGGTAAGTATTCTATTATTGACTTCCCGCTTTCTAACTGCATTAATTCCGGCGTTGACACTGTTGGTGTACTGACACAGTACAAACCATTACGTCTTAATGCCCACATCGGAATCGGTATTCCATGGGATCTTGACCGTAACAGAGGTGGTGTAACCATTCTCCAGCCTTACGAGTCCCAGACCGGAGCAGACTGGTTCTCAGGTACAGCTAACGCTATCTATCAGAATATCGAATATATCGATAATTATTCACCGGATTATGTTCTGATCCTGTCCGGAGATCACATCTACAAGATGGATTATGAAGTTATGCTGGAGTACCACAAAGCGATGAATGCTGACTGTACCATCGCTTCCATGCCGGTTCCTATGGAGGAGGCAAGCCGTTTCGGTATCACAGTAACAGATGAAAATAACAGGATCATAGATTTCCAGGAGAAGCCAAAGGAGCCTAAGTCAAACCTTGCTTCCATGGGTATCTATATTTTCTCATGGCCTATCCTTAGAGAAGCTCTTATCACAAACAAGGACGTACCGGGTGAGGATTTCGGAAAGCATATCATTCCTTATCTTTTCCAGGGCGGAAAGCGTATATTCGCTTATGAATTCAATGGTTACTGGAAGGATGTAGGAACACTTCAGTCCTACTGGCAGTCCAACATGGAGCTGGTTGCCATCATTCCTGAGTTCAACCTTTACGAGGAGTACTGGAAGATCTATACAGATACCAAGAATCCTGCACCTCAGTTCATTTCTCAGAATTCACAGATAGAGAGATGCCTCATTGCCGAGGGCTGCGAGATCCACGGAGAGGTTCACAATTCGGTTATCGGTGAAGGTGTTATCATCGAATCCGGTGCTGTTGTTACCGATTCTGTTATTATGTCCAATGCTGTTATCGAGGCAGGCACAAAGATCGACAAGGCCATCATTGCCCAGGAAGTAAAGATCGGAAAGAACTGCGAGCTTGGTGTCGGTGAGTATGCACCAAGTGTTTATGACAGTAGAGTATATGATGCTGAACTTGTGACTGTAGGAGAAGGTTCTGTAATTCCTGACAATGTCAAGGTCGGCAGAAACACCGCTATCTATGGCGTGACAACAGCGGAGGATTATCCTGACGGATTACTCGCAAGCGGCGGAGCAATCATTAAGGAGGACGGCGAGATATGAGAGCGATAGGTATTATTTTAGCAGGTGGAAACAATAAGCGTATGAGAGAGCTTTCCAACAAGAGAGCCATCTCAGCCATGCCTGTGGCAGGCTCATTCAGAGCCATCGATTTTGCACTTTCCAATATGTCCAACTCACATGTTCAGAAGGTTGCAGTATTAACACAGTACAATTCAAGATCACTCAATCAGCATCTGTCATCCTCAAAATGGTGGGATTTCGGACGTAAGCAGGGCGGTCTTTACGTATACACACCGACCATTACGGCAGAGCACAGTGACTGGTTCAGAGGAACTGCCGATGCACTTTATCAGAATCTTGAGTTCCTTAAGTCATCACATGAACCATATGTTATCATTGCAGCCGATGACGGTGTTTACAAGCTTGATTATAACAAGGTTCTTGAGTACCACATCGAGAAGAAGGCTGATATCACAGTGGTTGTTAAGACCATGGAGCCCAATACTGATGTATCAAGATTCGGATGCGTTAAGCTTAATGATGACGGCCGTGTAGTTGATTTCGAAGAGAAGCCCATCGCTACAGACGCCAATACCATTTCCTGCGGTATCTATGTAGTGCGCAGACGCCAGCTCATAGATTTCCTTGAGAAGGCTCATGAAGAGGATCGTACCGATTTCGTTAATGACATCCTTGTTCGTTATAAGAATGTAAAGAGAATCTACGGATATAAGATAGAGACTTACTGGTCCAGTATTTCTTCTGTAGAGTCCTACTATCAGACAAACATGGATTTCCTTAAGAGAGATGTACGTGATTATTTCTTCCGCACATTACCGGGAGTTTATACAAAGCTTGAGGATAACCCTCCTGCAAAGTACAATCCGGATTGTAATGTAAGACATTCTATCCTTGCAAGCGGATGTATCGTAAACGGTACAGTTGAGAACTCTGTTCTTTTCCGTAAGGTATACGTAGGAAACAACTGTGTAATCAAGAACTCAATCATTCTTAATGATGTTTATATCGGAGACAATACTGTTATCGAAAACTGTATCGTTGAGAGCAGAGATACTATCCGTGCCAACACCACTTATATCGGAAGCCCTGATGACATAAAGATCGTTGTTGAGAAGAATGTAAGATATCAGATGTGATTAATCCGGGTTTCGAAAAATCCGGATGCTAACCTGATTTAATTCAGAAGGGAGCAGATATGCAGGTAACAGACGTGCGGATCCGAAAAGTGGATAAAGAAGGCAAGATGAAGGCTATTGTATCTATAACCTTTGATAACGAGTTCGTGATTCATGACATTAAGGTGATAGAGGGTGAAAAGGGGCTCTTCATTGCGATGCCGTCAAGAAAGACTGCTGATGGAGAGTATAGAGATATCGCTCATCCTATCAAGTCATCCACCAGAGATGCCGTTCAGAGTATCATCTTAGACAAGTATCAGGCGGAGATGATCAGCGAGGCAGAAGGTTTTTGATCTTAACTGACACGGTTAAAGAGAGAAGGTAAATCGGAGTCGTTGCCTTAGGGCGGCGGCTCCTTTTTCTTGATTTGCAGCAGTTCAGTCGGTGGACCGGGGGCGGTGCTGTGTGGACCAGGGGGGCGGTGGTTCACACACTCCGTCCCCCCCCGGTTCACCGACTGAACTGCTGCGTAAAAACAGCATTGGAGGAAAACAAATGTATCTAATTGCCGGTCTCGGGAATCCTGAGAGAAAATATGAGGGAACCAGACATAATGTTGGCTTCGAGGCAGTGGACGCGTTGCTTGATAAGCTTGGCGGAGAGAAGCTGAACGAAACAAAATTCAGTGGTGCATATACAAAGGTAAGATATAACAGCGCAAAAGGAATGGAGCAGATCATCATCGTGAAGCCTCTTACCTATATGAATCTTTCGGGAAACTGTATAGCGCCACTCGCTAATTTTTATAAGATAGAGCCTGAACACATAATTGTGTTTTCCGATGATATCAACCTTGATGTAGGCCGTATGCGCATAAGACCGTCAGGCTCAGCCGGAGGTCATAACGGATTGAAATCCATCATTTCGTCCCTTGGCTCCGAAAAATTCGCAAGAGTCCGTGTGGGAGTGGGAATGAAGCCGGACAATATGGATCTTGCGGCCCATGTTCTTTCAAGATTCAGTCAGACTGATGAGAAGATCATGAAGGAGATGTATGAAGAGGCTGCAAATGCGGCTCTCGACATAATCGATAACGGAACAGAGCATGCAATGAATAAATATAACCCCATGAAGCTATAAAAAGGTAGATGTATGGCAAACCCATTTTTAAGAACAAAAACTTATAGTGAACTGGAGCTGGCGCTAAAGAGTGGAAGAGGACCGCTGGCGGTAACCGGAACCGTGGATCCTGTCAAGGCGCAGCTTCTGGTTTCTTTGAATGTGAAGACGGGCAGTGCTGAAAAAAGTGAAGATGGAAAATCCTGCAAAAGGTGGAAGCTTCTGGTTGTTAAGGATGAGCAGAAGGG
Source organism: Oribacterium sp. NK2B42 (assembly GCF_000424445.1). Classification (GTDB taxonomy): domain Bacteria; phylum Bacillota; class Clostridia; order Lachnospirales; family Lachnospiraceae; genus Oribacterium. Next base: position 65,396 of record NZ_KE384187.1, read on the forward strand.
TAAGCAGTTTGTAAAGGATATACATGCTTTTTCCGAGGATGCCTGGTACTATCCCGCAAAGGATTTTTTGTTTTATCAGGCGGATACCCAGGGAAACCTTATCACGAGACAGCGTGTAGAGGTGCTTAAACATCTTATGGAGGACGAATCCGGCGTTGTGGTTTCGTCCATTGATGCGCTGATGGATAAGGTGCTGAAGAGAGAGGAATTCACAGAATCGGTTCTCAACATCCGGCCAGGTATGATCGTGGAGATGGAAGCATTATCCCAAAGGCTCACTGAGCTTGGCTATGAAAGAATGGCTGAAGTTGATTCCATGGGAGAGTTTTCCGTGAGGGGAGGCATCGTAGACATCTATCCTTTTACCGCGGAAAATCCTGTTCGTATCGAGTTCTGGGATACCGAGGTCGACAATATTCGTTCCTTTGATGCGGAAAGTCAAAGGTCCATAGAGAATCTTTCAGAGGTGGAGATATATCCGGCTTCAGACAGGGCTTCGGTAGGAAAGAATAAAAAGGGGAAGGAAGTCAGCCTTCTTGATTACTTTGACAAGGATACCCTGATTTTCGTGGATGAACCTGACCGTCTTATGGAACGGGGACAGATGGTGGAAACTGAGTTCAGGGAAAGCTTTGAAGCGAGACTCAGGGAAATCGAGAACCATGCGAAGCTTGCGGCAGTCCTTGAGGAAAACGGCATGGGACTTCAGGATGAGAGGGATCCCGATAAGCTGATATACGGAATAAACGAGATCATGGGGAGACTATCCGGATCCGGCACAGTGGCCTTCAGTACCCTGGGAAATAATCTTACGGAGTTTAAGACAGTAGAGGAATTCCGGTTTGAAACCAGTGAAGTCACACCGTATAAATCCGGCTTTGATCTTCTGATAAATGATCTTAAGCGCTGGCAGAAGGAAAAGTATGAGATAGTTCTTCTCAGTCCGTCGAGAACCAGAGCGTCAAGACTTGCCCAGGACTTAAGGGACTATGATCTCAGGGCTTACTGTCCGGATGTTTCTGTGGACAGCGTTTCCGGAGCGGGCTCTTCTTCCGTAAAGGGATCCGGAAATAAAAATCCTGAAGAGGTGAATTCCGGAGGCGCAGTGAAAAATGGCAGAAAGCATAATCCTGAAGGTACAACGGGCTCTCTTGAAACTGCGAGAAATGAGGAAACCCGTGGAGCCATACAGGTAAAGTTCGGAGTTCTCAACAGTGGCTATCAGTTCCCCGAGGAGAAGTTTGTACTGCTTACGGAAGGCGACATGTTCGGTAATGCCGAGATGGCGCGCAAAAAACGTAAACAGAAAAAGTTTGACGGTCAGAAGATCTCAAAACTCAGCGAACTGTCCGTGGGGGACTATGTGGTTCATGAGTCTCACGGAATAGGTATCTACCGGGGCATCGAACGCATTAAATCCGAAGGCATTACCAAGGACTATATAAAGGTTGAGTACGGGGACGGGGGAAATCTTTATCTTCCGGCAACAAAGCTTGAGGGCATACAGAAGTATGCGAGTCAGGATGTGGGGAAGGCTCCGAAGCTCAATAAGCTGAACAGCACCGACTGGCAGAAAACCAGGAAGAGAGTTCAGCATGCCGTAAAGGAGATCGCAAAGGATCTTGTGAAGCTTTATGCTGCAAGGCAGAATACGGCAGGTTACAAGTTTGGAAGTGATACGGTCTGGCAGAAGGAATTTGAAGAAATGTTTCCCTATGTTGAGACTGTGGATCAGGAGCTTGCCATCGATGCTACAAAGCAGGATATGGAAAGCAATAAGATCATGGACAGACTCATCTGCGGCGATGTGGGTTACGGAAAGACAGAGATAGCCCTGAGGGCAGCTTTTAAGGCAGTGCAGGATTCAAAGCAGGTGGCGTATCTTGTCCCCACCACTATCCTTGCACAGCAGATTTACAACACCTTTGTGGAGAGGATGAAGGGGTTCCCGGTGAACATTGCCCTGCTGTGCAGATTCAGGACACCCCAGCAGATCAAAAAATCCATAGAGGATCTGAAGGCCGGACGGGTGGACATCGTTGTGGGAACCCACAGACTTCTCAGCAAGGATATCAGGTTTAAGGATCTGGGTCTCCTTATCATCGATGAGGAACAGAGATTCGGGGTTACTCATAAGGAGCGGATCAAGAATCTGAAGCAGGAGGTGGATGTGCTGACACTTACAGCCACCCCTATACCCAGAACTCTCCATATGTCTCTTGCAGGTATCAGGGATATGTCGGTCCTGGAGGAACCGCCCATGGATCGCCGTCCCATCCAGACCTATGTTATGGAGTACAATGATGAGCTGATCCGTGAGGCTATCAACCGTGAGCTTGCGAGAAACGGACAGGTTTACTATGTTTACAACAGGGTGAACAATATCGCTGACATAGCAGCCCATGTTCAGAAGCTTTGTCCCGACGCAAAGGTGGCATATGCCCACGGCAAGATGACTGAAAACCAGCTGGAAGACATTATGCTGCAGTTTATAAACGGGGAAGTGGATGTCCTGGTTTCCACCACCATTATCGAAACGGGCCTCGATATCCCCAATGCCAATACCCTGATAATTCAGGATGCGGAGCGCATGGGCCTTTCGCAGCTTTACCAGCTGAGGGGCCGTGTGGGAAGGTCCAGCCGTACGGCGTATGCATTCCTTATGTACAGACGTGGCAGGATGCTTACGGAGGAGTCGGAGAAGAGACTCAAGGCCATTAAGGAGTTCACCCAGCTCGGCTCAGGCATACGTATAGCCATGAGAGATCTGGAGATACGAGGCGCAGGTAATGTTTTGGGCGCGGAGCAGCACGGCCATATGGAGGCTGTGGGTTACGATCTTTACTGTAAGCTTTTGAACATTGCGGTAAAGGCGGAAAAGGGAGAAGTCAGTGAGACTGTAGAGTTTGATACTCAGATAAACTGTGATATCGATGCCTTTATCCCGGATTCCTACATTTCCAATGAATCTCAGAAGCTGGATGCCTATAAGCGGATTTCTTCAATAATGGATGAAGAGGATCACAGCGATATACAGGACGAGCTTATGGACCGTTTCGGAGAGCTTCCGAAGGAGTGTGAGAATCTTCTGGAGATCGCAAAGCTGAGAGCTCTCGGACACCAGTGCTATGCCACCGAGATCGACATCAGGAAGGGAATGTTTAAGATCCTTCTGGATGCGAAGGCAGATATCAATGTTGACGCCATACCTGAGGTGATCCGGGAGAATCACGGACAGCTCAGATTTTCCGGAGGAGCGGCGCCCGGATTTGTATTCCGGCAGAGTACGAGAGAGAAAACCTGGACCATTAACGAGACCATGGAGCACTTGGAAAAAACGCTCATTCGTTTAAAAAGAAGCCCCGGTGACAAAAATATCAAAAATGCCTAAAAACCGCGTAATAATGCGGTTCTTGGTTGACACGGGTGTTATATAAAAGTATAATTTCTAAGGTAAAACAAAGTATATGATCCATTTTGGCCTGTTTAAACAGGAAAACAAACCTTATGGGATTATGGAGGAAAAGAACATGAATAGAGTTGAATTGGTAGCAGAGGTTGCTAAGAAGGCTGATCTTTCAAAGAAGGATGCAGAGGCTGCTGTAAAGAGTGTATTCGATGCCATCGCAGATGCACTTGCTGATGGTGACAAGGTACAGCTTATCGGCTTCGGTACATTCGATGTTGCTGAGAGAGCTGCCCGTGAGGGAAGAAACCCAAGAACAGGTGAGACAATGAAGATTGAGGCTTCAAAGGCACCTAGATTCAAGGCTGGTAAGGCTCTTAAGGACAGAATCAACTAATTGCTCAAAGCGTGTTGAATCCTTTGGGATGAAGATTTAAAAAGAAACTCAGGTAGTAGAAAAGAGGATGGCTGTCTTGCAGCCATCCTCTTACTGAATTTAACACATTAAAAAACAGGAAAGTTATGAGATTAGACAAGTATCTTAAGGTTTCGAGACTTATTAAGAGACGTACGGTTGCCAATGAGGCCTGTGACGCCGGACGTGTAAGCATTAACGATAAGGTGGCGAAGGCCGGCACAGAGGTGAAGGCGGGGGATGTAATCGAGATCTCCTTCGGAACAAAGTCTGTAAAGGTCAGGGTTACTACAATTCAGGAAACTGTTCACAAAGAAGATTCGAAGGACATGTACGAGTATCTTTAAGGCGTTGTGTTTTTATGACAAATCAGACTTTGACGGGACTTTTTTGCATCGATGTAAATCTGCGGAAATTTCCGGCACGGAGCCCCGGATTGATATTTAGAAGGTTTATGATTATAATGATGGCAGAGGGATATGCTATATGAAAAACAGATATAAGAGTAAGAATACAGTTTCAAACCGTTTGGCCATCGTAGGTATCACGATAGTCGTGATGTTTATTGCGTTTGCCATGCATGTGCGAAGTGTCACCCTGAAGGAACAGGATAGAGAATATCAGCTTCAGGAGGAAAGCCTTCAGGCTGATATCGATGCCCAGAAACAGCTTTCTGAGGAGCTTGAACAGAAAAAAATATACGTGAAGACAAAAGAGTTTACCATGGAAAAGGCCAGGGAGATTTTTGGGCTGAAAATGCCGGACGAAATAATCATTAAGCCGGATTCGAACTAAAGCTTTATATTATGATGTCGTAGCCGGAAGGCATCCATTAAAAAAGGATGCTTTCCGGCTGTTTCGTTGCAGAAAAACGAAAAAAAATTTAATCAATGGGCGGTTTCTTGTTATAATAAATGGTGTATATGGTAATGAAAAATGATAAAATTACTTTGGAGATTAAGAATTATATACTTAGGAACCGGCTGATAGAAAAAGGCGACTGTGTTCTCATGGGGATTTCGGGAGGACCGGATTCGGTCTTTCTTCTGGAGGTTCTGAACGGCTTCCGTGAGTCTATGGATTTCAGGCTTTTTGCAGTGCATGTGCATCATGGTATAAGAGGAGAGGAAGCCGACAGGGATGAGAAATTCTCACAGGAGCTTTGTGGGGAAAGAGATATTCCCTTTAAGGCGGTTCATGTGGATGCACCGGAGTATGCAAAGGAAAAGGGACTGAGTCTTGAAGAGGCTGCCCGTATTCTCAGATATGAGGTATTTGAGACCGAAAGAAAGGGACTTGAGGAGAGACTTGGCAGTGAGGCTCCCAATTGCAGGATCGCGGTGGCACATCACATGGACGATCAGGCGGAGACGGTTCTTCACAATCTGGTAAGGGGGTCAGGGATAAAGGGACTTTCCGGTATGGAAGCAAAAAGAGGCTTTATCATTCGCCCGTTGCTCTCCGTGAAACGAGAAACCATACTGAGGAAGCTTCAGGATGAGGGGATTCACTATGTGATCGATTCCACAAATCTTGAAACTCAGTATACCAGAAATCGCATAAGGTCTTCCGTTCTCCCGGAGCTGAAGAAAATAAATACGGAAGCGGCTTCTCACATTGCAAAAACTGCCGATATACTGAGGGAGGCTGATGATTTCTTCCGGAAGCTGGCTTCAGATTATGTGGACAGATTTTTGAAAACCACATCAGATTCCGGCGATGGTGCCCGGGAGATTTCCATTCCGGTGGAGGAGCTTAAAAGCTATCCTGAGCTTGTGAGACAGTATGTTATGATGGAGCTTGTGAGACATGTCGGTACACCCCTTAAGGACTGGAGCACGGTTCATTTCAGGGATATGGATAAGCTGATTCACGGAAAGGGCAATGCCCATCTGGATCTGCCATACAGGATGAGCGCCGATTATAGAAAAAAGCACCTGATCCTGAAGATCAATCAGGAGATTTTGAGTATAAAAAGGAGAAAGAATAATGGCTGAACATGTAAGAGTTCTTATCCCGGAGGATGAGATCCGGGATAAGATCATTGAGGTGGCAGATAAGATCTCAGAGGCTTATAAGGGAGAATCACTGCACCTTATCTGCATACTTAAGGGCGGCGCAATGTTTATGTGTGAGCTTGCAAAGAGGATACATGATGTAAATATTTCTTTTGATTTCATGTCTGTATCAAGCTACGGGGCAGGAACCACTACGAGCGGTATCGTAAAGATCGTCAAAGATCTGGATGAGCCCCTGGAGGGCAAGAATGTTCTTATCGTGGAGGACATCATCGATACAGGACATACCCTTAATCATCTCAGCAAGCTTCTTATGAGCAGGGGTCCCAAGTCTATTGAGATATGTACTCTCTTGAACAAGCCTTCACGTCGTGAGAAGGAGGTTCCGGTTAAGTATTCCTGCTTTGAGATCCCGGATGAATTTGTTGTGGGATACGGGCTTGACTATGATCAGAAATACCGTAACCTTCCATATATCGGTGTAGTAGAGTTTGATTGACAAAACCGGTATGGTGGGCTGAAGTATTGAACTCCACTTATTTTTTTAATATGAAGGGAAGAGTATAGAAACTTAATGGGGATGAGCAAGATCAACTGGGATGCGCTCTATACAGCGGGATCGGAGGATTACCGGTCCCCGGCAGAGCAGCAGCCCGGTGACACCGTAAAGATACGGTTTAGAACTAAACATAGTGATGTGGATGCGGTATATATATATTTCCACGAAATCGATACCGAGTATAAGATGCATGTTATATTCAGTGATGAGTATTTCGATTTTTATGAGTATCAGATCGTTTTGGGAAATATCACCATGAGTTACAGCTTCTTCATTCATAAGGAAGAGGAAAGACTGCATTACAACCGGATGGGGGTATCTGAGGATATGAATCCACAGATGGCCTTTCATCTCATGCCCGGATTTAAGGTTCCGGACTGGGTGAAGGGTGCCGTCATGTACCAGATATTCATTGACAGGTTCTATGACGGAGACAAATCCAACAATGTGGTGGATAATGAGTATCTCTATCTGGGAAGAGCCGTAAAAGGCATCAAGAACTGGGAAACTCCCGTGGAACCCTTTGATGTACACAGGTTTTACGGAGGCGATATTCAGGGGGTTCTGGAAAAGCTTGATTATATCCAGTATCTGGGAGTTCAGGTTATTTATTTTAATCCTTTGTTTGTATCACCGTCCAATCATAAATATGATATACAGGATTATGATCACATTGATCCTCATATCGGAAAGATCGTAAGAGACGGAGGATCGGTGATCGAGGACTGGGAGACGGATAATGCACGTGCCACAAAGTATTCTGTACGTACCACCAACCTTGAAAATCTGAGAGCCAGCGATGCGCTGTTCCTTAAATTTGTCAATGCATGTCACGAGAGGGGCATGCGTGTGATCATTGACGGTGTTTTCAATCATTGCGGCTCTTATAATAAGTGGATGAATAAGTCCAACTTTTATAATTACAAGGATAAGTCCAATGATTACCAGGCGGGGGCATATCAGCTGAAGGACAGCCCGTTCCACAACTATTTTGCATTTGATGACAACAGTGATGAGGCATGGCCCAAGAACAATACTTACGAGAAGTGGTGGGGCAATGATACATTGCCGAAGCTTAATTATGAGGGTTCTCAGGAGCTTGAAGAGAAGATACTTCAGGTTGGCAGAAAGTGGGTCAGCGCTCCTTATAAGGTGGATGGCTGGAGACTGGATGTTGCAGCCGACCTTGGACATACCGGTGATTACAACCATCTGTTCTGGAAGAAATTCAGGATGGTGGTCAAGAAAGCAAATCCGGAGGCTGTCATCCTTGCGGAGCACTACGGAGATCCTTTCTGGTGGCTTCAGGGTGATGAGTGGGATACCATCATGAATTATGATGCTTTTATGGAGCCCATAACCTGGTTCCTGACCGGAATGGAGAAGCATTCAGACTCAAGAGAGGACAGGCTAAGAGGTGACGGAAAGCAGTTTTTTGCAGCTATGACTTACCATATGTCGAGAATGCCTGAGTCTTCGATCCTTTGTTCCATGAATCAGCTTTCAAATCATGATCACAGCCGGTTCATGACAAGGACAAAAATGGAGGTGGGCCGTATAGGCACCAGAGGTTCCGCCGAAGCCGATCAGGGTGTAAATGTTGCATTATACAGACTTGCGGCTATGATGCAAATGACCTGGCCCGGTGCGCCCACCTTGTATTATGGTGATGAAGCCGGCATGACGGGATGGACAGAGCCGGATTCCAGACGTCCCTATCCATGGGGGCATGAGGACTTTGAGCTTATTGAATTTCATCATTACCTGGCGGATATCCATAAAAGATACCAGGTGTTCAAGTATGGAGCGCTGATGAAGCTCATGGCCGGACATAATTATGTGGTATATGCAAGGGTTTATAAGCACGAGGTCGTTATCGTGGTCATCTACTGCGGTGTAGATAAATTTACCATACAGATACCTGCATGGCGCACCGGGATCAAGGACTACAACCGGATCGACAGAGTGCTTCTGACTCAGGAAGACAGGTATAATGCCGGTAGGATCAGCAGTTCCCCTCTGGATGGCATGTTTGAGTGCGAGTGCAGTCCCTACACCGGGAAAATATACTATTGTGATCTTTCTTCACGGAAGAAATAAGGCCGGAGCCGGTGCTCCGGTCTGCTCATGTCCCGGCTGAACTATTACGGCAAATCCGGCAGTGATTGAATTTATTTCAGAAAGTGCTTGACTTTGATTCGTTTAATGGGTATATTAAACAAGTCGCTTGAAACGAGTGAGCGACTTTTGCGGGTGTAGTTCAATGGTAGAATGTCAGCCTTCCAAGCTGAATATGTGGGTTCGATTCCCATCACCCGCTTCCCTGCCCAGATAGCTCAGTTGGTAGAGCAGAGGACTGAAAATCCTCGTGTCACTGGTTCGATTCCGGTTCTGGGCATTTGGAAACAAAATATGCGCGAGTAGTAGAGTGGTACTACGTCGCCTTGCCAAGGCGAAGATCGCGGGTTCGATCCCCGTCTCGCGCTTCTCAACACCCCAAAGGAATAATCCTTTGGGGTGTTTTCGCGTCCAATAGTCTCGTGGTAAAATATAAGAAAGTGTGAATGTTTGAAATATGGAGATAACGTATGAAAAAATCCGATACTTCAAGAGGACATATCAGGAGACATATGGGTGTAGAAGATAAAACCGTTACGGATTCTTTTGGATCGTTTAAAGCCTCACGGCTTTCGCGGCTTTTAATAGTGGGCAGTATAGTATGTCTGGTATTAATGTTATGCCTACTGTCGGCCTGCAATAAAAATACCCCCGGTAATGAAAAGAATGGTAATGCAGCAAGTACAGAAGCTGTTGTGTTTGAAACTGATCAGGAAGATAGATCTACCTTTACCCTGATGGTCTACATGATCGGCTCCGATCTTGAATCCATGGGAGGGTCCGCTACAGCTGACATTAAGGAGATGCTTGCAGCACAGAAATCCGGGAACCTAAATATTGTCTTACAGACAGGTGGTGCTTCTGCCTGGGAGAGTGAACTGACGGGCAAGGACAATACCTGCAGACGTTTTGTTCTTAATGGAGAGGAGCCGGAGCTTCTGGAGGATCTCGGGATCGTAAATATGTCCGAGCCCGCTTCGCTCACGGACTTTATCAACTTTGCTGCAGAGAAGTATCCTGCGGACCGCTGTGGTCTGATCTTGTGGGATCATGGCGCAGGCACCCTGATGGGCTACGGTATGGATGAAAACTTTGAGGATGTTATGCTTGAGATCGGAGAACTGAAGCAGGCGCTTTCCGACAGCGGTAAGCATTTTTACTTCATAGGCTTTGATGCCTGTCTCATGAGTACCGTGGAGGTCGCCTCAGCTCTGGAGGAGTATACTGATTATCTGGTGGCTTCCGAGGAAACGGAGCCTTCCGGAGGGTGGGCTTATACTCCATTTCTGTCACAGCTGGCTGCCCGTCCCGGTATAGATATGCATGAGCTGGCTCCCCGTATCGTGGATGACTTCGTGAATGACCCGACATCAACAAAGTATGACAACAATACTCTTGCTGTCCTGGAGCTCTCCAAGTTATCTGCTGTGCGCGGTGCAGTGCAGGATTTTTTGAAAACGGTTCGGGATTACCTTCCGGAAAGCTATGATCTTTTGTCTCTTTGCAGAAGCCGGGTTCGCAGCTTCGGCGGTGGTATGTATGAGCAGGTGGATCTCCTGGATCTTCTTGAAGAGCTTCCCAGGTGTCTCACCGACCCGGAGCTGGGCGGTGATAAGTCCCGGGACCTTTCCGGAATCCTGACTGCTGCTGATACACTGAAGGCAGCGCTTTCCGATACGATCGTTTATACCCGAAGCGTGGACAGCCGTTCCGGTGGTCTGGCTCTGTATTTCCCGTATTTGCTGCTGGACCGCTATGAGTCGGTGTCCGGGATCATGCAGGAAGTGGGATACGATAAAAGCTACTTTGATTTCTTTGACGGTTTTTTAAGTTATGTGGTCGCAGAGCAGGAAAGAGCGGATATACAGCCCGTGGCTTCCGGTGTAAAAGCTGCTCCCTGGTATCATCCTGAGGAGACAAAGCTTAAAGAGGACACTTATATCGATCCGTCCACACTGGTAGTGAAGGAACTGGAATCAATGACTATCCAGAATCCTGACGGTAGTAACAACTATATCGACAGAACTATAGGCATTGACTTAAGGGATGACCAGTGGATGCTGATAGATCAGGTGGAAAATGTGATCTATGTGGATACTGAAGAATACGGCAGGCTGGAGCTTGGGTGCCGCAACCTGCAGAATATGATAAACGGCGATCCCTACTATGACTTTGACGGAACCTGGATGGCGCTGGAGGATCGGATAGTTCCGTACTATGAGGCGTTTTATACATTGAACGCGGGTGATGAATCCTATAGTTATGGATTCATTCCGGCAGAGCTTGAGGGCAGAGACATAAGCATAGTTGTGTGGTACAGCGTCAACGGTTTAAATAATGGAGTATATGTCCCTAAAGTGCTCGGGTACCGACGGGAGCCGGTTATGTCTTTTGCACACCGCAGGTCGGTGATCGACATTTCGGCAGGTCTAACGCTCCCGGACAAGGGCGTGCATTCTTTTAAGGAAGGGGATAAGATCCGCCTCTACGCCTATGACGAAAATGGCGGTAAAGTTTATCCTTATGATCTTCCAATCATTTACCATGAAATAGAAGGATTATCTGTGAAGGATGAAAGTCCTGTGGAGAGCTTCGCGGGTGGACGTTTTAACTCCATGTTCCAGCAGATCGCTCTCAGGGATATTTTTAATAACACTTATCTTTGTGAAGGAGTGGATATCGACTATAACTGGCAGGAGGAGCTGCCAAAGATGGAAGTAAACAGCCCGGGCTACGGAGCGGGACCTTATAGCTGGGAGGGCGCGACGGAGCGCTTTAAGCTTGTGTGGGATTATGATGTGACCCTAAGCTTCCCTTCGGATCTGTTTAAGCAAAATGAAGGGGAGTTTGGTGAGCCTGATATCGTGAGCCGTGATGGCAAGGTAAAGATATATCTTGAGACATTTGGAGAACCGGATGATTACACGACTAAGGAAAAGGAGTTTGTGTATTGGGCTTCACAACAGGATGATGTGGTGGTTTATACTGTTACAGACGAAAACGGACAGCACGGATTATTGGCACCCCGTGATTTCAGTCTGGAAAGCTACAGCCTGGCAAACGGCATGTCGGGTCAGCGTTTCCTCTATCATGACAGCGATGGCCGTTGGCGCTGCGGACAGCTTGCCGGAAGCACCCGCATGAGGGGCGGCATCTATGGCTTCTCCATGGAGGTTTTTGCAGACGAGGATCCGGATGAAGAGCTTATGAATGCGATATTTTATATCGGGAACTCACTGGAGATTTCCTACGAATAGGATGTAGATTGATTTCTGATATTATTTGACCAAGCACAGAATCCCGGAGGTTCCTCCGGGATTTTTTCGTGTACTCGAAACATTATAAAAAAACTGAAGAAAGTCGAAATAATTAATAGTTGATAATGATTTAAGGAGGGCGTAGTTATGAAAAAAGGAATGAAAGTTCTATCCACGCTTCTTTTTCTGTTAATGCTGGCGTTTATGACCGGCTGTGGGGAGAAGGCGGAGCCCTTTGTGGACAAGAATATGCCCTATGAGCCGGACACACCTGCACCGGATCCACATGAGGGGGTGTTTGCCTCCGAGCACGGAACCATGACTTTCCCCGGTGATGGGGAAAATGTAGTCATTGACTTTGATAAGGAGCTTTCGGAGTATCTGGAACTGCCGGAGGGAAAGCAGGAGGCGAGATACTTTTTTATGACAGGAATACTTCCTCCTCATGGGAAGATGCCTATAAGGTATGATGTGGCACATGAATTTCAGATCATTGTAGGGGAAGGTGAAAACCGTAAAGCTGTAGATATTGAAATCGGAGTATATAAGGATGGCAGCTTCAGCACTGGAACAAACTGCACTACAGCGGATCGTATCACTTTCTTCGTGGACCTGGATAAAAACGGGGATTGGGAAGCATTGGATTTCCTGAAGCAGGATTGATCATGGAAAGGAGGAAACTATCATGAGACGATTTATTGCGGTTCTTATTTCTGTATCAATGTTTATGTCGGTGCTTTCGGGGTGTAAGGGTAAAACAGATACTACGGACACGAAGGGTACCGAAGCGGAAAGTAAAGTTGATACAGGTGTAAAAAAGAACGAAGGAGCCGGCACAACCGAAGCCACAAAACTGGCGGAGGCGATGCAGACAGTCGAGACGGCAACATTATCACCGGAAAATACCAGTGCAACCCTGGGGGACGGAATTACGGTGGATGTGGGTGATTTTGTTCTGGACGGAGAAGAGAATCTGACTGTTGAGAAGCAGGAAGTTGAGGAGAATCAGGATGAGGGATATAAAATTGAGTCCTATGATTTCTCTATAGGTGATATGAAGGAGCTTGATGATTTCATCACCATCCGAATCCCCTATGATACAAGCTTTTGTGAGGCGGGACAGGATCCTGCCAGGTGCGTCGGTGCAAAATATAAAAATGAAGAGACCGGGGAATGGGAGGATGTGCTGTTCGAGGTTGATTCCGATGCAAAGGAGCTTGTGATATACACGGACCACCTGTCTGTTTACGGTGCCTTTTATGTTGAAAATGAAGGTCGTCGCAATGCCTATATAGCGGATGTACTAGGTTATTATTCATACATGGATAAGTCACAGACCATTGACTTTGCAAAGCGGATAGCCGGAGATGATCCTTCTGTGATGAGGGAGATAATGAGACAGGGAGCAGAGGCAACCGGACTCTTTTTTGACTATGCGGACCAGCTTGATAATGCAATAAATATTGTCTGCTCTGATGATATTCCCAATTGGCTGGATACAAGTATTCCGGAAACCAACCAGACCTTGTTTTCCGCCCTGGGATATATCAACACCTGCACAAATCTTCTGAAGATAAGCCTGAAGGATACAGTGGGCGGCGGCGCGGATAAGAGAGAGGTTCTTAATCTCATAAGAGATGTTGGAAGCAAGGTGACTACCTACTGGGCGAATGCATTAACAAAGGTAGGAACAGGCGCTTTATCCATCAGCATGGGTGGAGTTCTCGTTCTGGATAAAATGCTTACGGCTTTTGCGGAAGAGGCACAGGCAACAAAGCTTGAGGATATCGCTTATGTTTATCATCACTATAATGAAGGGTACTATGGTAAAAATCATAAGCCCATGACGCCGAAGGACTGGCGTGCCAAGGTTATTCAGGTTCTGGAAAGACATCCGGATGATCCTGAGATAGCGATGGCAGCCCTGGAGGCTGGGTTTAATGAATATGCCAGTCAGTTCTTCAAATTAAGCGGTGATGATATGTATGATGTGGCAGCGGATACTCCCAATGTTACGGTCAGGAGGATTCCGAACTTCACCGAGGCGGAAAAACAGCAGTTGATGGATGAGTATATAGTACACCTGAAAAACACGACCATGCCGGCGGTGCTCACCAGTGTAAGAAACTACATGATCAAAAAGATGGAACAGCAGCAGCTGGAGGCGGTTGAGAAGGTAAGAGAATACTATAATACAAAGATAACCATTAATATGACTGAAGAGATCAAGGAGGGGGAAGGTTCACAGTATAAAGGCTATAAGCTGAGAATGGCTCCTTTAAGCAATAAAGCTATCGAAAAAGACTGGGCCGGAATCTGGCCGGAGGGTGGCAAGCTTCGTTCCTCGGCAACTCTTCTTGGATTTACTATCGCGGGTTATCCTCATACACTTGAGTTTTTTAAACCTGATGCCGATATGAACACGGATCAGCCGGAACTTACGGTTCCGTTTGTTATAAGTATGCCGGAGATAAACATTACCTTCGGAGGCAAGGAAGCTTTGTCTGTTGAGTCCTTTATGGGTGAATGGATCAATCAGGATGGTGAGCGTATGATACTTATTCTGAACGGAGGCAATGTTATCGAAAAAGATCCGGATCTTTCCTGGTATGCGGGAGATGTTTGTGTGACAGAATATTCTGCAGAGGTTGATGACCAGACTCTCGTGTTTAAGGGAATCACCACCTGGGTTACCGGTCCTGATAATCTCTATACTACTGATGAGGCACACCGCCTTGAGCTGGATGCTTCAAGCCTCAGTGATGAGTTAACTGCATTGGCGGTGCAGGATGGAATGGTTACGGAGATGACGAACGGAACGAACCACTATACGAGATATTAATAATATAAAATGAAATAGGAGTTTTAATGAAAATTCCCCTTAAGTAGACAGGTTATATGACCAAACTACTTAAGGGGGATTTTCAGGCTTTTCTATCTATCGTGGACGGTTCTCGCCGGCGAGAACCGTCCACGGTGGATATAGTTATGCCTCTTCGCCGATGTAGATATGCTGAGGAAGTCCTCCAACATAAATCGGAGTAAGCTCAGCCTGGATGAGAGGAAGAGCATAGTCGATGAATTCCTGCTTCATCTGGGTGTGGTCATCATTGACCCACTCAAGAGGAACCTTCTTTTCGAGGTTTGCGACCTCGGAGATAGGATGAAGCTCTGTTGTGCACTGGTAAGGAGCGTTGGAGATTCTCTTAAGGGCAACCATCTCTCCGGTATGTCCCTCAAAGGCTGCCTTAACCGCAGCACCACCAACCTGGTAAGCCTCTGTGATATCGGTGCGGCTGGTAAGATGTCCTGCGCAGCGCTGGAGTGTTGAAAGCTCGATACAGCGAGTCTTGGTGTCCATGGCTCTGGCAACGGTATTGGCAAGGAATCTGGCTGTTCCGGTTAATGCCTTGTGGCCGAAAGCATCTACTGCATGCACATCGTCTGAAAGCTCGCAGACATAGCGGCCGTCCTCAAGCTTAACGCCCTCAGAAACTGCGATGACAATGCTGCTCTTCTTTTCCTGCATTTTGCGAACCTTCTCAACGAAACGGTCAACATTGAAAGGAACCTCAGGGAGACATATCATGTCAACGCCTTCACAGTCATTGTCCTTTGCGAGAGCTGCAGCAGCAGTGAGCCAGCCTGCATTTCTGCCCATGATCTCTACGATAGTCACATATTTTGTGCCGTAAACAGTGGCGTCACGGATGATCTCCTTCATTACAACGCCGATGTACTTGGCGGCGGAACCGTAGCCGGGGGTGTGGTCTGTCACGGTGAGGTCATTGTCAATTGTCTTAGGCACTCCCACAAATCTGATATCGCTTCCGATCTTTTCGCCGTAGGCCGCCAGCTTGTTGATGGTGTCCATGGAATCATTTCCGCCGATGTAGAAGAAGTATCCGATATTCATATCATCGAGTTTTTTGAATATATCTTCATACACGGCCTTTGCGCCTTCTGCATCCAGCTCCGGCAGCTTGTAACGGCAGCTTCCCAGATAGCTTGAGGGTGTGCGCTTCAAAAGCTCTATATCCATTTTCTTTTTGAAAACTGCAGTCATGTCAATGTATCTGCCCTCCAGGAATCCTTGGATACCATTGCACATGCCATACACATGATCTGCGCCGCGATTCTTTGCAGCCTCAAAAACACCTGCCAGTGATGAATTGATTACTGAGGTAGGACCTCCGGATTGTCCGACAATTGCGTTCTTCATACTTCTCCTTTGATAAAAATGCAAAAATTGTATTACGTTCTATTATTATGATAGCGCTTACATTTTATTTGTCCACAGTTATTTTTTATATATTTATATTAAATTTCTAGTGTATAATGATGAGAGAAATCAGTTCCGGGAACCTTTTTCACGGCGCAACAGGCATGGTTTCAGGCGCATATAAGGTTTACATATATATGTAAGAAAGCTTTGGGAATCAGGAGTTTACAAAGAGGGGATTATCTAATGAAGAAAGCATTGGCACTTGAATATAAAAATCCTATCACAACCGGGCGGAGGTATGCTCTGACCGTGGCGGCAGCAATCTGTCTGTTCATGGCGGCAAATGTGTCGGGAATAAAATCCTACGCCGGTGTAAGCTACATGCCGGATGTCACAAAGGAGATGAATACTCCGGAATTCTGGCTTTCTTTCTCCCCGTATGATGCGGATACGGTGCAGGCGGACAGAGGAAAGATAGAACAGATCAACCTGGACAACCTCATGAACGAGAAAACAAATATGAACGATCTTCAGCATTATACCGAAAGTATCAATGGAGTGAAGTTCAATGAACAGGTTCTGGCAGGTGCCAGAGAGGATCTGAAGTCCTATCAAAACAAGGGCTATTTCGATCAGTACGGAAACAAGTTAAGCGACATTCTGATCGAGAACATTGCCCAGAATACTCAGAACAGATCTGCGTCACAGCTACAGGGACCCACCTATGCCATCGTAGTAAAGAGAACCACGCTTAATGCATTTCCCACGGATACCATCATCACCGATGAGCTTGGAGATGTGAATTTCGATTACAATGTGCTTTCAAGTGTGAGGGTGAATGAGCCGCTGGTGATCAAATCTGTGTCCGCCGACGGCCTCTGGTATTATGCGGACGCACTGAACTGCAGCGGCTGGGTTAATGCTTATGACGTGGCCATCTGCAGCTCCAGGGCTCAGTGGGAAAGCGCCTGGGTGATCCCGGAGGACAGGGTTCTGGTGGTGACCGGCAGTAAGATAATACTTGCTGAGTCCAATACCAATCCCGAAAGCTCAAATCTCCTTCTTACGGTGGGAACGGTTCTGGAGGAGGCGCCGGCCGGATCCTACGGCGCGAGGGTTACAAACCGTTCACCCATTGGCAACTATGTTGTTTATATTCCGGTGAGAAACGGTGACGGAAGCTACAGAAAAGAGCTTGCCCTTATAAACGGCAACGCGGAGGTCAGCGAGGGGTATCTTCCGCTCACAAAGAGGAATATCCTGACAGTTGCTTTCCGGATGCTGGGTGACGCCTATGGATGGGGAGGAATGCTTTCCTCCAACGACTGCTCCGGTTATGTAGGTGATGTTTACCGCTGCTTTGGACTGAAGCTTCCCAGAAACACCACCTGGCAGGCGGCTTCCCATAGTTTCAGCTATGATGTTTCGGAATGCACAGACAAGCAGAAGATGGCGTTGCTGAATACCATGCCTATCGGAAGTGTGCTGTTCTTTAAGGGGCATGAGATGATGTATCTCGGAACGGTTAACGGAAAGTACTATGTAGTAAGCTCTGTCAGCTCTATTGCCTACTATGCAGGTCCGGGAGTTATGAGAACAAGATCTGTTATGATAAATACTTTGGATATCAGAAGAGCTAACGGAACTACCTGGCTCAGTAATCTTTACAAGCTTCAGGTGCCGTATATGATGTAAAAGAATCAACCTTGGAAGGTTCTGTGGCTGCACTGTAAGGTGTTGCTGCAGGACCTTCTTTTTTGCTCAGCCGTGTTATCCACCGGGGACGGTTCTTGCCGGCGAGAACCGTCCCCGGTGGATAACACGGCTTAATTCTTTGGCTTGTTGCGGGTAATGCTTGAAATAGCCAAAAGTAATAATTTTGAAATTTATAATGCAAGTGGGCAGGATAAAGACGGTAAAATACAGGTGAAAAAAACATTTTTTGGAATGATTTTATTAAATTTTTATACTTTAAGCATATAAATACGTATAAAAACCCTTAAAAAACGAAGAATTTTAGAAAAATTTTTCGCATTTTGCAGAATTACGTAATTTCAAGGGGTTTTATTATTTAATTTATTGTGAAGAACGCTAAATAAAAATTATTACACTTTTCTGCAAAATAAGATGATATATGATGGATAATTGTGTATAATTACTACTAAATAATTACATTGTAATTAATTCGAGGGATGAAAAAAGAAATGGGAATCGCATAATTCTGATATATAAAAAATATTTCCGGAAGTCAGAATTATGTAAGGGGAGCAGAAAAGTGAAACAATATGAGGTTAAGGGCAACACAGTACGCTCTTTTGAAGTAGAAGATCGTGAAGCTTCAAAGAGTACTGTAGTTATCCAGCAGAGGGGAAGAAGAAACCAGCTTCATCTGTATCGTACGGAAAACGGTCAGATAAAGATGGAATATGACATTGATAAGAGCATAATCAAACCCGCATTGAGATGCATTCCGGATGCTATCATTGACAGGATTTGTTACGCAGCGCTCATCATTTCACTTTTGTTTATTTTTGGCAGCTGCTATCAATGCGTAGAGGTGGATACATCAGTTGCAACCAGACTGGAGAGCATTGATCGTAAGCGCAGTGAATTAAACGAACTGAAATTGGCGAATGAAGCAGTTAAGTCAGCGATTGACAGTGCTGTTAATCCTGATCTTATCTATCGTGAGGCAACAGAGGTTTACGGAATGGTTCTTCCGACGGATTCCGAGATTATTACTTTTGAAAAGGAAAGCAGTAATAAGGGATATGTTAGAACCTATGATACTATTCCCGCAGGTTACGAGAAGATCGAAAGCCCGGTAATTGTTCTGGCTAATGAATTGGCAAAGCTGATTGGATGATAAAAGGATTTGTGTAAACCATAAGCACATTGGGAGGATGGAACTATCCGAACTGATGTGCTTTTTGGTTGCCTCAGAAAGTGTATCGCAGGAGCCGCCCGGCTTTGAGCAGTTCAGCAAAAATCCGCAAGGATTTTTTCCTTGGTTGACAGCGGACAAAATAAAAAGAATTTCCGTAAAATAAAACTTTACAAAATGCGTTTTCGGTGTTAAAGTAAGGACAACAGAAAAAGAAAAGTCAACAGAAAAGTTCACCTGACGAGAAAGGGTGAAGGGCCGGTTGGCAAAAGTGCAGGAGATGGACCTGCGAAACTAAATTAAAGAAAGCAAGAGGTACAAAGACATGACACCAGATCAGTTAGTCACTAGTATCCTCTGGACCGCTTAAAAAGAAGAAGAACGTGAGAAGATCTCCGGACCGTACATCCGGGAGATGGTTCAAACCAATAGAGAAATGAATTTTCGGATTATTTCTTAATTAAAGTCCAGACGATATTATTGCAAAGGGAGATCGACATAAGAATATACAGGAAGCTGTAAAGAAAGATTCTTGTAGAGAAAAAAGTTGAGTGGTTAATTTGAGGTCTTAAAAGGGAGACCGGATAAATAAAGATCCGGAAAATCTGATAAGAAGAATACTTAGAAGGATTCGAAGGATAAATTCAAGTAATAAAAACAGTCGATCTGATAATTGAATATAGAGTCAAAACTGAATATTGAAATAATCTATTTATAGATGATATCCATAAGATATAATAATTATTATCGAAAAGATATTTATAGAATTTAAATAGAAATCTAAGAAACGAGGTACAAACCGAAGTACAATTAAGTAAGGGGACGTAATACCGAGTCCCAGGGTCAAGTAAATAATATAGAATATAAAAGCTGTCGCGACGCGGCAGCTTTTTTAGTGCATAAGTCCGGTATCTGTCGGAAGACCACCGGGGACGGTTCTCGCTGGCGAGAACCGTCCCTGATGGTTTTCGAGAAGTAGTGCTTTGTCAGAGCAATTAGTAGGACTCATAGGTTTTTATTATTCAATTCTCTCCTGACTTTCTTTATGACACTGAGATATGCTATGGCGGTGAATGCTCCGGCGGTGATCCAGGCTGCGGGATCGCAGAATACCGCAAGAGGAAAGCTCATGGTATGCATAGCTATAACAGCCACCACAAGTCGTGCAAAAAATTCAACCACGCCACCCATCATAGGGAGGAAACCATGTCCGCAGCCCTGCATCGCGTTTCTGAAAATAAAGATGAAGCTGAGAGGGATGTAGAAAATGGTTACTATGCGGATATAGGTGGTTGCCCAGGGCATCATAAGGGTTATGGTGTCAAGTGCAGCGGCTGTGCCCTGAGCCGCATCGGAAGCTGACCCTGAGCTTGCAAAGAACAATGTCATAACGGGTCTCAGCAGCAGGTTGCATCCGATGGCGCCTATGATGGAATAAATTATCTCAATGATCACAGAAGCACGGATTCCCTTGTTGATTCTGTCGCTGTCTCCGTGACCGTAGTTCTGACCGCTGTAGGTTGCCATGGCCTGACCCATGGCTATCATCTCCTGAGTCATTACGCTGTGGAGCTTGTTGGCTGCGGTATAAGCTGCAACTGCAGTGGAGCCGAAAAGGTTGATGGCCGACTGCATTATCATGGTTCCGGAAGCGGTGATGGCAAACTGGAGGGCCATGGGGATGCCCACTGACATCTGGTGCTGGGTGTCAACTCTGTTTATTCGCCAGTCTCTTAATTCCGGCCAGAGAACATTAGCCTTAAAGCGAATGTAAAAAAGGCAAAGCAGAGCGGACAGTCCCTGGGAGATGTTTGTGGCCCAGGCAGCTCCGGCAACGCCCATCTTTCCTACTATAATAAAGAGGAGATCCAGGACAACATTGATACATGCGCTGAAAACAAGGAAATAAAGGGGCACACGGCTGTTTCCTATGGCTCTCAAAAATGCAGAAAAGAGATTGTAAAACACGCTTGCCACGGTTCCGAGACAAATGATGGTTATATAGGTCAGAGAATCATGGAAAATGTTTGAGGGCGTGTTCATCAGGTGCAGGAGTGGATTCATAAGTGAAACCGAAAGCAGGGTCACTGTAAGAATAACTATCATAGCAAGCAAGATTCCGTTGGCCACGCTTCGTTTTACCTTCCTGTAATTCTGGGCACCGAAGGCCTGGGCCGTAAGAACGGTGAAGCCGGTGCACAGTCCCTGGGAAAAGCCAAGGACCAGAAACATGATATTTCCGGTGGCACCCACGGCTGCCAGGGCATCCGAGCCTACGAAACGGCCTACTATGATGGTGTCTGCCATATTGTAAAGCTGCTGGAAGACATTTCCTATAAAAAGCGGGATCATAAATTTAAGTATAATAGGAAATGGATTTCCTTTTGTCATATCTACTTCCATAAAAGCTCCTTTATAAACTCATGTTTTCCGCCGTTTATCTCTGACATACAGATGCAGATCTAATCGGCTCCTTTAATGATTTATTTCCGGCTGTTATGTCTGATGTACAAATTGAGACATAAGCGGCATCTTTTTCAATAATGAATGAGCATTATAATATTTCTTTGTCCAATTTCCAATAGTAATTTTGTATTTTTTGGAATCCCGCCGGAGAAGGGTAACAGTTTGGTCGGGATGCCTTATTTTCGCAGTGAACAAGGCATTACATTGACCCATATTCCGGTTACCAGCATTTGGCTCAACTTGAATGGCAGGTTACAATGACTCCTCCAACGGTTGGGAACCGTCCTCCGGGGGTGATCTTCTGCGGTGCGTGCGTAGTGTTATGAAATTGTAAAAATAGAAATTATATTCTTAAATTCTTGAATTCGCGAATATTTAACTAATGATGTATAATTAAATTGAATTTTTAGTAACGGAGTAATGCTTTGAGGAATTGGAAGTCGGACATTGAAGCTTTCTGCATCATTGCGGGATTTTATCTTTTTTTGCAAATGGTGCTGGGAATCGGCTGCCCTGTTAAATTTCTTACGGGGGTTTCCGATGCGGGCTGCGGTATGAGCAGAGCCTGGTTAAGCGTGCTGCATCTGGATTTCGCCGGGGCGTTTTACTATCATCCCCTGTGGATGCTTCCGGCGCCTGCGGCGTTTGTGATCCTTTTCAAAAAAAGGATTCCGGACAAGACATACAGGCTTCTGGTGATCTGTTTCGTGGCGGCATTTCTCATGGTTTACGGTTACAGGATGTTCTTCATGCCGGATCAGGATATAGTCGTTTTCAGACCCTGGGAAGGCTTTATATGGAGGAGCATCGAAACAATAGCTATAGTCATAAAAAGTTTTTTATGATGCATTGGGGGGGTAAATATGATTTGTAAAAAATGTGGATCACAGATAGAGGATGGTTTTAAATTCTGTCCGAATTGCGGAAATCCTATGGAGGAGTTTGCTGCGGCAGCTGGTGCGGAGGTTAATGCTTCTGCCGAAACAACAGCCGCGGAGACTTCGTCAGTCATTTCGGATGATGCTAATGTTTCTGCTGAAACAGCAGGCACAGTAACTGAGGAAGGTGCTGCGGAAAATCATAATGTCAATACCGCACAGCAGGCTCAGGAAAATGTAAATCAGACTCAGGGAACAGTTAATGCTTCTTCTGACCAGGGCGGTTTTACTCAGGGAGCCTTCAATGGTACACAGGATCAGGGAAGCTTTAGCGCCCATCCAAACCAGACCGGCTTCACCGGTGCTCCGAACCAGGGAAGCTTTAACGCAAATTCCAACCAGGCCGGCTTCACCGGTGCGCCTTATATGAACGCACCGGCGCCTAAGTCAGGAATAAGCACAATCGGTCAGGTTTTCACCATTGTTGCACTTGTGCTCATGTTCTTCCAGTGCTTCCGTGTTATCGGCAGTTTCTTTGGGATTCTTGCCTGCATTGTGGATGAAGGTTTAATCGGACTTATATATGGACTGATGAGCTTCCTTGTTAATGTCATCAAGCTCGGTGGTCTTGCGCTTTCCGCAGTAACTACCTATCTCATCTGGAAAAAGTGGGATGACAGTAAGGCTGAGCCTCTTATGGCAGGTGTTTTGACCGGCGGTGTACTTATCCTTGCAACAGTTGTGCTTAGAGCGATCTTTACTTCACTTATCAACTTTGCCGTTGGTTATGATTTTGGAAGCCTCTTCTCAGGAGCATTCCTCAGTGTGATTTTCTCCGCTGCCATGATGGCTCTCGTTTACATGAAGATCACTGAAAAGCAGATCGATCCCATGGCCGGTCTCAAGAGTAATTTCGGAAATGGCATCAAGGAAGATCTGAAGACCGTAGGCGAGATGGCTGTTCAGGCAAAAAATGAGTTCCAGGCCGGAAAGAACACCGCTCAGTACACCGGTGCAAATGCTCCCACCGGAAACAACATGAACCAGCAGTACGCCGGTGCGAATGCTCCTGCCGGAAACAGCGTGAATCAGCAGTACACCGGTGCAAACGGAAACATTAATCCGAATGGTCAGCCTTACGGTGGTCCGGTAGGTCCTCTTTCAACGGACAGAAGCATCGTGGCTTACATTCTTCTCGGACTCATTACCTGCGGAATTTATGATCTTTACATGATTCACCTTATGATTCAGGATGTGAATGTTACCTGCGCGGGTGACGGAAAGGTGACAAAGGGTATCCTTGAGTATATTCTTTTTGGTATCCTTACCTGCGGAATCTATGATTATGTATGGCTGTATAACTTTGCCAACCGTATCCAGAGCAATGCTCCGCGTTACGGCATGAGGTTTGAGGAGGGCGGTACTACAATCCTTCTCTGGTGGATTCTTGGAGCATGGCTTTGCGGCGTTGGTCCGTTCTATGCGATGTACCTTATCATCAAGAATACCAATGCGCTTAATGCAGCTTACAACAACATGATTGCTCAGCAGAACCAGGGCTGATCTTCTTAATGATTTAAATTCGCTTCCCCTCCCATTTGGACTAAACGTTTGGATGGGAGGGGTTTGTGCTACAATGCGAAGAGATGACAGATGGAATGTTTTACGGGTGGTTTGAATGGTATTTGTTTTTATGGCGTTGTATCCGGAGGCTAAGCCGGTGATCAAGAGGCTGGGGCTCAGGAAGAGGACTGACAGGACGAGGTTTCAGGAGTTTGTTTCGGAGGATCCGGAAATTGTTCTTGCGATTACCGGTGTGGGGCCGGTTGCGGCTGCGGCTGCGGTGGCGGCGGTTCTGACGGAATATGGTGCGGGACAGGGCGATCAGCTTCTGTCCGTTGGTACGGCAGCTGCGCTTCGTGGAGAACATGGATCAGTTGGTACGGTGGCACTTCGTGGAGAACACGGAGCGGTTGGTACGGCGGCGCTTTATGGAGAACATGGATCAGTTGAAACGATGGAATCGTTATGTGGTGAAAAATCTTCATCGATAATTCTGACAGAATCGGGTCATGATTTCGGAATTTTTCTTTTGAACAAGCTTTTGGATCAGAATTCGGACAGGACTTTTTATCCGGATATGTTGATCAAATCTGACCTGATGGAGGCTTCGTGCATCACCGGAAGCATGGTGTTATCTCAGAGGGCGGCGGCTTTTATGGCTGTGGCCGCAGAGGGGTATGACCTCTATGATATGGAGTCTGCAGCGGTTTATCAGGCGGGGAATTTATTTCTCGGACCTCATCAGATGAGTTTTATAAGGGTTGTATCTGACAGAGGAACTGAGGCTGAAGACAGGAAGAAAGTTGTTTCTGATGAAGGAATAGAGACTGAGGACCGGGGGCAAGTTGTGTCTAATGGCGGTATTAAGACCGGAAATCAAGTACGGGTTGTGTCAGATGTGGACACTGAAACTGAGGTTAAGATGGTTATGCCGAAAGCTGAAGTTTCTTATGTATCTGAAATGGCTGCAAGGGTTAATGCTGTTATCAACAGTCATGTGGAGGAGATTTCGGGTTATGTGGAAAAACTGTTGGCCTTGTCTGAAAAAGAAAAGAGCCGGGACGGAATTTCCGACAAAAGCAGCGAAGCACTTGTGGATAAGATCATTGAGGACGGACATTTTTCCAAGGTGATGCAGGATCAGCTGAAGCAATATGTGAAGTATGCGGTTCTCAGCGGCATTGATTGGGAAAATGCTGTGCGAGAACTATATAGTGATGGAGTGCTTCCTACGATAGATAAGCGTGGTGGTAAGAAGGTACTAGATAGGATAAAACAATGCATTATGAACTGAACAGACCTTTTTCACATATTTATGTGGAGGAAAAGGTATTTCTGGATAAGGAGTATCGGAAAAAAGCGGAGGAGATAATCTCGCATTTTCCGGAGACGGTTGTGGTCCGGATAGGGCATTATAAGGATGTGTTTAACAGGCACAGGCAGAATTATGTCAGGCAGCATGAGGCGCAGGCGCTGATCCTTGCGGTGAAGCAGGGGACGCTGGTGTATCCTGGGGCTAAGGTTTGCCAGAGCATGGGGAATGAGCATTTTTACTATACTTCCTGTATGATGAACTGCCTTTTTGACTGCGAATACTGTTATCTTAAGGGCATGTATCCTTCCGGAAATATGGTGATCTTTCTGAATATCCGGGACATTTTTTCGGAGGTGGAAGCACTTCTTAAGGAGCATCCGGTTTATCTCTGCGTGTCCTATGATTCGGACCTGATGGCTATTGAAAGGCTTACTGGTTATGTGAGTGAGTGGATAAATTTTACGAACCGGCATCCGGGGCTTACCATCGAAATCAGGACGAAAGCGGGAAATATTGACTTTGACAGCTTGGTCAAGTCTAATGATGCGGAGGCTATAAACGGTAGCAAAATGGATGATAAAGCTGATGCGGATGTCGGGCATACTGCTGGAACGATGTCTTTCTCTGATGCGGTATTGATGGGGGATTGTGGAGAGTGTGACAAGGCGATTCACGGGGCGGCAATTGTGAGCCCCCGGAATATATTTGCATTTACTCTTTCGCCTGACTATGTGGTGAGGCATTATGAGCATAAAACAGGGAGTCCGGAGGGGCGGATCAGGAGTGTGAAAAAGGCGCTGGAGCTTGGTTTCACGGTACGGCTTTGCTTTGACCCCATGATCTTCTGTCCGGACTGGCGAAATGAATACGGAAGTATGATGGATAAGGTATTTGCTGAAATTCCTGTGGAAAAGATATTTGATTTCAGTGTGGGAAGCTTCAGACTTTCGGAAGAGTATCTCAAGAATATGCGGCGCAATATGCCGGACAGTGCCGTGGTGCAATACCCTTATGAGAACGATCATGGAGTGTACCACTATAGTCAGAAGCTTACGGATGAAATGGAAACCTGGATGGTGGATAGGCTCAGGAAGAAGCTTCCTGAGGGAAAGATCTTCAGATGGAGTTCGGTCAATGAATAGGGATTCTGTGCTTTTGGGCTTTGATATGAAATTATATACGGAATTGATTTTGACCGGTGATTTGGTTTGGAGAAAAATGACGGTGAAAGGTATACACTATGAGCTGTGATGTTATGGAAAAGAAAATTGCAATAGTGACCGGAGCGTCCTCCGGGATAGGAAAGGCGATATCTGAACGCCTTGTCAGGATGGGTTATGAGGTGTATGGCATTGGACGGAATTTCGGATTGTTTCCCAAGGAAAATGCGGCAGGTGGCGTTTCGGACGATTCTAAAGTGAATTCGGTTGACGGGAGATGCCGCGGAGAAGACATTGGCTCCGAATTATGTGGTTACGGGTGTTTTCATCCTATAGTGTGTGATCTCAGAGATACGGGGAGGCTGCTGGATATCCTTAGGAATATCATGAAGGAGGCGGACGGGAAGCTTTCGCTTTTGGTGAACAATGCCGGAGCTGCTTATTACGGACTTCATGAGGAACTGAATCCCGATAAGATCAGTGAAATGGTCAGGGTCAATCTGGAGGTTCCAATGATCCTGACGCAGCAGCTGCTCCGCACTCTTAAGGAGAATAAGGGTAATGTCATCAATATTTCCTCTGTCACTGCCATTTCAAGCAATCCCCACGGAGTTGCCTACGGTGCCACAAAGGCGGGACTCATGAATTTCAGCAGAAGCCTTTTTGATGAAGCGAGAAAATACGGCATCGGGGTGACTGCCATACTTCCGGATATGACGGATACGGCGCTTTACAGGAATGCGGACTTTGAAGCAGATGAACATCCTGAGGCACATCTTGAGCCGGAGGATGTGGCGGACGCGGTGGAATATGCACTTTCGGTCCGGGAGGGGACATGCGTCCCGGAGATAGTATTGAGACCTCAGCTTCACAGGATAAAGAAGAAAAAGGAGACGTGAAAATGGAAAATTGCAGGATCATAGTAGCAGGCATCGGAGCTGTGGGCGGACAGATCGCAGCCATGCTGGGAAGAAAATATGAAGATAGCATCACATTGATCGCAAGAGGGAAGCATGCTGAGGCCCTCAGGGAAAAAGGCCTGATATTTAAGAGCGAGTTTTACGGCGACAGCATTATGCATCCTGCGGCAGTGGTGGAACGTGGAGATGAGCTACCGGTGCAGGATTTTGTTTTTATATGCTGCAAGAACTATTCCATAGATCAGATCTGTGAGCAGGTACGTCCCTGCATCGGACCGAACACCATTGTTATGCCGGTGATGAACGGAGTTGAGCCCGGGGACAGGATCAGAGAGAAATTCCCGGACGCCATATGCATTGACTCCCTTATCTATACCATAACTTCAAAGGAGCCGGACTATTCCGTGAAGCAGTCCGGAAAGTATACTCATATCTTTATCGGTTCAAAACCCAGGGATGAGCGCCACATTGAGGCCTCCAAAAAGGTTTATGAGCTTTTCAAAAGTGTGGGCTTTGATGCGAGATATACTGACGATATCATGTCAGAGGTATGGCAGAAGTTTATCCTTAATTGCGGTTTTAATGTCATGACCTCCAGGTATCAGACCACCTCGGGGAAAATCCGTGAAAATGAGGTGTGGTGCAACGATCTTGCGGAACTCATGAAAGAAGCCGAAGCGGTTGGCCGTGCTGAAGGTGTAAACATCCCCGAAGGCACAGCAAAGGTGAAGTATGACTACTGTATGGAGAAACAGCCCTACGATGCTACCTCTTCAATGAGAAGAGACGTAGACGCCAAAAGACCCACAGAGCTCGATGCCTTTCTGGGCGCTGTTATCCGAAAAGCCGACAAACTTGGCATCGATGTGCCCTACGCAAGAAAATACCACAGAGAGCTTTCGGAAATCATAAATTCATACGGCGGAAACATTTGAGATTAAAAGGTTCCGGTCTGTGATGGTTCGTCACAGACCGGATATTTTTTTGATAAAAAATAGGAAAAACCTATGCTGCGCATAGCCAAAACATTATGAATATATCAGACACATTTAGATATGTCTTATATTCCCACGGTTTATGAAAATAAAATATTTCTTAAAATAATCTGCGAAAACCCTTGATTTTATGTTTGGATGCCATTATCATATAACCATAATTTAAAGCGTTTTGCAGATACATAACTTTTTAAGACCAAAAACAGTCTCAAAAATCTAACACTGTGTCCCTAATCATGTCTTTAAATGCTAACTGAAGCAGTGCCGGATGACCCGGGATGCAGGGGGCAGAAGCTTAAAGGTTATAGAATCTACAGAACCAATCATAAAAATGACGGAGGGGGACTTAATATGAACGACAACAAAAACGTTTCCATGGCTGCAGCTGCTGAGCTCGACGCAGATTCAAAGGCATTTGCAGGCGCAGATGGTAAGGTAAAGAAGAGCAGCGGAGCACTTTTCGGTGCAGCATTCCTGATGGCCACCAGTGCTATCGGACCGGGATTCCTGACACAGACTTCATCCTTTACAGGACAGCATCAGGCAAGCTTCGGATTCGTTATCCTGGCATCGGTTGTACTTGCGGCTATCGCACAGCTCAACATCTGGCGCGTGCTTTGCGCAACCGGCTTAAGAGGACAGGATATCGCCAATAAGGTTCTTCCGGGTCTCGGATATTTCTTGTCAGGACTTATCGTTCTGGGCGGTCTGGTTTTCAACATCGGTAATGTCGGCGGCGGAGCACTTGGATTCAACACACTTCTCGGAATTCCCACAACAGTGGGCTACGTACTGACAGGTGCCATCGCCATCGGAGTATTCCTTTCCAAGAATGCCAAGGGTGTTATGGATACACTGGTTAAGATCCTGGGCGGCGTTATGATCGCAGTTATCTTCATCGTCATCCTGATCGTAAAGCCACCTGTAGGTGATGCGGTTGTCAATACTTTCGCACCTTCAACAGGCTACGCACCGCTTTTCACTGCGATCCTTACACTTCTCGGCGGAACAGTAGGCGGATATATCACCTTCTCAGGTGCACACAGACTTATCGATGCAGGCATGACAGGTAAGGACAAGCTTTCAGAGGTTACAAAGAGCTCAGTTACAGGTATCCTTATCGCAGCACTTGTAAGAGTATTACTTTTCCTTGCAGTACTTGGTGTAGTAGTAAACGGAGCAACTCTTGACAGCGGTAACCCTGCGGCAGATGCATTCCGCCAGGGAGCAGGTCAGTTAGGATATCGTTTCGCGGGACTGGTTCTTCTCTGTGCAGCGGTTACATCGGTTATCGGTGCAGCTTATACATCAGTATCTTTCCTTAAGACCTTCAACAAGGGAATTTCAGATCACGAGAATTTATGGGTTATCGGATTCATCACAGTTTCAACACTGGTAATGCTCATCTCCGGTTCACCGGCGGCTCTCCTTATCATAGCAGGTGCCGTTAACGGACTTATTCTTCCTATATCTCTCGGAATCTCACTTGTAGCTTCACAGAAGAAGTCCATCATGGGCGCTGATTACAAGCATCCTAAGGTTCTCCTGGTTCTCGGAGTACTGGTAGTTATCATTTCGGCTTATGTAGGTATCACAGCACTCGGAAACTTCAGCAAGCTGTTTGCATGATCATTTAATTATTAAAAGTGTTTAAGAGTAAACGCTCATGTGGCTTACCCACATGAGCATTACTTATATTATTAGGTATAGGAGCATTTATGCAGAACATCAAAATAGTGCCGGAGGGAGATGCCTCGCTGCTTATACAGTTCGAGCAGGTCATAAGTCCGGAGGTCAATCAGAAAATCGCTGCGGCTGCAAAGCTCATCAGGGCACAGCAGATTTCCGGTATCATTGACATGATACCCACCTACTGTTCTCTTCTTATCAATTACAATCCTCTGGTAATAAGCTATGAGGCTCTCTTTAAGAGAGTGGAGTCCATAGTTCGTATGGAATCCCGCTCGGAGGCAGGGAAAAAGAAGGTCTGGGAAATCCCGGTGGTTTACGGCGGGACCTATGGCCCTGACCTAGGTGCCATTGCGGAGCATGCGGGAATAAGTGAGGAGGAAGTCATTAAGATCCACAGCAGTAAGGATTACCTTATATATATGTTGGGATTTTTGCCAGGTTTTACCTATCTGGGAGGTCTGGATGAAAAGATACATACACCGAGACTTGCGTCACCGAGAGTCAGGATACCGGCCGGCTCTGTAGGCATCGGCGGATCCCAGACGGGAATTTATCCTATGGACTCTCCCGGAGGATGGCGGCTCATGGGTATGACACCTGTGAAGACCTACGATCCGGACAGAGAAACACCGATTCTGGTGGAAGCCGGCGATTACATAAGATTTGTGCCTGTAACGGAAGAAAAGTACCTTGAGATCAAAGCGGCCGTGGAGGCAGGTACCTACGAAGTCACAGTGCATGAAGGGGAGGACTAAATGGGATTCAGAGTTTTAAAGGGAGGACTGCTTACCACGGTTCAGGACTTCGGAAGATATGGATACCAGAGCCAGGGCTTCAATGTAAGCGGCGTTATGGATCCGCGTTCCTTTAGGATCGCAAATCTTCTTTTGGACAATCCTGAAAATGAGGCAGTTCTCGAATGTACACTTATCGGTCCGACCCTGGAGTTTACGTCAGACCAGATCATAGCAATCACAGGCGGAGATTTCCGTCCTGAGCTTAATGATGACCCCGTGCCCATGTACACCGCCATCTATGTTAAGAAGGGCGATGTGCTGAAGGTGGGTTCCGCAAGAACCGGAAGAACCTGCTATATAGCGTTTTCAAATTACCTTCAGGTTCCCGTGGTCATGGGTTCCAGAAGTACGAATCTAAAGTGCGGTATCGGTGGTTTCAAGGGAAGAAAGTTAAGGGACGGAGACTACATTTCCACCAGAATCAAGAGAAGAAAGTATCTCCCGTATTTCCTTTCGAGAACACTGCCGCTTCATGAGTT
The DNA here is from genome assembly GCF_000424445.1 of Oribacterium sp. NK2B42. GTDB lineage: Bacteria > Bacillota > Clostridia > Lachnospirales > Lachnospiraceae > Oribacterium. The sequence goes on from NZ_KE384187.1 coordinate 96,543, forward strand.
TGATGATAATGCTGTCACCGTGAGGGTTGTGATGGGACCCCAGGCGGAGGCATTCTCGGCGAAGGGACTGGACACTTTTTTGAACAGCGAATTCACCATTTCAAGTAATTTTGACAGAATGGGCGTGAGACTGGACGGACCTTTTGTGGAAAGCAAGGCGGGCTCAGACATTATCTCTGACGGTATAGCTCTCGGAGCCATCCAGGTTCCGGCTCACGGAAAGCCTATCATACTGCTGGCGGATCACCAGACTGCCGGGGGGTATGCGAAGATCGGAACCGTTGCAACCGTGGATCTTCCGAAGGTGGCGCAGAGACGTATAGATGACAAGATAAGGTTTCAGCAGATATCGGTTGAGGAGGCCCAGCATCTTCTGAAGGTGCAGGAGCATGAGTATCAGGAGTTCAGAAACCGCATCCATAAGCCTTGCAAGGAGGTTCTGGAGGTGAGGCTCACTGCCAAGAGACTGGAGAGGCTGTTTGAAGAGTGAGATTCCGGAATTATATGTTCGATCCGGCACGGCTGAGAGATTTTGCGCCGGCGGAGAGTATTGTGATCAGACAGGAATCAGTAGATAGTGGAACGAATGGAAGGGGATACCTATGATTGATTTAGAGAAGATAGAAGGACTGGTAAAGATACTGGAGGGCTCAACTCTCGATACCATTTCCATAAAGGACGGGGATTTCAAGATCTCCATGAGTAAGACAGGAATCAAAGACTGCGGCGCTGCACAGCCGATGCTGTATCAGGGCGCAGTGGGAACACCGGTTGTGGTTTCCGGTAATGCAGCAGGCAGCTCGGCATTTTCGGCAGGAGGGCAGACTGCAGCTCTCGGAGCAGTGGATGATGAGACGGAGGTAAACATTACCTCTCCTATAGTAGGAACCTTTTACTCCGCAGCAGGCCCGGAGATTCCGGCCTATGTTAAGGTTGGAGACAAGGTTAAAGCGGGAGAGACCGTCTGCATAGTTGAAGCCATGAAGATGATGAATGAGATCACCGCAGACTATGACTGCGAGATCGAGGCAGTGCTGGTTTCCAATGAGCAGAAGGTTGAGTACGGACAGCCGCTTTTCAGAGTTAAGAAGATCTGATCCGGCGGTGGTCCGGAGGACAGTCGATACTTTCATCACTGTTTGTGCCGCCCGAAAAGGTGGCGGAATGGAGATATAGATGTTTAAAAGAGTTTTGATCGCGAACCGCGGCGAGATAGCCGTGCGGGTCATCAGAGCGCTCCGGGACATGGGCATTGCTTCTGTTGCGGTGTACTCAAAGGAAGATAAAAATGCGCTTCATGTGCGTCTGGCGGATATGAGGGTGTGTATCGGTGAGGGACCTGCAAGGGATTCCTATTTGAACATTGACGCCATCATTTCTGCCGCGATAAACACGGAGTGCGAGGCGATTCATCCGGGTTACGGTTTTCTGTCCGAGAACAGCGAGTTTGCCCGGAAGTGTGCGGAAAACAACATTGTATTTATCGGGCCTGATGCAGACATCATCGACAAAATGGGCAACAAATCCGCTGCCAGAAAGATGATGATGGCGGCAGGGGTGCCGGTGGTGCCGGGAACAAAGGAACCGGTTTTTGATGCGGCACTTGCCATGAAGGAAGCGGAGAAGATAGGCTTTCCGGTGATGATAAAGGCAAGCTCCGGCGGCGGTGGAAGAGGCATGCGTGAATGCTTCACGCCTGAGGATTTCGAGGATGCCTTCAATACTGCCCAACGTGAGTCCGCCAATGCCTTCGGTGATGACACCATGTATATCGAGAAGCTGGTGGTTCATCCGCGTCACGTTGAGGTCCAGCTAATTGGGGATAAGTTCGGTAATGTTGTGACCCTGGGGGAACGTGACTGTTCGGTGCAGCGTAATCACCAGAAGCTTATAGAGGAGTCGCCGTCGCCTGCCATCAGCGATGAGACCAGGGAACGGATGTACCGGGATGCGGCGCTGGCGGCAAAGACCGTTTCATATAACAGCGCAGGTACCATTGAGTTCATCGTGGATCAGAGCGGGGAGTACTATTTCATGGAAATGAATACCCGTATCCAGGTAGAGCACGGGGTTACGGAAATGGAAACCGGAACGGATCTTCTGGTGGAGCAGATAAGAGTAGCAGCCGGGGAGAAGCTTAGCTTCAGTCAGGAGGACATCGTGCTCAAGGGTCATACCATAGAGTGCCGTGTCAATGCCGAGATCCCCGAGAAGCATTTCATGCCGAGCCCCGGAAAGATCACGAATCTGCTGCTTCCCGGAGGAAACGGTGTCAGAGTGGATAGCGCTGTCTATACAGGCTATACCATACCTTCGGAATACGACTCCATGATCGCAAAGATCATAGTTCATGCTCCCGACAGAGCTTCTGCTATAATGAAGATGAAGGCGGCTCTTGATGAGACCCTCATCATGGGGGTTGATACAAATCTTGATTTCCAGTACAAGATCATGAACAATCCCACCTTCTGTGAAGGAAAGGCAGATACAGGGTTCATCGAGCTGTTTGTGAAGGGAGGTAGATGAGATGCGGGTAGATTTAAACAGTGATTTAGGAGAGAGCTTCGGGCGCTATACATTGGGGATGGACAGCGAGATAATCCCGCTTATAACAAGTGCCAATGTTGCCTGCGGATTTCATGCTTCGGATCCTACGGTTATGCATAAAACTATAGAGGCGGCAAAGGCTGCCGGTATCAGGGTGGGAGCACATCCAGGATACCCTGACCTCATGGGCTTCGGGCGCCGCAACATGGTGGTTTCCGATGATGAAGCTTATGATTACACTCTTTACCAGATAGGCGCTCTGGATGCTTTTCTGAAGGCACAGGGGATGAAGCTTCAGCATGTAAAGCCCCATGGTGCATTTTACAATATGGCAGCAAAGGACCCTGCAATGTCAGAGGCGATCTGTAAGGCCATAAAGGACTATGATCCGGAGCTTATAGTTATGGCCCTTCCTTCAGGAGAGCTCTGTAAGGCTGCAAAGGCCATGGGACTCCGAGCCGCGGCAGAGGTATTTGCCGACAGGGCTTATGAAGAGGACGGAACTCTCGTTAACCGTAAAAAGCCCGGGGCAATGATAACGGACGAGAACGAGGCATTAAACCGCGTGATCCGCATGGTGAAGGAGCAGAAGGTAACCGCCATAACCGGAAAGGACATAGATATTACGGTGGATTCCATCTGTGTACACGGAGACGGGGTGAAGGCTCTGGAATTTGTCCGGAAGCTCCGTGAAGGACTTACAAAGGATGGCATAGAGATAAAGCCTCTGGCAGAGTTCCTTTGATAATGATCCGGTTACCCAAAGAGGATTTCAAACTCCGGAATAAGCTGAAAGCATATAAAAATCCACGTTAGCCGGGAAGGCTTTGAAACCGGTGTAAATCAGCAAAATAATAGGAAATAAAACTCAGAACACCTGTCGGAAACAGTCTTCCGGCGGGTGTTAATTGTTTTTTTATAAGTACGAAAGAAGTTTTGCTGTTAAAAAGGATAAAGTTTTTTAATTTTCTGCCGATACAATATTTAGCGAAGAAAAATTGCGGATACCCAAAGGGATGTGGGCGGTAAGTAATCTTTGCAAAGGCTCTTAGGATGAGAGCGGATATAATTAAGGATGATTATGTTGTCTGCAAAGGATTGCAGCAGATTATAGGAGAAATCAAGGATGATTGATATATATTTACATGTGCACCCTATAACTTTCGAGGATTGTGGAGTTTTGGGTGGAAGAACTGCATTTGCGGAAGGTATCGAGATTCACAGCAAGAACGGCAAGCCTTCTTCGGATTTTATCGAGGATGTTCTCAGGGTTCTTGTCAGGAAGTCAAGACATGGGAAGCTGGTATATCCATTCAAAAGAATCGCAGTCTGCTTCATAGATTTTAACGGCGCCGTCAGCATCGCTTATACAGGCGATAATGATATAGAGAACAACACTTATTCTTATATATCCAATGACGGAAATACCGGCAAGGTTTTCTATTATTATGATATCGGTCAGATTTTCAGGCAGAGAAGCATACAGCTCTACGCAATCTTCCAGCAGCAGGAGGATGATACTTACAGAGTTGTAGGAAATAAGATTCATAATGAAAGATTTTATGTAGATGCTCCGGACAGGGAAGAGGCATTTGTTTCCCGTGAATTAAAGGGATTCAATGAAGGTTTTTCCGGCGGTAAGGATCCGTTCTTTTCCGGCACTTATAACAAGCCTTCATCAGGAGATTTCAATCCGGGCTTCGGACAGGTTTCAAGGGATAATGTTTCCGGCGAAACAAGGATGGGCACTCCGGTGATAGAGCCTGAGGGCGAAACCCTGGACGATGGTGGAGTTCAGGTAAATATCAAAGACCGTAGAGAGGTGTGCGGTTACATTTATGATGTACTGAGATGCCTTGATCTTCGCGGCTACTGCAGAACCAGAGTGGTTGAAGCTTCGGATTTCCGTAACTATATCAAGTACGATATGGGGCAGGATTTCTATATCGAGGCTTATGATAATTTAAATACTGATTCCCGGGAGTACTGGGTTGGCAGAGAATATACAAGAGACAAGATGCTCCTGGATTGTTTTTCACTCGATGATCCTGAAAAGGACGAGGTTATAGACGCGGACTGGAAGATCATGATCGATGACAGGCTTGCGGAGATTTTGTGCAATCTTACGGATAAGAATGAATATCTGCTTATCGACAATGATTATCGTCTCAGGATGTATGGCTTAAATCTTGTGAAGTAGTCAGTTTGAGAATTGTCTGAGGTGGGATGATAAAAAAATAAACCCTTCGGTTGGAGCCAGTAGTAACAGTCCGGCCGGGACTTGAGCAGATCAGACCCGGAGAGCAGCCATTTGAATACGAGTCACAACTCAGCTCAAAGTATTCAAATGGATGCTCTCCGGTTTTTTATTGCCATGGCAAGGCTGGACTTTTACAGTAAGTTATAATGTCGGAAAGCTGACAGGCATGACTACTGTTCCGGAGCTTGTAAAGGAGCTCGGTTTCTAAACTTTTTATGAACAAATGGCTGATGGATTGACACCGGTTTACGCCGGTGTTATTCTTTTCTAAATCATTAGCACTCGATTTAATCGATTGCTAACAGGACGATGTAAGCGCCTCACGTATGCCATACAAGGCTTGCCACCGATGAGAGACAGCTAAAGCTGCACGGCGGCAAGCAGGCAAGACACTGTGTGTGCTTCACATATTCCAGAAAGGTGTAATTTATGAAAGTATTGCCACTTTATAATGTACTGGTTTTACCGAATTCCAATATTTATTTTCAGACTCAGGCTTTCCGTGCCATTGCCGGTAACAATGTTTATCAGGGGGATGATGTCACACTCCTTATCATGAAGGAGCAGCAGACACGGGAAGAGATTACTGAGGACAGTTTTTATCCCATCGGTGTTGAAGGCAAGATCGAGGAGATCAGCGGAGAAGGTTATGTCATCATTAAAACCGGAAGACGTATCAATGTTGATGAAATTGCCATCAATGAGCAGCATGAGATCTTCGTCGAGACTTCGGTACGCGAGGATATAAAGGATTTGAACATTAACGAAGCAAGACAGAAGCTTTACGAGATAAAGGCGGATCTGAAGGAGCTTTTGTCCAGATTCCGCTGGGGCTCCATCATGGAGAATTATATCGATCAGTATACTTCCATAGAAGAGGCGGCTTCGGTCCTCAGCTCATGGATTTCCATCACAAATGAGGAACGCTATGCGGTTCTTGCCATGGATTCCGAAAAGGAAAGATTTGAAGCTCTGGAGAAGATCATCTATGAGTACGCGGAGGTGACAAAGGTTACCACGGATGCCCACACTGCCCAGCAGCAGGATTATCAGAAGCTTTACAAGGAGAATGCCCTTAAGAAGCAGATCGATTATCTCCAGAAGGAGCTGGATGAAATGCATCCGGAGCAGGTATCGGAGGTTCGCAAGTTTGAGCTTAAGATACAGGAATCCGAGATGAATGAGGAAGCCAGACGTGAGGCTACGAAGGTTCTCAACAGGCTGAAAAACGACGGCGAGCATTCCTCCGAGTCTGGAATGCTTTACGATTATCTTGATTTCGTTACGGGTCTCTCCTGGAAAAAGGAGCAGCCTGAGCTCATCGACCTTGATGAAGCCGAGAAGGTCCTCAGCGAAGAGCACTTCGGCATGAAGAAGGTAAAGGAAAGAATCATTCAGCAGATCGCGGTAATGAACCTTAAGAGAAAGCAGTCAGGTTCCATCATTGTGTTTGTGGGTGCGCCGGGTACAGGTAAGACTTCCATCGGAAAGTCCATTGCGAAGGCTCTCCACAGAAAGTATGTGAGGGTATCTCTCGGAGGCGTTAAGGATGAGGCCGACATCAGAGGCCACAGACGTACCTACATCGGCGCTATGCCGGGACGTATTATGGACGGTATCAGTAAGGCGGGAGTTTCAAATCCTGTAATGGTACTTGATGAGATTGATAAGCTTTCAAGCTCCTATAACGGTGATCCCGCAAGTGCACTTTTGGAGGTTCTGGATCCGGAGCAGAATAATACTTTCACGGATCACTACATGAATGTGCCTTACGATCTCAGTGATGTGCTTTTCATTTGTACAGCCAACACTCTGGATACCATTCCGGCACCGCTTCTCAATCGTATGGAGGTTATTCAGTTCCAGGGCTACACACCCCTTGAGAAATTCCAGATCGCGGAGAAGCACTTGCTCCCGAAAGCCCTGTCGGCAGTGGGGCTTCAGAAGGGAGATGTCAAGGTTACGGATGAGGCCATGGAGACCATCATTTCCGATTATACCCGTGAGGGCGGTGTCAGAGGTCTGAAGAAGAGGTTGGATACACTGTGCCGTATAGCTGCGGTGAAGTTTGTCAGGGAGAACGGGGTTCCGGAAGATAATGCTTCGGAAGAGGAGACTGTGGTTAAACCTGAAGGAGTCGAGCCGAAGATCATTGTAACGAAGGACGAACTGAGAGAATATCTCGACATGCACGCCCTGACCCACAACAAGGTAAAGGACGAGGCGAAGCCGGGAGTTGTCACAGGTCTTGCCTGGACCCAGGTGGGCGGCGAGATCCTCTACATCGAGACGCTGTTCACAAAGGGTGAAGGAAAGCTCAATGTTACGGGACAGCTTGGAGATGTGATGAAGGAGTCGGTTCAGATAGCATTGTCGGTGGTTAAGGCGAGATTCCCTGAGCTTGCTTCGAAGTTCAAGGATAACGATCTGCACATTCACGTGCCGGATGGCTCAACTCCGAAGGATGGACCTTCTGCGGGTATCACCATGACGACAGCCCTGGCATCTCTCGTTACCGGACATCCGGTTTCTCCACACATCGGCATGACCGGCGAGATTTCCCTTGAAGGTACAGTCAATGCCATCGGTGGACTTCCCGAGAAGCTCATGGCGGCAGAGCGTGCCGGGGTCACCAAGGTGTTTATCCCTAAGGATAATGTTGAAGACCTGAGGGACGTAGCGCCTGAGGTAAAGGACAAGCTGGAGATCGTTCCCGTGGAGTATGTTGAGGACGTGCTCAAGGCTGTTGGAATCATGACAGAATAATAAATCGACGAGATACAGGTGGCGATTGCTACCTGTATTTTTTCTTGAAAAAGCACAAGATGATAATGTAAACTATATTTGCAGGAGGTGCTGAAATGAGTATATTAGAAACAACTATTTCCCTGATGAAGGAGCTTCCGGAGATTGAGCAGAAGAAAGTGTTGCTATATGTGCAGAATGTTGTATCTTCACAAAAAAATGAAGATTATTATAAACCGGTTTCGAAATCAGAAATTCTAAATGATCTGGCTATATCAGATCAGGAGTATCTGGAGGGAAAGGCCCAGGATTTTGAAGAAGCCATAATGCATATGAGAAGAGAACATGGATTTATTTAATGTTATTATTACACCACGTGCAAAATCGATGCTTGATCAGCTTGTCTGTTATTTGGAAGTCAAAAAACAAAGCCCTCAATCGGCAGATAATGTTTTTATTGATGCCTTGGAAACAGGTGATCAGTTAAAGACACTGGCTGATAGCTTTGGGTATTGCGATGATTCAGATTTGAAGAGAATGGGATTTAGAAAATTAAAGTTTATTCATCATGATTATATTTTGATTTATCGAGTTGATGGGATTAATGCAGTAGTAGAAGCATTTTATCATCAGAGTCAAGATTATGAACATGTTTTTTCTAAAGATATTGGAATAGTTTGAAAAAAAGGAGTGGATTATTTGATGAGTAATGGAAGTGTTATCGATAAATTCAGGAAGATCACAAGGGTATCGGCGGTGGCGTTGGTGGCAGTGATGGTGATGGTGATGGGATGTTCTGTGACGTCTCTGGCGGCAACGAAGGTGGCTTGTATAGGAGATTCTCTCACAAGGGGCTATCTTCTTAAGAATCCGGAGGAGTCTTATCCTTCACAGCTTCAGAAGCTTCTGGGAGCGGATTATGAGGTGAAGAATTTCGGCTATACTGCGTCTTATGTTATTGACGACGGGGCGCTGGAGTATATCGATACACCGATATATCCTGACAGTGTGGCCTATGATGGAGATATCCTCATATTTATGTTTGGTGCCAATGACATCCGTGCTTACGACTGGACACCTAAGTATTTTGAAAACCAGTATGCGAAGGTTGTTAATACTTATACCAGAAGCAATAAGCAGCACAAGATTTTCTTTGTTATCCCGCCTGAGTCAAGGGATGAATATTTCAGCCTTCAGAGAAATGCCGTAGAACCTACACTCAAGGTTGCCGCAAGGTTTGGCGCAACTGTCATCGACAGCTATAATCTTGCCATCGGTCATCCGGAGTACTACATGGAAGACAAGGTGCACCTGACGGGAGCTTTCTATGAAAAGCTGGCTCAGCTTGCAGCAGCTTCTGTTAAGGGCGAGATTACAGGAAAGACAATTCGTGGTGCCGAGTATATCTATGCACCGGAAGAGACCGTGTCATCCGAGGTTACGCAGGAGAACAACGTACTTTATGCAGCGGCACAGGAGGCTAAAGCGCAAAGGGATGAGGCGAACAAGCCATACCTTGAGAAACTCCTGGCAGAGCATCCTGACTATGAAACAACGGGACTTTATAATTAAAGTGAAATGAGAACGGGAGCGGAGAAATCCGCTCCCGTTTTTTGGTTTGCAGTTGAGCATAAGATTATCTTTAAAGTATTTGATATACCCTAAATTTTAGGGTATATTATTGATATAAAAAAGGTATGGAATGGAGGTTGGTATGATCGAGCTTCTTTCAAAAAATCTTTATATACAGGAACGTCAATCCTCTAAGGGTAATCAGTTGAAATGGAAACAAGATGGTATCTGGTACAAGGCTGATTATACAGGTTATGAGGGAATTTCTGAATATGTGGTATCCAGGCTGATGACACAAAGTAATCTCCATACCGAGGAGTTTGTTTTGTATGAAACTGAGCAAATACATTATAAAAACAAAGATTATCTGGGGTGTAAAAGCCGGGATTTCCTGGGAGAATCCGGACAGCTGATAACCCTCGAACGATTATATAGGAAACAATATGGTTCAAGTTTTTACGAAGAGGTATATCATCTTTCTTCGGTTGAAGACAGGGCGAAATTCCTTGTGGATACAGTGGAGAAGCTCACCGGAATTACCGGTTTTGGTGAGTATCTTTGTAAGCTTTTAACAATTGATGTTTTTTTCCTAAATGAAGATCGGCATCTTCATAACATAGCAGTCGTTCTGGACAAAAACAGACGGTATCGGCTATGTCCATTTTTTGATCAAGGGGCTGCTTTACTGTCAGATACAAGCCTTGATTATCCCATGGACGGAGACATTTATGAGATGATGGATTCCGTTCATTCTAAAACAATTTCTCAAAGTTTTGAGGAGCAAATGGAGGCTGTATCAAATCTTTGGGGAGACAAATTAAAGTTTTCATTCAGTAAAAGTGATGTCAGAAATGTTTTGGAAGAGGAAGCTTTTTATCCGGACGTGGTAAAAAAACGTGTTGAAACTATTATTTATGAACAGATGAGAAAATATGCGTATCTGTTTGAGAAGTCCTAAAATTAAGGCTCAAAAATAGCGTTAATAGATGAGGAGGGTGATTGACTGTGGCTGCGACTCAATATGCATTTGCACCGGAAATGACCGGAGATGAGATAAAGACAGTAAGAAAAATGGTGAATATGACTCAGCAGGAATTTGCGGATTTCTGCAACGTATCCCGAAAAACGGTTGAACACTGGGAGAGCGGGAAGGTCAATGTGACCGGTCCTATAGTTGTACTGCTCAGGCTGGTAACGGAGGACACAGGTATTCCGAAGCAATACGAAGTACCACCTCAGACAACACCTTTACGTATTCTATATATGTACAAAAAGGATCTTTGTACTGTTATAGATGTGGATGACCGTGAAGAAACCGTTAAGATCAAAAATTATACGGATAATAATCAGTTCAGAGCTTTTGGAGTTATCACGGAACCGACCTATAAGGACTATCAGGATTTTTTGGAAGAAAGATGTTTTCCAAGAACACGGGACAAGATGAAAATCCAGTTGGAGGCATTGGATCTTCCGTTTTATGATCCCATGCTGATAGTTGAAAAGACACAGGGCAGAATGGCAGAAGATTTTTTTTGGCTGGATATAAGAAGAAAAGACGGACAAGAATAGGTAGTCTTGCGAGAAAATTCGCTTTCAAAAATACATAAAATAATGTAAAATTTATATATAAAATCACACTATATGATGTCATTTGCGAAGATATTTAACGTGAAGGCCGTTATACGAAAGACGCAGGAGGTTGTATGTACCGAAAAGTAAAGGAAAAACTGAAACAGTGGAAGCAAAATCCCTACAGAAAACCACTTATCCTGCAAGGACCGCGTCAGGTTGGGAAGACCTATCTTGCACTGGAATTTGGACGGGAAGAATATGAAAATGTAGCATATTTTAATTTTCAGACTGATGGACGGCTGATGGAAACATTTGAGGAAAATATACAGCCATCATATCTTTTGCCTATATTGTCCAGAATCAGCAAGACCAGCATAATAAAAGAAAAAACATTGATCATTTTTGATGAGGTACAGCTTTCGGAAAAGGCCCTTGCCTCACTTAAGTACTTCTGTGAAGAGGCACCGGAGTATCATGTGCTTGCGGCGGGAAGTCTTCTTGGAGTGGCTGTTAATCGTGAGCAGTTTTCATTTCCTGTTGGTAAAGTTGATATGATTGGTATGTATCCGATGGATTTTGAAGAGTATCTTCTCGCAAAAGGAGAGGAAGAGCTGAGAAACAGGATCAGGTCATCTTTTGACACGAATGAAGCGTTACCTTCGGCTGTACATGAAGACGCATTAAGGTTATATCGGGAGTACCTTGTTGTGGGTGGGATGCCTGAGTGTGTGGCGAAATACATTGAAACCGGTGATCACATCCTGATCCGTCAGACGCAGGAAACCATTCTTGCAGGATACATGAGTGATATGAGTAAGTATAATAAAAATACTGAGATTCCCAAAACCAGACTTACCTATAATTCCATCGTCACTCAACTTTCGAGACAAAATACAAGATTTCAGTATAAACTTGTGAAAAAGGGTGGAAGAGCTTCTGAACTTGAAAATGCCATAGAATGGCTGGTTTTGTCAGGCATTGTTGACAGGGTATATGGTTTGGAGCAGGCAAAAAAGCCTTTAGAGAATTATAAGGATATAGACGCGTTTAAGATATATATGTCTGACACCGGTCTCCTTTTGGCAAAGCAGCAGGTTGTCCCGGAAGATGTGCTTTATAACACTCATGAGCTTGATGAATTTAAAGGAGGAATGACAGAAAACTATGTTGATGCCCAGCTTAAAACAAGTGGGTATACTACGTATTTTTGGACAGGTGATAACAATTCGGAGGTCGACTTTGTGATACAGCGAGAGGGGAAGATCATTCCTATCGAAGTAAAGGCTGCCGAAAATGTTCGCGCAAAGAGTCTTAATATCTTTATGAAAAAATATGACTCAGATTATGCAATAAGACTTTCAACAAAGAATTTTGGTTTTGAAGAGGGAAAAAAGGCAGTTCCGTTATATGCGGCGTTTTGTATATGAAAATGGCTTACATTTCTAAAGGATACCGGGGGACGGTTCTCGCCGGAGAGAACCGTCCCCGATGGTATGTTGGTGTGTGAAGGGAAATCCAAATGGCATTAACATATGAGATAAAAACAGAAAAGGGATTGAGCTTTGTGTCTGTTACAGGCTATGAAGGGTCTGTACGGGTGCTTTTTGTGCCGGAATATATGGAGGCAAGAGGGGGCTGTGAAGCTTCGGGAGGTATAAATGAACCGGGAGATAAGGATAATGCAGGTGCCGGATCAGAGGATGATGGAAATGGGCCTCTGATTCCGATTGGGGAAATCAACAACAGAGCCTTTGCATCAAGGGATGATATAGAGTCCGTGACTCTTACGGATAAGGTGAAGAGGCTCCGGCCCTATGCTTTTCACAACTGCCACCATCTTCACTACATGAAGCTTACTGACAGTGTGGTGGATTATTATGACGGGGCCATACGTCAGTGCCAGGAGCTGCAGGAAATTGACATTACCTTTAATCAGATTGGGAGTTTCCGGCTTTTGAAGGAGATAATAGGCGACAGTGATGCCATGATCCCGGTGCTGATTCATTTTCCTGTGGATGAAGAGCACCTGAAGGTGGATGAGGTTTTGGATAAGCTGCCGGAGAGAGTTTTAAGGCGGGAGGAGATCGGGAATCCGGACGGGAGCATTAGCCGGAGGACCATGGTTACGGCGGCGCTTACGTTTCCGTCCTATGCGGATAATTACGAGGAGGATACCTTCAGCCGGGCGTTTCATGAACATATCGAGGGCTCCGGCTACAACACGAGGCAGCTGGTTACGAGAACTGAGATCGATTTTTCGGGCTATGATAGGCAATTTCAGAGGTTTACCTATGACGAACCGGCCAGTGCGGTTAATGCTGCCTTCGGAAGACTTATGTATCCCTGGAGACTTTCCGATGATTATAGAGAGCAGTACCGCGAATATCTGAGGAGTCACAGCCCTGAGATTTTGCCGAGGCTGATTCAGGGGCAGAAAGCGCCCCGCTTCGGACATGAAGGGGAGCTTATCTGGATACCTCAGGACAGCAGGAGAACAGATGAAAGGATCAGGTTTCTGGTTGAGGAGGAACTAATCTCTGAGGAGGCAATCGCTCCGGCGCTGGAGGCGTCTTCTCGGGAGGGAGCGGTTATTACTTCCGCAATGCTCATGGACTATCAGAACCGGAATTTCAGGAGCGGTGCAGCGGGTAAAATGGCCACGGGGCCTGAAACATTTGAGTTATAAAATACCGGAATTCTAAAATGATATTAGGATGTTTTTTCTGTTTAAAACTGAACTTTAGTATATTTGAAATATGTTATTTGATCTCGCAGGTGCTTTAATATAATTAAATTTGAAGTTATGTACCTTGATCAAGTTGAGGAACAAACAGCTTTGGGAAGTTTGTATTTTGTTAGACTCAAAGAGTAATGAACAATTAATATACATGGTGAATTTATGGCAGATCAGAAATTAATGAAGTCCCATCGGGATCTTATGGATTTTGGAAACAGAATACTTGCGGAATCAAGAACCGAGCTGTATCTCGCCATGAGATTTATGGGGAGGGCGCTGGACAGCCTGGGGTATACATTGGACCTTAATACCCAGAGGATGGGGACGGATGCAAGGACTATACATTATAATCCGAGCTTCGTGTTCCATCTTTTTATAGAGAGTCCCCAGAAGCTTTGCAGGCTGTACCTTCATATCGTGCTTCACTGCATCTTCAGGCATATGTTTACGTCGGACCAGTATGAAGATAAGGAACTTTGGGACCTGGCGTCGGATATACAGGTGGAGTCGGTGCTGGATTCCATGGATTATGACATCATTAACCGCCCGGCGTATCCCTTCAGAGAGGAGTGGTACGAGAAGCTTAAGGCTGAGTGCAAGGTGCTGACGGCGGAGAGGATTTATCATTATCTTAAGAGCATCAATCTCGATATAGATACGAAGCTGAAGCTTCAGCAGGAGTTTTACAGGTGCGACCATCAGTTCTGGAAGAGGCTGGAGGATGACAGCAAAGATTCTGAAGCCTGGCAGCCTCCGGAGATTCCGGATGATATGATGCCGCCTGCAGGTGTCGCAGGTGATAATGCTGACGACGGGGACTCGGATGACTCACATCAGTCAGATGACGGCTCCGGTTCGGAAAAACCGGATGGTAATGACAATTCCGGGGAGGATCAGGCTGACACAGGCAGTGGGATGAAGCAGGATGACAAAAACGGTCAGCCACGGTCGGGTGATTCAGGGTACGATGGAAATTCCGACTGGGGGAATGGTTCTCCTCTCGGCGAAGACATTGAAGAGCGAAACCGGGAGGATGCCGGCGGAAGTGCGCCGCTTCAGCAGATTCCGATGGAGGAGCTTGACGAGAACTGGAAGGATACCGCCGAAAGGCTAAAGACAGAGCTTGAGACTTTTGGAGCTGAAGAAGGGGACGAGACGGGAAGTCTCGCCTGGGTGCTTTCTGCGCAGTACAGAAAGGAAACGGATTTCAGAGAGTTCCTAAGAAAGCTCACGGTTGTGAGGGAGGAAACCAGAGTCGATCCCGAGAGCTTTGATTACGGTTATTACAATTACGGCATGGAGGTCTACGGAAACATGCCGCTTATAGAGGAAAACGAATTCTGCGAGGACAGAAGGATTTCCGATCTGGTCGTCGTCATCGATACCTCGGCTTCCACCAAGCAGGAGCAGGTCCAGAAGTTTCTCAATGAAACGGCGGCGCTCCTCAGGAACAGGCAAAGCTTCTTCAAGCAGATAAGAGTCCATATAGTAGAATGCGACGATCAGGTTCAAAAGGATGTGACTCTCCTGAAGCCTGAAGAGATTGAGGAGTATGCGGAGGGCTTCCAGATCCGGGGTGGCTATGGCACGGATTTCAGGCCGGCCTTTAACTACGTAGAAGAGCTTCGGAAAAGGAGAGAGCTTCCGGATATGAAGGGAATGCTTTATTTTACCGATGGTTACGGAGAGTTTCCGGAGAAGGCACCGGACTATGATACGGCATTTGTATTTGATCCGTTGGCGGATATCAATGACAAAGACGTGCCAGACTGGGCGATGAAATTGTATTTGAAAGAATAAAGCCCTTTGTTTTTGGTAGAAAATGACGACACGCAGAAGAGCGAATGAAGACCAGGTGCGTGTAAAAAATCTTACAGAGGTTGTTATGAACATCAAAGAAGCGAAACAGGAAGTTGTAAATACAGTAAAGGCTTATCTTATGAAGGATGAGACCGGAGCCTACAGGATTCCGGTGGAAAAACAGAGACCGGTGCTCCTCATGGGACCTCCCGGAATAGGAAAAACTGCCATCATGGAGCAGATTGCGGAGGAGCTCAACATTAACCTGGTGTCCTATACCATCACGCATCATACCAGGCAGTCTGCCATCGGACTTCCTTATATAAGTAAGAAGAGCTATGGCGGGGAGGAGTATTCGGTTACCGAGTACACCATGTCCGAGATCATTGCGTCGATCTATGATCAGATTGAGCGTTCCGGGGTGAAGGAGGGAATACTGTTCCTGGATGAGATAAACTGCGTGTCGGAGACATTGGCACCCACCATGCTGCAGTTCTTGCAGTACAAGACCTTTGGTTCCCATCGTGTGCCGGAGGGCTTTGTCATCGTGACTGCGGGAAATCCGCCGGAGTACAACAAGTCGGTCAGGGATTTTGATATCGTAACTCTGGACCGCGTAAAGCGGATCGACATCCTGGAGGACTTCAAGGTTTGGAAGGAATATGCCTACAGGATGGATGTTTGCGGCGCGATCCTTGCATATCTTGAGATAAAGAAGGACAAGTTCTATTCTGTGAAGGCCGGGATAGAAGGGAAGCATTTCGTCACAGCCAGAGGCTGGGAGGATCTCAGCCGTATCATCAAGGTTTATGAGGATATGGAACTCAAGGTCACGAGAGATCTGGTGGCAGAGTACATTGGAGACCCGGAGATAGCAAGAGATTTTGCAACATATTATGAACTTTACAATAAGTATCGTGTGACCTATCAGGTTCCTTCCATACTTGCCGGTGAATTCCCGAAGGAGGTGTGCGCAATCGTGACGGCACCTTTTGATGAGAAGCTGTCACTGCTTGGGCTTATGATAGAGGCACTGAACCGGGAGTTCAGGAAGTATGCGGAGAATCTCGACATCCAGAGAGAAGTGTTTGCGGAGGTGAAGAAGCTGAAGGAGGCTGTGGCGGATACTGCGGCAGCCGGCTCGTCAGGAAGTGCGGGAGAGTCGGGTAAAGCAAGCACTGCGGGAGCTTCGGTTCATGGTAATGAGGACCTTCTTGACATCCTTAAAACCGATCATGATTTCCTGAAGCTTCAGATGGAAAGAAATATCAAGGCCCATATGCTCAGCCGTTACCAGGAGAGGATTCAGAAAAAGATTCTGCTGGCTCTTGAGGAGCTGGAGGAGAAGCTGACTCTTTCGGAAGGCGACGATGCAGAGCTTTTCGCTGTGGCAAAACAGTGGTTTACAGAGAGGGAAGCGGCCAGAACCGGAGCTATCAGGACTACAGGTGATCACCTGACCAATGCCTTTGAATTTATCAATAAGACCTTCGGTGAAGGACAGGAGCTTGTCATTTTCCTTAGTGATCTTAATGCTGGCTTCTATTCTCTTAAGTTCATCTCAGAGTGCGGAAATGAAGCCTACTACAAGTACAATCAGTATCTGCTTTTAAAGGATCAGAGGGCGAAGCTAAGAGATGAGGTCATGAAGGTGATGGAGCTTTAGAACAGGGTTTTACAGCAAAGCTGACATATGAGAACAGCTCCTTTAAAGCTTATTAAAAAGGGGCTGACATTCCCGGAGGTGAGGGTAACAGTAATGAGTAATATTCGACAGAGGCAGGTTAGGGACAGGGAGAGATTCCTGCCTGCAGTCCTTGCGATAGAGGAACTTATCAGGACAGGCGATGACTGTCTCATCATTGCCATTGACGGGCGCACCGGAGCCGGAAAAACAACAATTGCAAAATACCTTCACGGGAAGTTTGGCGGGAATCTTTTTCACATGGATGATTTCTATCTGCAGAGTCATCAGCGGACTAAGGAGCGTTTGCTGGAGGTTGGCGGTAATGTTGACTACGAGCGTTTCAAGCGGGAAGTGCTGGATGTGATCGAGAGGCGTGAGGTGGTGCATTACAGACCTTTCAACTATCATACGATGGATTTTGATGCGAAGTATGCGAGGGATATGGTGCCGAAGCGGCTCAATATCGTTGAGGGGACGTACTGTATGAATCCGTATTTCGGGGAGCCATATGATCTTAAGATTTTCATGGATGTGGAGCATCAACAGCAGATTGAGAATGTTATCGACCGGGAGGGCACTTCCGAGCTTGATGACTACATCGACAAGTGGATTCCGAAGACGGATATCTACATCGAGCGCATGGGCATCGAAAAGAGGTGCGATCTCCGGATCATGTACTCGAAGGATTGAAAGACGGACGTGACAGTTCAGCCTGGGCATAGGTAGTCCAGAGTCGGAGGGCATCCATTTAAAATCGAGGCGCCTCGTCGGAAAAATCTAGAATCGGACCCCTAAGAACCACTAGGCCCTCGCCAATGTAGGAGATTTTCTTGATGAAAACTCCTACTTGGCGAGGGGGCTAAGGAAAAAGGAAACCAAGTGGTTCTAAGGGGTCCGATTCTGATTTTTCACGACTCGGCTTAACGATTTTAAATGGATGCCCTCCGACTCTTACCTGCCTATACCCAGGCTGAACTGTCACTGATTTATTTCAGATAGTTCATTCATCAACGAAACCAGGTGCGGCGGAGCTAAGGCAGCTTTTTCGAGGATGTCGCTGCGGGTGAAGATTTCTTCGGGGGTGCCATCAAGGAGGACTTCGCCGTGGGCCATGGCGATGACACGGTCGAAGGTGCCTGCTACAAAGTCCATGTCATGGAGTATGGCAATGATGAGTTTGCCTTTTGAGGCTTCGGAATGAATGATTTCTTTTATTTTTTCTTTGCCACGGTGGTCCTGGGCTATGGTGGGTTCATCCAGGATCAGGACGTCAGGGTTCATGGCAAGAACCGAAGCGATGGCAACCAGTTTTCTGTCGGACAGCTCAAGGTCGTAGGGGTTCTTTTGACAAATGTCATCAAGTCTTACAATCTTTAGGGCGTCATGAGCATGGGCTTCTGCGGTTTCCTCTGACATCCCTATGTTCCTGGGTCCGAACATGACTTCTTCAAGGACGGAGTGATTGAAGATCTGGTCATCTGGATTCTGGAAGACATAGCCTACCTGCTTTGCAAGCTCTGCTACTGTTTTGGTGCCCAGATCCTGTCCGCGGAAGGTGAGGGATCCGCTGTCGGGTTTTAAAAGCCCTTTTAGTATACGTACAAGGGTTGTCTTTCCGGCACCGTTCTGACCGATGATGGCTGTGGACCTCATGTCAAAATCGAGATTCAGGCCTTTAAAAACTTCCGTTCCTGCAACATAAGAGAAGTGAAGGTCAGAAACGGAGAAGGTCTGCAGGCTGCCTTCGGGTTTTCCGGCAGTTGAAACTGCAGATGTCATTTTATTATCCTGGGAATAGGAACTGTCATCCTTTACACCGTCGGATGTCAGGGACATGCGGGAGATTCCCGGGGCAGTTCTGTTATTTTCGGCATCCTGAGAAGGATCGTTTGGTTCCCGATTGGTTGTTGTCGTGTCCTTTGATGATTCAGCAGCGCCCGGGTTGCCGTAGCTCATGTCCTTTAGTGACTTGAGAAGCTCCTCTTTGTCAGGTTTTCGTTCCTTTATAAGTGCCAGGGTCTCCGCCTTTGTCACCGGATAAGCTCCGTCGGCATTTCCGAGACCGTTCTTTTTTGCAAATTCCGTAAAGGCGGGAGCGCACATTCCGTAGTCCGAAAGATCCTCTCTTGAAAAAATCCTGCCCGGGGTATCAAAAGCCACAAGGGTTCCTTCGTGAAGGAGGGCGATTCTGTCACAGTATTCCGCAAGCTTTTCCGGCTTCTGCTCGATCATGATGATGGTAACGCCGGATTCGGTCAGCTCGTCGACTGTCCTGAATACTTCTTTGGAGCCTGCGGGATCCAGCTGGGAGGTGGGTTCGTCAAGGATCAGTACCTCCGGTTCCATGGCAAGGACAGAGGCGATGGCCACGCGCTGAAGCTGTCCTCCTGAAAGGTCGAAGGGATTTCTTTCCCGGAATTCCCATATTC
The DNA here is from genome assembly GCF_000424445.1 of Oribacterium sp. NK2B42. GTDB lineage: Bacteria > Bacillota > Clostridia > Lachnospirales > Lachnospiraceae > Oribacterium. Next base: position 115,892 of record NZ_KE384187.1, read on the forward strand.
CGAAGCGTCGGAGCACATTTTCGATGCGTGAGCGGATCAGATCCGGCTCGATGCCGAGATTCTGAAGTCCGTAGCCCACTTCATCATAAACCGTATCCTTGGCGCCGCTTAACTGATTGAAGGGATTCTGGAATACCAGGCCTACTTTCCGGCAAAGCTCTGCGGTTCCGGTTGTCTTTGCGTTCATTCCGTCAATGTTTACGGAACCTCCGTAGGCGCCTTTATAAAACTGAGGTATGAGTCCGAGAAGTGCCTGGGAGAGGGTGCTCTTTCCGGCACCGTTTTCGCCCGCAATTCCGATGAATTCTCCCTTTTCGATATTTAAACTGATATCCTTAAGAGCTAGTTCTGTTGCTCCCGGATAACGATATTTCAGATTTTTGATTTCGATATATGACATGATAGATTCTTAAATGTAATGATGATTTAATCCACCGGGGATAGTTCTCGCCGGCGAGAAGCGTCCCCGGTGGAAGTCTGCTTATTTTGTTCTTTTTGTATCGGACATACAGATGCCTGTCCGGTCGGTTCAGTTAAAAAGATTAAGGATCTTCCAAACGATTACTCCGATAAGGCTCAGTATACTCACCCATTTTATGATTTTATCCGGTGTTCTGTAAGGGTGGCTGTAAAGGTAGGTCTTTTTTGAAGTGCATCCGAAGCCTCTTACTTCCAGGGCTATGGCGCGCTCTCTTGTGGAAGTCAGGGCAGACATGACTACCGGAGAAATGAGAGGCAGGAATGCCTTTATTCTTGTCAGAAGATTTCCCTCTGTCTCCATACCGCGGCTTCTCTGGGCATCGGATATGGTTTCCATGGTGCCCATCATCTCCGGCACGATCTGAAATACGGAATTGATAACATATCCAAGCTTCGGACTGAAGCCTTTCTTTTCAAACTCTTCCACAAGCTCCGAAGGCTTTGTGGTGAGGACAAGAACGGAAAAGCTAAGCAGCATATTGAGGATATTAAGTCCGATGCGGGAGGAGTACAGCAGTCCTTCCCTGTAAAACTTCAGGGGACCGAGGGTGAAGAGGACGGAAGCATTATCCTTATAGAAAAGTCCCTGAATGATGAAGATAGTCAGCAGGATACTGAAGGAAAATGTTATAAGCGGCAGTGCTTTCCGAAACACCCTTGTACTTAAGAGCCCGATAATGCTTAATGCGGCGGTCATGATGTATACCATAAGATGACCGGAAATGACAGGTATGAGTATGACTGACACAAGGTAAAACAGCTTGGTGAAAGGATGAAGCTTTGTCATCCATGAGTTATTGTCTGTATATAAAGAAATTGATTTCATGATTGCCTCTCAGGAAATACATCGTCACGTGAAGGGGTAAAATTCGTGCTCCGTCTATGTGATTATGCGTCATTATGCAATGAAAGGCGGCCATGAATCCCATGACCGCCTCAGTTTCCAAAGTCCTGTTTAATCTTAGCAAAAAAATATGATCAATCAAGGGACTCCAGCATTTCGTTTTCATCAAAAAGTGCAGTGAGCTTTTTCGGAAGCCTGCTTATGATGAGGTATACGATGAGTCCGGTGATGAGTTTGTCAGGAATATCAACAACGATCTCGTCGAGGAGTGAACCGATAAATACCGGCAGACCCTGAGCCTGAGTTGCTGCGAAAACCGCATCGCCCCAGACATTACTGGTGGTGCCGCCCCAGAAAAGTATGTTAAGTGGAGTTGAAACGATAACTGCGGCAATTCCACCCACACAGGCTGTCATCATTGCCTTAGTAAATGTTGTCATGAAGCCAAGCCTTGCCATTATGCCCACAGCGATTCCGATGGCCACTGAAGTGAGAGCATAGATAAGGGTAATGTTGTCGCCGGTTGTGAAACCATAGATCAGGTTGTTGGAGGCTCCGCAGATAGCGCCGATGATCGGGCCGCCGAGGATGGCTCCGAGGCAGGTTCCGATGGAATCAAGCCACAGTGGAAGCTTCAAGGCCTGGGCAAAAAGTCTTCCGATATAATTGATACCGATGCATGCAGGAATCAGAACGATCACCGGTGTTGAAAAAGTTGTTTTAAATATTTTTCCCATAGTATTACGCCCCTTTGAATTTGATTTTTAGAGCTAATGCTCAGCCCTCCAGGCAAATGAATCAACCTGATGCGGCAATGCCGTTTTTTATTTGGATGAAAATCCTCATTATTATACACCTTTTTTTCCTGATTGAAGATATTTTGTTAAAAAAACTACTATCTGTGGATGAAAGTATCATAAATGAAAATTCTGTGAAAGAAAGTGCAAGGCATCCGGGAGTGAAAAGCGGAAAACCTTTGGTCCGGAATAGATATAACAGAACTGATCTGATACTATGATATAGGTGTGAGTGCAGAGCGCGAAGTGGTCCGGTATCGATTTTTACTCACATATATTTTTGGAGCCGGTTAGATATGTATCTGTTTGTCAGATATAAACGGTAAAAAAGTTACGTTTATAGAGCCGGTTAGATTGACATCTGTGTGTCAGATATAAACGGTGGAAAACATGCATTTATAGATGAGGAGATGCGATATGAAGAAAGAGGATTTGGTTCTGGTTGTAGATATGCAGAAGGTGTATCTGAAGGGGAATCCCTGGGCCTGTGAGAACGTGGGGAAGGCAGCGGAGAACATTTCAAAGCTTCTGGACAGGATCATTGAGCTGAAGGAAAAGTCGGAGACACCGGACAAAACCGGATCGGGTGATGATATCGGGAATAATGCCTCAGTCGATCTGAGCTCACGGACAATTAACGGAGCAGAAGTTCCGGAGGTTATGCTGACCCGCTTTATCGCACCTCCGGAGGAGGACGCAATCGGTGTCTGGCATGACTATAACAATGTAAATAAGGAAATAAATGATGATCACGTGATGGAAGAGTTTATTCCGGAGATCGCAGGATATGTTGAGGACTTTCCTTATTATGATAAGAGTACCTACAGCTGTTTTTCCCATCCTTATATCAGGGCGGCGGCTGACAGAGCTATGGTTCACGGGGGAGACATCGTCCTTATGGGGGTTGTGAGCGAGTGCTGTGTTCTTTCGACTTTCTTCCAGGGGGCGGATCTTGGGTATCGCTTTGTGTATCTCAGGGATGCCTGCGCGGGGCTTAATGATGAGACCGAGAAGGCGACGCTGAAAATCCTGGAGGGGCTGGCACCGCTGCATGTCAGGATCATGACGGCGGAGGAGTATTATAGCGGGACGAGCAGGATGGCATCCATTTAAAGGCGAGTCGCTTCGATGGATGCCCTCCTGCTCTTTCATACTATATGTAGCGGTTAAACTGTTAAAATATGGAAAATATTACTATTTAGCCGTAGCAAAAAATATAGAAAAGAGGTATGCTTGTGGTGTTGCGCTACACTATATTACGGCGCGATTTCAGAGGGGTAGAGAAGGTTATGATTAAACATATTTTTCGTTCGGCGGTTCTGGCACTTTCAATTAGTGCCTTAATGAGTGTTTCCGCTTTTGCGGATACCGATAACTATGTTACTGCGACTGTTCCGGCGGGGGTGGAGGCACCCAATTCGTCAGTTTATACACCGGCAGATATCAGTGCCATGCAGGCGGCTCAGGCGCAGCAGGCGATCAATACCGCAAATGGAGTTAACTCACCTATAGATATGGCAGCGGTTAATGCTTCAGCTTCGTCACCTTTTGAAGCTATGGTCAAGGGTCAGAAGCTTGCTTCGGTTAATGGCATGTCAGTTACATATCAGATGGCAACGGGAGAAACCGTTGTGCTTGACGGACTTACCATTGCATCCTGGGTTACGGGAAATGACGGTTCATCCATTTATGTTGATCAGAATCAGGTTGCGGCTTATGTTCAGGGCCTGAAGGATACCTATGATACAAAGGGTGTACAGACCTGGCTTAGTGCGGACGGAACCCAGAAGTCCCTTGCTACAAGCTACGGTTATTATATTGACCTTGCAGGAGAGACGGCAGCTCTTACTGCCAATATCCAGGCACTTCAGTCCGTGGTAAGACAGCCGGTTTATTCCTCTGTAGCAGCCCGTGGAGCCATGCCTCAGTGGGGAGATACCTTTGTGGAGGTTTCTATTGCCTCCCAGCATGCTTACTACTATCAGGGCGGCAACTGTGTTTGGGAAAGTCCTATAGTTTCAGGTACTCAGACAAATCCTGATAGAGCCACACCCAAGGGTGTATTTTCGGTTTATTCCAAGGAAACGAACAGAGTTTTGAGGGGACCTATAAGCTCCAGTACAGGAAAGCCTACTTATGAGTCACATGTAGATTACTGGATGCCTTTCAATGGAGGTATCGGACTTCATGATGCAAGCTGGAGATCCTCTTTCGGCGGAAACATTTACCTTTCAAACGGAAGCCATGGCTGTATCAATCTTCCGAGGGACAGGGCGCAGTCTCTGTACGGTCTCATCGGTAAGGGAACCGTAGTGGTTGTGTGCGATTAAGAAAACTATTAATATGGAAATAATTTTTGTAAAAACAGAAAATGCAATATTAAAAATGAAATATTTTATAAAATTTTTATGATTTAGTAACTACGTTCATAAGAATTTGCTCGAAAATGGTAAGTATTGTTTATTGGTTTTTCACCTTGAGTTCATATTTGATATTTAGAATAGCCTCCGTTGTGTGAAAACGGAGGTTATTTTTGAATTTAAAAAACAGATTATTTGGTAGTAGCGAAGCAAAGACTAAAGAGATGGACATGATTGAAAGCATCTCTGTATCCAATTTCATGGATACCAAAAAGCTCATGATCTCTACTATCGCAGTTATGACAATTTTGACAATGTTTACAGTGCCGGCTTTTGCGGATACTAAAACCAGAGACAATACAGCACTTGAGGAAACTGTAAACGCAGAGTACGAAAAGAAACTTAAGGAAGCAGAAGAGGCGGCTTCATCATCTATTCAGGAAGCGGCAGTTTCTTCGGAAAGCTCGGATTCAAGCAGCAACAGCACAGTTAAGACAAAAACATCAACCATAGCAGAAGGTGTTTCATCAACAGAAGGAAACACAGGTGAGACAGATGATGCTGCTCTAAGCATTCCCGATGCGGAATCTGTAGCAGCAGATGTTCTGAACTATGCAGCGGGAGAGGACTCCCTGGGAGATAAGGTAGTACAGTTTGCCAGCCAGTTTATAGGTAATCCCTACAGATATGGTGGCAGCAGCCTTACTTCAGGAACAGATTGTTCGGGATTTGTAATGAGTGTTTACGGGAACTTCGGTATTTCCCTGCCTCACTCCTCATCAGCGATGAGATCTGTGGGTGTGGCGGTAGGAAGTCTCTATGAGGCTCAGCCCGGCGATATCATTTGTTATTCAGGACACGTTGGCATATATCTGGGAGAGGGCAGACTGTTATCGGCTCTCGGAAGCAGATATGGAATTACTATAAACAGCGCAACATACAAAAGAATATTGGCTATAAGACGACTGGTGTAATAAGGCAGGTCAGAGCCGGAGGGTTGCCCTCCGGCTCTTTTCATACTTCGTTTTTTAAGTATTTCACCAGCTTTTTCAGCGCTTTATCATTACGGCGGAAGTAGCTGTACCTTCCTTCGTATTTTACTTCAAGGAAACCGGCCTTTACTAAAAGGTCAAGGTCATGTGACGTGGTGGATTGGGCCTTGCCGGCTTTTTTCTGAATGTCAGCGACTGAGACCCCTCCTGTAAAGTCAATGTCTTCTAAATTTTGTTCCTTGCGGTCCGGAAAATACTTGTCCGGATTCGAAAGCCATTTCAGAATATTAAGCCGGGTTTCGTTAGCCAGTGCCTTAAGCATTATAAGCAAGTTGTCTCTTTTTTTACCCATAGTTCAATTATATGTTTACATCATTAAAAGTCAAAAAATTTTTTCTCTGATGTGGAATTCGAAAAAGTTATCAACATGATTTATGCACTATTTAAAAAAATTTATACTTATACACAGACTTATCCATATTTTGTGGACAAATTTAATTGATTTCATAAGTATTTCAAGGGGAATAGTGGATATTACTGTGGATTATATTTCTCCCCTCCAGATATAAAAAATAGGAAATTGCAACTGAGGGATTAAATGTCTATATTTTTTAATTGTGTAATTTAAAGTGTAAAAGTGTTGAAGTGTGTTGTCCTGTAGTTGCGTATTGAATCAAAAGATCAGTTTCCCGGGAGTCAATGCTCCCGGGTTCTTTACGTTAAAGGGGACGGGCATGGGAGGTTCAAAATGGAAAAAAAGAAAAGAGGCAGTTTTACCGGTAAGCTTGGATATGTACTTTCGGCGGCCGGTGCATCGGTCGGACTTGGAAATATCTGGAGATTTCCGTATCTGGCAGCAAAATACGGCGGAGGAATCTTTCTTCTGGTTTATATCATTCTGGCGGTGACCTTTGGCTATACCATGATCATGGCGGAAACCGCCCTTGGCAGAATGACGAAAAAATCCCCGGTCGGAGCATTTAACAAATTCGGCCATGGCTGGCAGTTCAGTCTGAGCGGCTGGATCAATGCTGTCATACCGATTCTTATCGTTCCTTATTACAGTGTTATCGGTGGCTGGGTAATCCGCTATCTGGTTGAATATCTAATGCCGGGAGGAACAGTAAAGCTTGCGGAGGATGGTTTTTTCACAGACTTTATCACAAACGGATCGCAGGTTGAGATATGTTTTATTGTCTTCTCTGTTATGACGCTCCTTGTTATCTATTTTGGAGTTGAGAACGGTATAGAGAGAGTTTCGAAGTTCATGATGCCCGTACTTGTGGTGCTTGCAGTCATCATTGCAGGCTATTCAATGACCAGACCCGGTGCCGTAAGCGGTATTCTGTATTTCCTGGTACCTAATCCGGACAATTTCTCCTGGATGACAGTGGTTTCTGCCATGGGACAGATGTTCTATTCACTGTCTATTGCCATGGGTATACTTGTGACCTTCGGTTCTTATATGAAGAAGGATGTTTCCATCGAAGAGGCTACCGAGCAGGTGGAGATATTCGATACAGGCATTGCGATCATGGCAGGTTTAATGATCATTCCTGCAGTATTTTCCTTCTCAGGGGACTCTGCGGCAGAGAATCTTAAAGCCGGTCCATCACTTATGTTCATCACCATGCCGAAGATTTTTTCAAGTATGGGCTTTGGTACACCGATGGGGATTCTTTTCTTTGTACTGGTGCTTTTTGCGGCGCTTACTTCAGCTATCGCCCTTAGTGAGTCAGCGGTTTCAACCTTTGAGGATGAGCTTCACTGGAGCCGCAGAAGAGCAACGGTATTCACAGGTGTCATCATGGTGGTGCTTGGTACTCTTTCGGCCCTTGGTTACGGACCTCTTGCCGCGGTTACGGTTATCGGAATGCAGTTCCTGGATTTCTTTGATTTCCTCACCAACTCTGTAATGATGCCGATCGCTGCTATGTGTACCTGTCTCCTTATCGTGAGAGTTGTTGACGTTGATAAGATCGCTGAGGAGGTAATGCTTAACGGGAAGCGATTCCGCCGTAAGCCGGTATTCGACTTTATGATAAAGTATCTGTGCCCGTTCTTCGTAGTGATAATCCTGTTCTCGTCAGTGGCCAGTGTTTTTGGACTTATAAGCATGTAAGCGTCGTCCCGGAAGGTCGGCCGGAGCCGGTGGGCATCCATCTAAAGCCGAGGCGCTTCGTCGGAAAAATCTAAAATCGGACCCCTAAGAACCACTAGGCCCTCGCCAATGTCAGAGTTTTCTTTATGACAACATCTGACTTGGCGAGGGGGCTAAGGAAAATAGAGCCAAGTGGTTCTAAGGGGTCCGATTTTGATTTTTCTCGACTCAGCTTAACGGCTTTAGATGGATGCCCACCGGCTCCGGCCTTTCTGTATACGGGTAATGGGTTGCTTTCAAAATTCTGTCATTTTTTTAAGCTTCCATCACATCTATTGATATGATTTGAGTCTGCTGTTATCCTAAGTCTACGACAACATATTAGAAAGGTTATTATATGAGATCACTTAGATACAGAAAAACTATAGCGGCGGCGCTTACGGCTGCGATGGTGGCCATGGGAGCTTTTGGAGGAAGCATTAGCGCACTTGCAGAAGGGACAACAGGTGCAGCCGCAATTACGGGGGATACAAGTACCGACTGGTGGCATGGTTTTGTCAATGAAGACGGTTCAACATTTATGTATATTGAGAAGGGTACCGAGGTTTCCAAGTTCCAGAATATGGACGGAGACATTGACTGGCAGGCGGCTAAGGCTGACGGTCTTGACTTTGTTATGATCCGTATCGCTTACGGTACTACTATGGATCCTTATGCCTATGTTAATATTCAGGGCGCTCAGGCTGCCGGTATCAAGGTGGGAGTTTATCTTTGTTCCACAGCACAGAATCTTGAGGATACAAAGGAGGAGACTGAGCTGACGCTTCAGATGCTTCAGGGAATCACTTTGCAGTATCCTGTGGCTTATGACGTAGAGGTAAATAAGATGCTTGAGGGTGGTGCCACAGCCGATGATATGACGGCTATGATCAACTATTACTGTCAGGCTATGACCCAGTCGGGATTTACTCCGATAGTTTATGCCAACAAGACCTGGCTTACAAAGCATATGAATCTGTCACAGCTTCCTTATGATGTGTGGTATGCATCCTACCCTTCGGATAAGGTTTACAGGCCGGTTCAAGGTGCCGTTACCACTATCTGGCAGTCCAGTGAAAAGGGAACCGTTAATGGTATCAAGGGCTATGTCACAACAGAATTTTCCGTAAAGCCCTATGGCGGATCCAACGGAGCTGCCCATGGCAATATGTATGATACGGCTGCATCCGGAAACATATATGAGACAGCTGCAGCTGAGGGAATCACCGGTACAGCCCAAGGTCTTCAGATTCCGGCTGTAACAGAAACCACCGCTGATGGTGCTCCTGTCTCTGCCACGGTGCCGACAGCAGGTGTTTCGGCTTCGGTTTCTTCCGATGGCACAACAACAGCTTCCGGAACTGCTGCGGCATTTTCCGGTACCGAGATAACCACCAACGGACCTTTGAGAGGCACCGAATCAGTTGAGAATACTGTTATCGGATCCACTGAAACTCCGGTTACCACCGGAAATACTGTTATCGGATCCACCGAAAACCCGGTTACAACCGGAAACACCGTTACCGGCTCTGCCGGAAATACTGTTATCGGCACCACCGGAAATTCCGGTACGGGTGAAAATGCTGTGACGCAGATTGTTGAAGCTGCAGAAACCGCATAAGGCTAGAATTAAGAAGCTCTATGGATTTAAGAAATCCGTAGGGCTTTTTCTTGTTTTTGACATTATGACTGCGGTTATGTGGTCGATATAAATTGAAGAATAGAAAAAATATGTTAAAATATAAGATGCTTTTCGAAAGGAGCGAACATAGATGAAGCTACGTAGTATTTTTTTGACCACAACGGCTTTTGTTACTGCATTTGCATTATCATCACTGGCAGCGGAGATCAGTACTGTGCGACTGAGTCTGGAACCGGATAATGAAAGCTCCATGGGGGCCGGTGAGCTGTCAAGCGGTGGGGAACCGGGAACCTATGACAGCACATACTTTATTTATGATTACAGTATGTCCGGAACCAGGGATAAACCGAAAACCGCCTATACCTATACCATTGATGTCCATCCTTCGGAGGGGAATACCTTTTCTGACGGCTGTGCTGTGGAAGTAAGTGCTGCTACCTCTGTGAGTATCCTTTCGAGAACAAACCAGAGCATACGTGTCAAGGCGACAACCTTCCCGTTCTATGTATTGAAAAATCCGAAAAATATCCAGCAGAGCGGGAACAATATAACCTGGGACAAGGTGGATTACGCCGACAAGTATTCTGTCTATATTTACTGGTCAGACAGTAATGGAGACGACCATGAAACCCATACAACGGTTAACAATAACAAGCATAAGGTGAGTATTTCAAGCTATGAAACCGGCGATCGTTCCCTTCAGTATATTTCGGTTCAGGCACAGGCCAGCGGGGATGGGGGAAAATTTGTCGCGAATTCGCAATACGTGAGAAGTGACGATGGCGGAATAGATGATGACAAGAGCGATGCGTATTATAATTTTAATATCCCCATTGCAAGGTCCAATTCCCTGGTCACCTCATCTTCTACCGCAACTGTGAAAAACAGTGCGGAGAAAGTATTCGGACCCGGATTCAATCTTCAGAACAAACCCGGAACAGTCAACTCCCCGGAGGGAACCTGGATGAAGTATCAGAATGACTGGTACTATCTCAAGGACGGACAGTTCCTTACAGGATGGATATGCCCGGATGGAGTCAACAGATACCTTCTCGGATCCAACGGTGCGATGCTGTCGGGACTTCAGAGAGCGAACGGCAAGTGGTATCTTCTGAATACCGACCAGTCGTCTGCCACTTACGGAGCAATGCTCCATGGCTGGTGGAAGATAAATGATAAGTGGTATTATTTCAATGAGCAGGTGGGCGATGACTATGGTGCAATGCTTACAGACACCACTACACCTGATGGTCTTCATGTGGGTTCCGACGGAGCCTGGCTTGGATTCTAAAAGCATCCGGAAATATGTATTCCGGAAACAACATTATAAAAACTCGAAAAGCTTTCCGGAAAAATACCGGTCAGCATTTCCTGAATAAAACGTAAGTGAGGATAGATAATGAAGAAAACAGCACTTGTAATTATGGCGGCAGGACTTGGTTCACGTTTTGGCGGAGGTATCAAACAGCTGGCAAAGCTGGGACCAAGCGGAGAGATAATCATGGATTATTCGATTCATGATGCTATTGAAGCAGGATTTGACAAGATAGTTTTCATTATAAGAAAAGATATCGAGAAGGATTTCAGGGAGATAATCGGAAATCGTATCGAAAAGGTGGCAAAATGTGAGTACGCTTTTCAGGAGATAGACAAGCTCCCTGAGGGATATTCGGTTCCTGAGGGTCGTACAAAGCCCTGGGGAACAGCCCATGCCCTTATCCAGGTTCGTGATCTCATCGATTGCCCGTTTGCGGTTATCAATGCCGATGATTTTTATGGTAAGGAAGGCTTTAAGCTCATCCATGATTATCTTGTAAATCAGATGGATGAGGATGCTTCTGCATTTGATATCTGTATGGCAGGCTACATCGTTGGAAATACTCTTTCAGACAACGGAACTGTTAACCGTGGTGTCTGCAGAATGGGTGAAAATGATTATCTCAAGGAGATCAATGAAACCTATGATATCGAGAAGCGTGCTGACGGAAGCCTCGTAGGAAGTGATGCAAACGGAAATGAAGTAAGAGTTGACGGTGATGCCATTGTGTCCATGAATATGTTCGGCCTTCCGGAGAAGTTCCTGGATACTCTCATTGAAAATTTCCCTGCATGGCTTGATAAGAATGGTAAGGAGATGAAGTCAGAGTATCTGCTTCCTCAGGAGATAAGCGGTCTTATGCAGGAAGGAAAGGCAACAGTAAGAGTCCTTAAGGACCGCGACAAGTGGTTTGGCGTTACTTATGCAGAGGATAAGGAAGCGGTTCAGAAATCCCTTAAGGAGCTTGTGGACAAGGGAGTTTATCCTGCCAGTCTTTTCTGAGGAGACAGAATGATCGGTGTTTCTGTCAGAAGGAAACATTGATCCCATGAGGTCGCCCAAAATATAGTGCCTGAAGAGGCACTAAAAAAAGTGAAACGGAACATAGGTTTTAATGGCTGATTCATATAGAGAAAACAGAAAAAATGAGCTCAGGAGGAGAGTCGTTGATACAGAGACTCTCCGTGAGCGTGAACATAGGAAACACGAAGAGCGACAGGGCAAAAGGCCCCGTCGTTTCTTGGTGTTTTTGCTTATTATGATAACTGTCATGGTGATAGCTGCCGGAGGGTTTTATCTTGCTCACCGGCAATTCAGTGATTACAGTGTGAACTGGACAGTGGAATTTACGGCTCAGGAAGGCGCCATTGATTCGGATTATGAGGAATACTACATTTATGCAGATGGTTTACTGAAGGTGACACGTGACGGAGCTTCCTACATCAATTCGGCAGGAAAGACCATTTGGAATCAGGCTTATGAAATGAGCCATCCCTATGCCACTGTCAACGGAGAGTACTGTGCTATCGGAGACCAGGGTAAGACGGCTATCTTTATCATGAATTCTTCCGGTACTACAGGACAGGCAGAGACTACTCTTCCCATAAGCAAACTTTCGGTTTCCGGAACCGGAGTTGTATATGCACTTATGGAGGATTCGGCATCAAGTCACATAGCTGTATTTACAAGAGAGGGTGCAGCCCTTGACATCAGCATTAAATCCATCCTTTCGGGAGATGGGTATCCTGTAGATATCAGTGTCTCACCGGATGGTACAGAGCTTATAGTCTCCTTCGTTGCTCTTGAAGGCGGAACAATTCAGAATAAGATTATTTTCTACAACCTTGATGAGATAGGACAAAATGCCGGAAATAATCGTGTTGTAGGTGGTTTTACAGAAGATTTTGCGGGACATCTCACAGGAAGAGTTCATTTCTCTGACAATACCTATGCCCAGGCATTTTATGACGGCGGTATAGCGTTTTTCAGCACAAAGGTGCTTACAAGTCCTGAGCTTATCAATAACGTTGTCATATCTGAGGCCATGCGTGCCATAGCCTATTCCAAAGACTACGTCGGCGTTGTGACATTGAACTCCGATGACAGTGTTCAGGAGGCTTACAGGCTGACGGTTTACAGGACAAACGGGCAGACAGTATTCAGTACAGCTTTTTCCTTCAATATGTCAGGATTTGATATAGACGGAGATAAAGTATTTTTATACAATGACAAGAGTTTGAGAATTTACGATATGAGTGGAAATATCAAGTTCGATGAGGATCTGGATATTCCGGTTTCGAAGGCCAGAGGAACCGCTAAACTCACAACCCCGCTTGGAATGGATGTTCTTGTGGGAAGCACCAGTCTGGTGGAATCCGTCAAACTTAAGTAAGCAGACAATCCGGCTAAAACAAAGAATGTCGGATAAAGATAAAGAAGTCTGAACAGAGCCGATCGGATCTGCATGAAGTGTCAGATATTAAGGCTCAGGAAAAGGGTTAAAAGAGGAGGGTATGCTATGAATCAGTATGTTGTTGGTGTAGATGTCGGAGGTACCACAGTAAAATGCGGTATTTTTGCTATCAATGGTGTTCTTATCGATAATTGGGAAGTACCAACAAGAAAAGAAGAGGAAGGCAAGTATATTCTTCCGGATGTGGCGGATTCCATAAAGGCTCATATGGCTGAGAAAAAGCTGGAGCTTGATGATATCGAAGGCATCGGCATCGGAGTTCCGGGTCCTGTACAGCCTGACGGTTACGTTCATGTATGTGTGAACCTTGGCTGGCATGGACACTGGCCCGCAAAGGAAATGAGAGAGCTTATGGGCGGAAACATCAGATGTGCGGCAGGAAATGATGCCAATGTTGCGGCCCTTGGCGAAATGTGGCAGGGCGGTGGAAAAGGTCACAGCAATCTGCTTATGGTGACGCTGGGAACCGGTGTCGGCGGAGGTCTCATCATTGACGGACACATCATCCCGGGTGTTCACGGAGCAGGAGCTGAAATAGGACATATACATGTCAGAGACGGTGAGCCGGAGAGCTGCAACTGCGGCGGTCACGGATGCCTTGAGCAGGTTGCCAGTGCCACAGGAATAGTTCGTGAGGCAAAGCGTACTCTTGCGGTTTCAGAAGAGCCTTCTTCCATGAGAGATTTCGGAGATGCTCTCACAGCAAAGGATGTTTGCGACTGTGCCAAGGCCGGGGATGCGCTCGCAGTTAAGAGCCTCGGAACAAGTCTTAGGTATCTTGCTCTTGTTATGGCACATGTATCTATGATATCCGATCCCGAGCTTTTCGTTATAGGCGGAGGAGTTTCAAAGGCAGGTCAGTATCTTGTGGATGTGACCAGAAAGTATTATGAAGAATTTACACCGCTCTTAAACAAAAAGGCAGATATCACTCTGGCAACCCTTGGAAATGATGCGGGAATTTACGGAAGTGCAAGACTTGTGCTTGGTAATGAATAATACGAAACATTGAAGAAATCATTATTTTTGAAATTTATAGCGGCATATATCATATTTGGTGTGCTGGGCTTCTCTGTTGTGGCCATTCTGTCCTCCAGGCTGACATACAGGTATCTGGTTCAGGAGAGGGCCAACAGCCTTTACAGTGAGGCAACCCTTATCGCCACAACGTACTCTGAAACAAAGGATACAAGTCTCAGTGAGGCGGTGGTTACCGAACAGATGAATGCAGTTTCCACCTTCCTGGACGCAGACATCTGGATCGTGGATCGTAGCGGAGTGATCCTAAGTGATGCAGGTAAGGAGGGATACAAGGGACAGCAGATAGAGGCCTTTGATACTACCCGTACCGGTACCAGGTATGAGGTCGGAACCTATCATGACATGTTTCAGTCGGAAGTGCTTACGGTCATGGCACCCGTGACCAGGGACTATGTGACCAATGGCTATGTAATCATTCACAATTCCGTAGACAATATCCTTTCATCACAGTATGAGATATTGAATATTGTTTACATAACAGCACTCATCATATTTATATTGTCTCTGTTCATCCTGGTGGTGTTCTATGTCATTGTATACAAACCCCTCAACAAGATAACCGTCGGAGCCACTAAGTATGCAGCCGGAGACTACAGCTATAAGATAGAAACAAAGTCCGGAGACGAAATGGGATATCTTGCAGAGACCCTTAATTTCATGTCGGATGAGATTTCAAAGGCAGATGACTATCAGAGACAGTTCATTGCCAATGTAAGTCATGATTTCAGATCTCCCCTGACCTCCATAAAAGGATATCTTGAGGCCATACTTGACGGAACAGTTCCAAAGGAGCTTGAGGAAAAGTATCTAAAGAGACTTATCTCCGAGACAGAGAGACTCACAAAGCTTACCCAGTCAATGCTCAATCTCGGTACTCTTGATAAAAAGGGCTTTCTCAGCAGGACAAACTTTGACATTAACAGAGTCATAAGAGATGTCTGTGCCAGCTTTGAAATGACCTGCCAGCAAAAAGAAATAGTCTTTGAACTTACCTTTGCGGAAAAGAAAGAAATGGTCTATGGTGATTACCCGAAGATACAGCAGGTACTCTACAACCTTATAGATAATGCTTTGAAGTTCAGTAATCCGAAGTCCTCCATCAAGATCACTACCGGATCAAGAGCAAGCAAAGTATTTATCTCAGTAAAGGATACCGGTATCGGTATTCCTAAAAAAGACGTACAGAAAATCTGGGACAGATTCTACAAAGCAGACCAGTCCCGAGGCAAGGACAAACACGGCACCGGCCTCGGCCTCAGCATAGTGAAATCAATCATCAACGCCCATGGCGAAAATATTGATTGCATTTCAACAGAGGGTGTAGGTACAGAGTTTGTTTTTACTTTACCCGTCGCGTATTATCCGGAGCAGGAATAAGCCCACCCCTTGCATTTTCTGTCCCATTTCATAACTATCCGGTTTCAACCAACTCTGAACTTATACCCGATGCCCCAAACTGTCGAAATCTCCCACTCGGTGTTGCCGGAGATCTTTTCGCGAAGCCTCTTGATGTGAACATCCACGGTGCGGCTGTCTCCTGCGAACTCGTAGCCCCAGATATGATCAAGAAGCTGTTCGCGGGTGAAAACCTGATTCGGAGATGAAGCCAGGAAGAACAGGAGCTCCAGCTCCTTTGGCGGCATCTCGATGGCGTGGCCTTTGAAGAACACGGAATAGTTTGTTTTATTGATGATGAGATCCGTATACTCGATGTAGTTACCGCTTCGAAGAGCTTCTTCGCCTTCGCTTACGGCATGGCTTCGTACAGAATCCGTTGAAGCCGTTGTCTGCTCCTGCTTGTGCTGGTATCTTCTGAGAACAGCCTTAACACGAGCCACAAGCTCTTTGGATTCGAAAGGCTTTATCATGTAATCGTCGGCTCCAAGCTCAAGACCAAGTACCTTGTCAAAGGTTTCGCCCTTTGCGGAAAGCATGATCACCGGAACCTGACTTGCGGTGCGAAGTCTTCTGCACACTTCATAACCGTCGATGCCCGGAAGCATGAGGTCGAGAATCACAAGATTCGGTTTGTATTCAGGAAAAAGCCTGAGAGCTTCCTCGCCGTCTTCGGCACACATGGTGTCGAACATTTCCTTTTCTAGATATAAGGAGATGAGCTCCGATATATTAGAGTCATCATCTACAATCATAATTCTTTGTTTTTCAGCCATTTTCCCTCCCCTGAGTCAGACCTGATAAGATTTTTTCCTTACTATTTTGTGACAGCTTTCATGAAACGGCAATTATTTGCTCTTAAGAGCATAACCAGAGACCGGCTCACTTTTTAAAAACTACAATGGTAACACCATCCTGGCCTTCGCCGAACTCTCCCAGACGGAAAGACTCAACGTACTTCAGCTTTTTAAGCTGCTGGTGAACTGCCTTCCTGAGGGCGCCGGTTCCTCTCCCGTGGACCACACGGGCCTGCGGAATATGAGAAAGGTAGGCGTCGTCCAGATATTTCTGGAGTTCGGGAATGGCTTCGGCTGTGGTCATGCCGATGAGATTGATCTCGGGAGATATGCCCATGGTCTTCTGCATGCGGATATCACCGCCGGAGGTGCTGCCTTTCTTTTTTCTGCCCATATTTTCAAGTCCGGGACCTGTTACCTTGCCGGAGTCCACAAGTTCTATATCCCTTACGGATACCTTGGTGCGAATGATTCCGGCGGTTACATAAAGCTCTCCTTTATGATCCGGAAGCGTGGATACTGTAGCATTGATATCCATTGATGCAACATGAACGGTATCGCCGATGCGAAGACTCTTGGCGGAAACTGGCTTTGACGGCCCCTTGATCTTCTGGGATACTGACATGCTTGCCTGGGTATCCTTCAGCTTTTTGTTCAGGGCTGAACGTGTCTTCTCGGCTTCAAGAGTGGCGGCTCCGTTCTGCTCCTGACGTCTCAGTTCTTTAACTATGCTGTCTGCGGTTTCCTTTGCGTCCTGGAGTATCTGAGAGGCTTCCTCGCGGGCCTTCTGGAGTATCTTGTCACGACCCTTTTCGACGCCCTTGGAGTTCTCTCTTGCACGTCTCTTGTATTCCTCGATCTCTGCTTTATAGCGTTCGATCTCCTGTTTTTCACGTTCTATGGTTACGCGGCTTTCTTCAAGACTCGCGATAACATCTTCAAACTTAACATCCTCCTTCTCGAGGCGGCTCTTTGCATCATCGATGATGTAACCCGGAAGGCCCAGCTTCTGTGATATGGCGAAGGCATTGGACTTGCCCGGGATACCTATGAGCAGTCGATAGGTGGGGCTTAATGTTGTCACATCAAACTCGCAGGAAGCATTTTCAACACCGGGAGTTGAGAGGGCATAAACCTTTATTTCTGCATAATGAGTGGTGGCAACAGTCCTGGTCTTCATGTTGTGAAGGAAATTAAGTATTGCCATGGCAAGGGCGGCACCTTCCGTGGGGTCGGTTCCGGCACCAAGCTCGTCGAAGAGACAAAGGCTGTGACTGTCTGCCTTTTCAAGTATCTTAACCGTGTTTGTCATGTGCGCAGAGAAGGTGGACAGGCTCTGTTCGATAGACTGTTCGTCACCGATATCTGCGAAAATTTCCTCGAAAACAGAAAGCTCGGAGCCCTCGGAGGCCGGAATGAAAAGTCCGGACTGTCCCATGAGCTGGAAAAGACCAATGGTCTTAAGGCAAACGGTTTTACCGCCGGTATTTGGACCCGTGATGACCAGCATGTCGAAATCCTTACCGAGATAAACGGTAGTGGGAACCACCTTCTTTGGATCGATAAGCGGATGCCGTCCGTTAAGGATGGAAATGTAGTACTTATTGTTAAGCTTCGGCATGGTGGCATGCATGGACTCTGCAAATTTTGCCTTTGCAAATACAAAATCCAGATGTGCCAGAATTGCGATATCGTTCCTTATGGTTTCTGTATGAGGCATGAGGGATCCGGATAATGCTTCCAGAACCTTCTCAATCTCTTTCTTTTCTTCTGCCTCCAGTTCCTTTATGTCATTGTTAAGCTTCACGATGCTCATGGGCTCTATGAATAATGTTGACCCCGTTGAGCTCTGGTCGTGAACCATGCCCTGAAAGCTTGATTTATATTCTGCCTTTACCGGAAGACAGTAACGTCCGTCGCGCATGGTAATGACTGCGTCCTGAAGCATTGATCTCGAGCTGTTGAGAATGCTGTTGAGAGAAGTGTGGATGCGCTCCTCGAAAACGTGCTTCTTTTTACGCACGGAAAAAAGACCGGCACTGGCATCGTCAGCAACGGTGTCCTCGGAAAGGATACATCTGGTTATCTCTTTATTCACCTGAGACAGGGGTTCAATGTCTCTGAAGTAGCCGGATAAACTATCGTCAGCTACAGTGTCCTTCAGCTTCTCCGGATCCTGCTGATTTTTCGTGTAGTGAGCATTAAGCCGGACAGCTCTCGGTACAGGCTTCTTTTCCTCCGGTGCCTTCTCGGAGTCTCTTGCATAGGCTTTTGCACGACCCGCGGCAGTGAGCACTCCGCTTATCTGAAGGAGCTCCGGTATGGAAAGAGATGCAGCTATATCGAGTCGCTTGAGACTGTCATTTACATCCCTGACTCCCGAGAAGGAGATATTGCCATGAAGCCCCAGACGAAGCAGGGCGGCATCTGTTTCCAGAAGGTTCTGCTCAATCTCGTTAATGTCTACAGAGGGTAAAAGCTCCTTAACCAGCTGCTTACCCATGGGAGAGTTTGCATATCCCTCCAGGCGTTCTTTTATTTTATTAAATTCCAATGTATTTAAAGCTTTATCATTCATAAAATTCAGTATATCAAATGAGAAAGGCTTTTGCCACTTGCTAAACGCGGAATTCTATCGGGGACGGTTCTGACCGGAATTCCGTTTTCACTTTCTTGCGTGTATAAGACAGGTTGTATATAATAGGTGCTATGGGAGAAAACGACTTTATAAAAGAGAATATCGTGGGACGGAAAGAGGGCTGGAAAAAGACCACCAGACACTATATCAGGGTCGCTTTTTCGGCACTTTTATTTGGTGTACTCAGTGCAGGAACCTTTGCGGCTACGAGACCTTTGTTTTCCGACTTTTTCCATAATGAAGAGCAGGAAACCGTGAAATTCGAGACGGAACCGGTAACGGAGGAGACAGAATCGGAAACCGAAACTGAGCCGGAAACCCAGACTGAGACTACAGAAGAGGTTACGGAACCGCCTGAGACAGAAACCACCGCAGAGACGGTACCTATAGAAGAAGTAGTAAGGGACGAGGTTCGTAAATACGAGTACAATATCGAAGATTACAAGCGCCTGAACAACACTTTAAAACAGGTGGCCCTCAGCGCTGACTATGCTCTTACTGAGGTCAGAAGCCGTGTTACGGATACGGATCTTTTCGGAGAGCATGTAAAATCCGGCAGCAGTGCCTCCGGTGTGATCATTGCCAGAACCTCGGGAGAGATTCTCATACTGACAACGGACTCGGTTCTTAAGGATGCCGGTGATATAGAGGTTGTATTCTACGGCGGCAGAACCTACAGCGCTTCGGTCAAGGCTGTTGATGAAACGGATGGAATAGCGGTAGTCACAGTTCCGTTATCAACCATCACCTTCAGGGACAGTCAGGTTATCAAAAACATCGATATCGGTGATTCGTCAATGCTTCAGAGAGGAGATATGATCCTTGCGGTGGGAGCTCCTGCCGGAACCTATGGATCATCCACCGTGGGGTCGGTAGCTTCGGTTTCCTACGATGAGATCCAGGTAGACGGCTATTTTAAGGATATGATCGCAGATGTAGACATTGACCCGAAGTATGGAAGCTTTGTTATAAATACAGCCGGAGAGCTGGTGGGATGGTTCGGTTCGAATGAAGGCGATGCAGAGGGCTATCACCGGATAAAGGGTATTTCGGATTATCTTGACGAGATTGAAACCATCTCCAATGGTACCAGATATCCGTTCCTGGGTATCAGGGCTCAGGAGCTCACATCGGATATTACCGATGCAATTCCTGAGGCGGATTTTCCGAAGAAGGGGCTGTATATCCAGTCCTGCATCAAGAATTCCCCTTCCTATAATGCCGGCATTCAGAATGGGGATGTCCTTGTGAAGATCAATGATGAAGAGATCGGCAGCATGGCTGACTATGAGACTGCATTAAGAAAACTCACAGGGGAAGAGCAGGCTGTGATCACCATCATGAGACAAAACGGGTCCGGATACCAGGAGGCTGATTTCAGGGTGACCGTTGCGGGAAGATAAAAAACATGGTAGTATGAGCACCGTGCCAACGCCGGGGGCAGATGTAATACCCGCGGGTAAGAGAATAAGTTTCCTGTGCGGTAGCGGCTCTTAAACAAAATGATCAACCAAACTAATTAGAAAGACAGAATCTATGGAAATAAACGAATTTTTTAAAGAAATGAATGGGGATTCCGCAGGAGCGGCGGGAATGAGATTTATCGAAAATTTTTATGACGGAGCAAGGGTTTCGGATGTATATCTCGTAAAGACAAAGAATGCTGCTCTTACAAAAAACGGTAAAGAGTATCTCAATGTAATACTTCAGGACAGAACAGGTCAGGTGGATGCCAAGGTCTGGGAGCCCAATTCTCCGGGAATCAGCGATTTTGATGTGCTGGATTATGTTTATGTAGAGGGTAATGTTACTGTTTACAACGGCAGCAACCAGTTAAGCATTCAGAGACTGAGAGTTGCAAAGGAAGGCTCCTATGATCCGAAGAATTACCTTCCGGTGTCATCAAGACCTGCAGAGGAGATGGAAGCATCCCTCAGTCAGTTAATAAAATCTGTTAAGAATCCGTATCTCAGCAGACTGTTAAATATCATATTTATGGAGGATGCGGATTTTCATAAGAAATTCATGCTTCACAGTGCGGCGAAGTCGGTACATCATGGTTACGTGGGAGGCCTTGCGGAGCATACATTATCAGTGGCAGGCATATGCGATGATTTTGCCAGACGCTATCCCGATCTTCACAGGGATCTGTTAGTTACTGCGGCTCTCTGCCATGATATCGGCAAGGTAAGGGAGCTTACAGCATTTCCGAGAAATGATTACAGTGATGAGGGTCAGCTTATCGGGCATATCGTTATCGGATACCAGAGGATAACGGAGGTTGCAGGCAGCATCGAAGGATTCCCTCCAACTCTTGCTGCGGAGCTTGGGCACTGTATCCTCGCTCATCACGGGGAGCTTGAGTTTGGTTCACCAAAGAAGCCGGCACTTATGGAGGCCATGGCTCTGTCCTTTGCGGACAATGTTGATGCCAAGCTTGAGACCATGAGAGAGGCTCTTGACGCTGCGGATAAGAACGGAAAGTCAACAGAAGGAGACGGATGGATAGGATTTAACCGTCTTATCGATTCAAATATGAGAAGAACAAGCAGCGAGTCCTGAAAAAGGGCTCGTTTTTTTGTACTCCTGACGGTGCACGTTTCTGACTGGTTCAGGTCCTGAATCCATCGGGGAATGTTCTCGCCGGCGAGAACATTCCCCGATGGATTCTGTAAGAATTCTATTCTATTTTTGTAATATTTATTTTCATGTAATTTCTTAATATATGTATCTTTTCATGCCGATGTTACCTGTAGGTTTATTGAGGGCACATGTCTGCCCGTAATTTGAGTGGTTCGGAAAAATCCGTAAGGATTCTTTCATGGTGGGATTTTATATAAAGAGGGATAGTATGGATTTATCAAAGTACAGTCAGGATATAATCAAGAAGATAGATAGCCTTGAAGAAACCAAAAAAGAGGCGCTGGAGTCAACCTTACGGGTGTGCAATGAGCTTCTGCAGGTTGCAAGAAGGAGAAGCGATAAGTCGCTTTCAAGCCTGTGTAATTATTATATTGCAAGATATTACTACAACAGGGGCAACTGCAGTGAGTGCGTGAGATATCTGAAAAAAACCATCAAAGATGCCACAGAGTCTGATTCAAAGCTCGAGTTGTGCCGTGCCGTAACACTTCTTGCCAGCGCATTCACAAGACAGGGCAATAAGTCCAATGCCATGCAGTGTCTGGCCACTGCCATAAGAATTTCCGAAGAAAACATTGAAAAACATAAGGAGTTTGCACATATACTGATCCGTTCTTATATGGATCTTTCCGATATTTGCTATAACATAGGCAACTACAATGAGGGTGTCAAGTTTCAGATTGCCACGGAGAGGTTTTTCTATCTGATAAACAGGGAAAATTTTTACCCGCTTTACTATGTGCGCCATCTTTGCTCTCTGGTGAGATGCTATGTGCTTTTGGGTGATACCACAAACGCCGGAGACATTATCACACAGATGGATAATTACATTCAGGAGAATAAGAATATCTCCTTTGAACCTTATGTTTCCGTTGCACATATTGTGTGGAATGAATTCACAGGGGATCATAAGTGGGACGATGCTTACATCGGCAAGCTTAACAGCTATTTTTCTTCAAAGAATTTCAAGGGAGATTACGTTTCGGAGTATTTCTTTATACTGAATATTCTTGCGGAAAACGAGAGTTATGTGGATTATTTCAAAAATCTTTCCGTAAAAATGGAGAATTTTCTGAATTATACCGATCTTTACGGCTTCAAGCAGGAGCTTAGTAATGTAAAGCTGTATTTCTATGAGAACAGCCAGAACAACAGCAGAAAGTTCGAGGAACTTGAGAAGTTCCGCGAGTATTCCAATGCTGCCTTCCATGCTCAGAATCGTGCCATGAGTCTGTTGATTGAAGTTGATGTTATGGACTTTTTGGATTATGATTTCAGAGCGGCTTTAGAGAAACGTACAGTGGAAGATGACCTTACAGGCCTGCCAAACCGTAAATCCTTTAATGATATGGCGGACAGATTCTTTGAAAGATGCTTGGCCAAGCAGATGACTTTCGGAATAGCCATGCTGGATATCGACAATGTGAAGCGTATAAACGATATGTATGGTTATGCCATAGGTGATCGCTGCCTGGTTGAGTTTTCCAATGTCCTTAAGAGGTATGTATCGGAACATCTTTATGCTGCCAGATACGATGGCTCTGAGTTTGTACTGCTTTTTGAAGACTATAGTGATGATGAAGTTATAGATCGTCTGAGAAGCATAAATGATGATATCCTGAAGGCTATACGTGTACAGCAGCTTCCGGAGTTTACATTGTCCCAGGGCATATGTACCCATAAACCGGAGGATTACAACAGGATATGGGACTATACCTCCTGCGCAAATCTTGCTCTGGACAAGGCCAGACTGACCGGTACAGGTCAGGCGGTTCTGGTTCACAACAATCAGGAACTGGGCACTGCAAAGAGTGTTACGCTCAATGTTGCCGGAAAGGTATTCATTGACCGGAGGTAACGGGATACTTGTTCAGACGACAACTTCATCCGGAGATAGACTTGGAGACTAATGCTTCCGCCGGGAGATTTTCAGATGAAAAAGAATGAACAGTTTACAGTTACAATAGAAGATTTTTCAAGTGAAGGACTCGGCATCGGTAAAACCGATGCCGGGTTTGTGTGGTTTATAAAGGATACTGTTATCGGGGATACGGTGCTGGCAGCAGCCACAAAGGTTAAAAAGAATTATGGCTTTGCGAGACTTATAAAGGTTCTGGAAAAAAGTGAGTTCCGTGCAGAGCCGCCATGTCCCATTGCGGGAAAGTGCGGAGGCTGTCAGCTGCAGCAGATGAGTTATGAGGCTCAGTTGAAGTTTAAACAGGATAAGGTCTATAATGATCTGCTTCGCATAGGGGAGGTGGAGAAGGAGGTTCTGGACGAGACATTTGAACCTGTAGTCGGTATGACTGATCCTTTCAGATACCGTAACAAAGCCCAGTTCCCCATAGCCAGAAATAAAGAGGGCAGGATCATCGCAGGCTTCTATGCCGGCCGGACCCACAGTGTTATAGAGTGTGAGGACTGTCTCCTGGGAGTAAAGGAAAATAAGATCATACTTGATAAGATCATCGCATGGATGGAGTGCTATGACATTGACCCTTATGATGAAGCTTCAGGTAAGGGGCTGGTTCGTCATGTGCTCATCAGAAAGGGCTTTAAGTCAGGGGAACTGATGGTGTGCCTGGTGATAAACGGAAGGTCGCTGCCGTGTAAGGAAGAGCTGGTAAAGGAGCTGTGCGGTGGAGAACAGGAAAGGAATAAAGGTATCACCCCGGAGATGAATGAGGCTGTCATAGAAAGCTGTGAGAATTATGGGGAGCATCCTGATGATTTTTCCGGGATAAAGAAGCCGGAAGTGAGTTCCGGGGAGATTTCTAAGGACAGGCTTTCAAATATGATCACTGTTGACTCATTAAGCTTCAGTGTCAACACTGAAAGAACCAATGTCATCATGGGCACCACGATTGTTGATATCTACGGTCCGGGATACATTGAGGATTCCATCGGAAATATAAAGTTCCGGATATCGCCACTGAGTTTCTACCAGGTAAATCCTGTTCAGACAGAGCAGATGTACGGTGCTGCACTTGAGTTTGCAGACCTTAATGGAACAGAAAACGTCTGGGATCTTTACTGCGGAATCGGCACCATTTCGCTTTTTATGTCACAGAAAGCGAAAAAGGTTTACGGAGTTGAGATAATTCCGGAGGCCATCAGAGACGCAAAACAGAACGCTGAGCTTAACGGCATTAATAATGCTGAGTTCTATGTTGGAGCCGCAGAGGAGGTGCTTCCCGAGTGGTACAAACAGCACCCGGAAGAGCGCATAGATGTGGTGTGCGTAGATCCGCCACGGAAGGGCTGCGATGAGAGAGCATTGGCAACCATAGTGGAGATGGCACCGGAGAAGCTTGTGTACGTAAGCTGCGACCCGGCAACCCTGGCCAGGGACGTAAAGTATCTGAGAAACAACGGGTATGAGCTAAGGAGAGTGAGACCGGTGGATAATTTTTCGCAAACGGTTCACATCGAGACGGTTGTTCTCATGGGTAAAACAGTTACAAGGTCGAAATCTCATGTGGATCTTGGCTTAGATGTAGAGGATTACTTTAGGATAAAGGATTCTGAGAAGAAACAGGATGAGTAAGCAACAGGTCCATTATATTATGTCCACGCATTGCGAGCGACTGTTGATCGTGATATACTTAAACCATAAACACGCAATGCGAGGTGACGATATGGATATAGCAAAATCAGTAAAAGAGCTGAGAGAAAGCACAGGGATGTCACGTAAGGAGTTTTCAGAACATACAGGCATCCCTGTTCGTACATTGGAAGACTGGGAAGCAGGGCGCAGAACTCCTCCGGAATATATCCCGAGGATGTTGGCATATCAGATAAAATCTGAGGGGATTTTTGCTGGAAAAAAAAGCAAAAAAAAAGATTGACATTGTTACTGATCCGGACGGGAACAAAATAGTCTTGATTAATGATATTTTATTTAAGTCAAGAAGATCGATTAATTGGGATGACATAGAACAGATATTAATGCACTATATCGGGGAATACTATGAGATTGCCGAAACTGCAGAAAAGGTATATATAGGATCAGATTTTCCGGATGAGTTTACACATTCAAAATATACAAAAGCTATTAGAGGTGCAAATGAGAAGGCAAAGGCTAATGTGATAACTGCAATTGGTGAATTAATCCAAATTTCAGATAAGAAGGCAGAATTTCCGGACTATGGCAACCGTCATGGTAATAAAGCAAAAAACGGATGGTATCGATATGATACAAGGTTTGGAATTCCGGTTTATAGTGAAGTTGGTGAAATTGAGAGATACAATATTTTCAGAGCAAGAATGCTGGTTCGATGTGATGCGAATGGTAAATTATTTCTGTATGATATTGTGCAAATAAAAAAAGAAACGAGCACGCCGCTTGAGTAAAAACTGTACGGTAGAAAACTTCGCTTCTTTGAATGTATGTTACTACGTAATCTTTAGAATGTCAACGCAGAAATGATTTTTTGTTGTTCATAGAAAACGACATCGAGACTGTTGCTCTCTTAACGAAAACGACAGAGAAAGAAGTTTTCGTTAAGAGAACGCTGTTGTTCTGGCGAGCCCCGCCAGATCTATTCTCTCTGGCTACTCAGAAATGCGGTGCTGATGATCGAGTAGATCAGATATGTTATCAATACTCCAAAACAAACATCTGACAAAAAATGATTGGTCATATGGATCCGGTTATAGCCGTAGATAACCACAAACACACAGGATAGCGAAAACGCTATCTTGTTTTTTCTAATGCTTCTCTTTTTCATAACATCCGTTAACATTGGCAGTGCAAACATCATGCTTGCAATGGTCATATTACCACTGGGCCAACTCTTAAAGCTGTCATCGCTGCCTGCCAGATTTGGAACCATCTGCCACCAGTTGCGGAATTCCGCCCTTGGATCATCTAGGGTGATAAGATACTTGTACCGCGGGCGGGAAGCCACCTGTTTAAGCCAAAGGTTTATATTATCTGCGGCAATTCCTGCAATCAGGATAGATGCGCCCACCGCAATCAGCTTATCTGGATTATTGTCATCAACCAATCGGATCACAACAAATGGAACCCAGCTATACAGAACCGCCCAGAAAAACCAGCTTATAACAGACAGTGCTGCAGATGACTCCCCGGCTGTGTATCCAAACAGAGAGCGGACATCCTTTCCGTTATAATTGTTGGAATAATATACCGCCATAAACCAGCCAAGGACAAGAAGAGTCCGGGACAGCAGACGATATCGTTCCCCTTTTTTTCTAAACCCTGAGTATAGGCAGGCTCCTGCTGCAGGATATAGACAGTAAGAGAAGTAAGAACCATAGGTGGCAAAAAAAGAGCCCAGCTCGGTTTTATTAGCCAAAGCGACATTGATTTCAAAATCACGAAAAGAACCTATTACAATTCCCAAAAAACATGTGGCGATGACTGCCCAGAAGCAGGTTATTGGCATAGACATTATAGTTTTTTTGTTCATGACTGATTCCTCCATATATACTGTAACATATTTGAGTGAAAAAGTGCCTGATAAAGTCACTCTGGAGTCAAAAACAAAGTGCTTTCGACAAATGATATGAATGTTGTACTGAAAGAACAGAGAGATATTCTGGAAGAATTCAAGGACGATTTCGGTAAACACCTGGATGAAAATGAAAAAGAAGAAACGGATTTTACTTTGCTTGGGAGAATAAATCGCGTTTTTGACTCAATACCGGCTTGTTTGTTACCATGCTCGAGGAGGGTATAGTGCGGGCAGGATCCTTAGCGGAGAACTTGGGATGTATAAAGGCGCTATATATGAAAATATTGTAGCGGATGCTTTTTCAAAAAGCGGAAGGTCACTGTTCTATTTTCATAAAGAAAGTGGACTGGAAATTGATTTTATAACACCCTTAGATGCGGAAGTTACGCTTGTAGAAATAAAAGCGACAAACGGAAATGCAAAATCAGCCAATACGGTTTTAAAGAACAAGGATCAGTATGGCGTTAATAGGCGTATTAAGTTGAGTGCAAACAATGTCGGACAGGTGGGCGAGAAATTGACATTGCCATATTATATGGTTTTCCTGCTCAAATAGTTGATTTTACCCCAAGGAAACGACGTCGAGACGTGTGTCCTGCTGTGTCGGGAAAAAATCGAGGGCAGGAAGATGGTCAGCGTGACGTATGAACCAACGGATGAGGAAATCGTTCCGCACCTGTCACCGTCGGCGACATACGCAGAACTGAAGCAATGGATAGAGGAAAATATCACACAAAGGTTTCATCCCTGTATATTGCCCAGGTGAAAGGCAAACATGGATTGGACAAGCGTGAGAACTACAATAAGCCTAAATCCCCAAATGCCAAACAGCCAGTTGTACCTGTCGAGAAAGAGAAGATGATTGAAGAGGCGTTGAGACAATTTAGGATGATAGAATAAGTAAATTGCTCCGATGGGATTTCCTGTCGGAGCGTTTATTTTGTTCAAATTGAATTTAAGGGTACAGGACTGCCTGTTGAGGCTCTAAAATGCAATAGCGTAAACGAGAGACACATGAAATGGGTATTCTGGATGTCAGGGTTACAGGTAATGGAGAGAGGGGGTGGTGGGTGGTTTTGGTTTATAAAAAATTAAAAATAGACGCATTGATTTTCCTGTGTATCTGTGTTATAACTTACACATGCACACAAGTACACAGGTGAATGTGAGGTATAATTATGGCAGAAGAAAGAAATATGGTTAATTTAACTCTTACGGTAACAAGAGAGGAACGGAAAGCATTAAAACAGTTGGCACTTGATAAGGATACAACTGTATCTGCTCTTTTACGTGAGTGGTTAAAAGAGCATTTGGAGCAGGAAAAGCCTGCGAAGAATTGACTGTCCATAATGATTGTGTGAATGTCGGCGGCATTCTCCGCTGTGAACGTTGGGAACACGTATAAGCCAAGGAGGAAATGTAATGTCAAAAGAAGTATTTAGACTGGGTGAACTGTTTTGTGGCCCAGGCGGAATTGCGTGCGGAGCACACAATGCAGTTAGCGATGATGGAGAAAAATCCATTGTCCATGTGTGGGCAAATGATTTTGACCCAGACACTTGTGAAACGTACACGAAAAACATCTGTCATGGCGATGGATCTTCCGTTTATTGCAGCGATGTCCGTGAGTTGGATATACCATCTCTTGGACCGATAGATGCTTTTGCTTATGGCTTTCCCTGCAATAGTTTCTCCAATGTTGGAGAACATCAGGGCTTAGAAAACGATAAGTTCGGCCAGCTCTACACATATGGTGTAGAAGTGCTGAAATACTATCAGCCTAAGTGGTTCCTTGCCGAGAACGTGTCTGGTATTCGTTCTGCTGGTGACGGTAGTCACTTTAAGATTATTCTGGATGACCTTGCGAACGCAGGTTATACGCTGGTGACGAACATGTACAAGTTCGAGGAATACGGAGTACCGCAGACAAGACATAGGATAATCATTGTCGGTATCCGTAATGACCTGGATGCTCAGGGTATAAAATTCAAGGTTCCGTCGCCAGAACCTTATAAGAACTGTGATATTTCTGCGGGTACTGCTCTTGCAAACATTCCCGCTGATGCTCCGAATAATGAGATTCGCAAGTTGCAGGACAAGGTGAGGCTCCGCCTCTCTTACATCAAGCCAGGACAGAATATCTGGCAGGTAGAGAATCTTCCGCCAGAGTTGATGATAAAGACGAGGACGAAGATTAGTCAGATATATAGGAAACTTGACCCCTCAAAGCCGTCTTACACGGTGACAGCTGCTGGCGGTGGAGGCACATTTATGTATCACTGGTCAGATGAACAGCGTGAATTGACAAATAGAGAGCGTGCGAGGATTCAGACCTTCCCAGATGACTTCGAGTTTATCGGGAAGTATTCATCTGTCAGAAAGCAGATTGGAATGGCGGTTCCTCCAAAGGGGGCTGAGATTATCTTCAGAGCCATTCTGAATACCTTTGCTGGGATTGAATATCCGTCTGTGGAGCCGAGCATGTCATAAAAAGCAATATGATTGGAGGAGACAATCATGGCATATATGCACTGGTTCGTATCGAGACAGAAACGGCAACTGACAACGATACTTCAGGCACTTGTTGCCTATAGTGATGTCTGTGTCGGTAGAGTATGGAATCACGAACTCCAACTTGATTTTGAAGATATTCTTGGTGGTAGAGAAATTACCGAGCACGGTTCTCTTCGAGCGAGACGTGCTGGCCAAGGTGGTGGCGGGACAAGGACGCTGTTTAAGCAGATGAAAGACCTTGGCCTTGTATTTCTTGAGGATGAGAACAAGAAATGTCGTTTGACACTAATTGGCGAAGAACTGGTAAAGGGAAATATTTCTTTTGTGGATGCGATGCGTCTGCAACTGCAGAGGTATCAGTATCCATCAGCGGCTGTATGGTCAGGTTCCGGTAGTGTTGACCATAGCATAAAGGTTCATCCTTTCCAGTTCATGTTCCGTCTACTCCGAGATGAGCGTTTGGAAAACACACTGAGTATGGAAGAAATGTACGGTATCGTGATACACAGAGCCGTTTCAGATTCTGATGCTGTGTTTGAGGATATCGTTTTACGTATAATCCGATACAGGCAGAATGTTACCGATGATTTTGTTTACGATACGGACACGAAAACCTATAGCAATATAGCCAATACGTTCTTCAATTATATCAACCTTACTCAATATATTGATAGAGGCTTTAAGACTATCAGTGTGCGTCAAGGCAAGGAAGCCGAGGTAGATGCTTTTATAGAAGCCTCTCCTACTTTTATTCCTCATCCTGAACTGACCGAGAACTATCAGCGTAAATACGGCAGGGGCAAAGTAGCGAAGGATTTGCGTAACTTTGACCGTGAGAATGCTCTTTCGCAGAAAGAGTTGAATGAAGCGCGTATCAGGCGTGAATATGTTCTGTTGGCATTGAAAACACCGATTACAGGCATTACTCCTGATATTGTGGAGCATGTGTCTCACAATACAGGTGTGGATGAAAAGACGGTGGAACGGTTCCTTATTCAGAACTATCCGCATGGAAATATCGACGATTTCTTCTTATGTTACAAGGAACTTGCTCATATGGGCACAGCAGGGGCCAGGGATTTTGAGACTGCCACTTGTGAGATGTTCCGAAAGATATTCCGAATGAGGGCTGAACATGTCGGTCCGATTGGGAACACACCGGATGTGTTTGTAGAATCGACAGATGCTGGCTATTGCGGGATTATTGATAATAAGGCATACAAGAATGGATACAGCATCAGTGGCGACCACAAACGGGTCATGGAAGATGTTTATATCCCGAATTATAAGACCTATGGTCAGACTGAACAGCCACTGGCTTTCTTTACGTATATTGCAGGTTCCTTTGGAAGCAATATCAATAGTCAGTTGGCAACAATCACGAGGGATACGGGAGTGAGTGGTTCTGCTATGCCTGTTGATATTTTTATCAATCTGGCTCAGGATTATGCGGATAAAGGCTATGACCATAAATTCTTGAAAGATATATTCAGCGTGAATCGTGAGATTCAATTGTCTGACTTACAGCCGAAGAGCAAGGCGTTCCAATATGATTTCCAGTCTCAGAGCCTTGGGATGGTTGCAGAGCCTACAGTTCCGTATGGCAAAAAGGACTGACATATGGCTGATGATATGATTCCTGAACAGCGCAGAAGAAACATGCAGCATATCAGGTCGAAGGATACGTCTATTGAAGTGAAACTGAGAACGGCACTCTGGCATGAGGGTATCCGCTATCGGAAGAACTATAAGAAGTTGGTCGGAAAACCTGATATAGTTATCACGAAATATCGGATTGCTGTGTTCTGTGACGGTTCGTTCTGGCATGGAAGAAACTTCGATACGAAGAAGCCTGTGGATACCAATCATGAGTATTGGGATACGAAGATCAGACGTAATATGGCTCGTGATGACGAAGTTGATAAACAACTGAAAGCCGAGGGCTGGACTGTACTGCGGTTCTGGGATGCGGAGATAAATAAGCATCTGGAAGACTGTGTGAAGACGATTAAGGAAGCAGTACTGGATGCGAAGAATCACAATAATTGAAAAATATTTTTAAAATATTACACGCTTTGATTTCAACTAAGGTTGTATCAAGGCGTGCTTTTATTTTTCTCATATTCGTAACATGTGCCTTTTCAAAGAAATATTTAATATAATATTTGAAAAATGTGACGCAATATATGGCGTATATTATTGACAGAACACGATTGAACTGCTATATTATTCTCAGAATATTAGCAAAAGGAGGCCGATGTCATGGCGAAAGAACAAGAGACAAAACGTGAGAGGTTCGTAAGATTGGCAGAAGCCAGGACGAACAAGATTATCGATATGCTTCAATTATTGGGCAATTGCTCTAATTCGAGTGCGTATGATTACACACAACAGGATGTTGATAAGATTTTTTCTGCGATTGAGGCAGAGGTCAGGGAGGCAAAAAAGAAATTCAGTAAATCGGAGACAAGAAAAAGTACTCGGTTTACTCTTGAATAAAGGAGGCAGAGCAATATGAATATGATGCCGATACCGCAGAATTATAAGAATAGTGTTGACTGGATTCTCGGGGCTTATACGGATGCTGGTGTAACCTTTACGAACGGCTTCCAAAAGGATGCTATACAGAATGCTGTTGGTGCAAGAAAGACCAACAAGTGGAAGAATTGGCGGTGTGACATTTCTTACAAGCAGAATGCTTGTGGCAATTTTGTAGTAGTCGAAGATTCTGGAACTGTTGGTCTGACAGGAAATAATATCCCAGGTACAGTGGTTAATCAGATGATGGCTGATGGCAAAGTGCTTCCGCCAGAGGAACGCCTTGCACGTTTTACATCGCTTTTCAATTCAGGTGGAAACACAACTGGTGGTGGTCTGTATGGTGCAGGAAAAAGCGTTTATTCTGTTGCATCAGAAGATTACACTTATTATTTTGATTCTTTGCGTGAAGACGGAAAATATGTCGCTAATGTGAATAATAAGGGCCAGGTCATGGAGATAGCGTTGGAGGGCGATGAAGCCCGACAGTTTATCTTCGAAAAGACTGGAATGCCTGCAAAGAATACCGTAGGTACGAGGGTGATTATAATATCACCGAAAGCAGAATTGTCAGATTCTATTCAGGATGGAAGCATCATTCCGTTCATTCAAGAGTCATGGTGGCTTATTATTCAGCGGTTAACAGATGATTCTGCAATTACTGTGAACGGTGTTTCCGTTACAATACCAACTGATATCAAAACTACGCCAAGAGCATTTGAATTACAGAATCCAGAAGTCTATTCAGCAGGGCATAAAGTGAAGCATTTTGGCCTGTATGTCTTTGAAGATGGTTCCAATAGGTGGTCAGGGATTTCGTACTATCGTAAGGGAATGAAGATTGGTGAGATTGACATCAAAGACGTTCCCAAGAAGGTTGAAGGAAAGTATTGGGGCTATATCGAAGTAGACGAACTCTGGGAAGATGAACTTTCTGATATTGAGGATAAGGTTCACTTTGGTGTAAGCAAAGGAAAGAAGAAGACTATCACTTATCAGAACATGAAGAATTACTGTAATAGTAAATTCCATGCGAATATGGTCGAATGGGACTTCATAAAAGATAAGGAAAGCGAAGACAAAAAACTGAAAGATGAACTGAAGTCTATTGCTGAGGAACTTCAGGATTTGTTTGATAAACTGCATTTTGAAGACCTTGGTAAAGGTCCCCAAAAGGCTGATTTCGATATTCGATGGCAGGATATTCGCTATCCTGAACAGGATACAGAGAGAGTAACTGCAGGTGATGAGATTTCGTTTTCTGTTCGAATTAAGAGTTCATATGCAGCAGATAAGAGATTCGATTACAAACTTTCTGTAGTAGATCCGGAGAATGGTTCAGTTCTTTCTCAGATTGATGCTGGCAAAGTGACGGTTCATTCTAATACTGTACACCGCATGGATTTTGTCCATAAGGTGACGAAGGACAATTCACGACAGTTTGCAGAGAACCGGATTGTGCTTTCTGTAAAGGTTGTCGGCAGTGGGAAAGAAAAGACAAAGATACTGCCGTATTTCTTTGATATTGATAAACCTGATAATACACGTGAAACGGTTGGACTGACGTTGCATGAGTGCCTCTTCCCTGTTCAGGGAAGTCGCCGTGTAAACTTTGGTGAAGCAGTTCGAAAGGTTTGCTGGAAGATTGAGAACAAACGGAATCACACGTTGAATTATCGGCTGAATGTGAGTGTTCATAACGCAAGTGATAAGACCTGTCCTAAGATTGTAGATGTAGTTTCGCTTACGGGAGAGATTCCTCCGTTTGAAGACGTGATAACGCCGTATGTTGAAGAGATTGTTTTTGACCAGGCAACATATGAACCATATCTTTCTGAAGGTACAGTAGAACTGAGAGCAAGACTAATTGCAAACGAAGATGATCCGATTTATGAAAAGGGTGATAAGATTACTTTTTATTACTTTAAGATTTTCCTGAATACGGATGAGAAAAACGGCAAGAGTGATTCGTTTGATATTGAACTTGCTAATGCTGCCGATAGATATGAGCGTGCATGGCGGACGCCAGGAAACGGTAGGACAATTACGCTTAACATAGGACATGCGGCGTATTTGAATCTGTCTGACTATCCAGACGTTCAGCATGATTATCTACGTGAACAGATGATGAAGCAGTATGTTCTGCTTTATCTTGACGAAGGCAAGTATGATGTGTTCGGAGACGGGTTTGCAGACCTTGAGCCACAGGAAGCAACTGATAAGGTATTGCAAAAGATCGAGAGTGTCTACTACGAGAGCCTGAAGTAAGGGAGGGCTGGATATGAATCATGTGGTATCACTGGATAAGGATGGTCATCTTATATATAAGGGTCTTCTTACTGCAAAAGAAATTGCTACGATTGATGAAATCCTAAATGCTCTGAAAGAAGAGATTCCTCAGATAGAGTCTGACCTTGAAGAAACCTATGGGAAGACTGTGTTGTATAGGTATTATCTTGGGAAGTTCCTTGGTGAACTTCTGATGAAATATAATATTTCCGTCGCAGAGCGTAGACGTTTTTGGGATGAAATCAAAACGTTTGCAACACAGGAAACACGAATTCGTGATGAAGGTGCAAATTCTGTTACACGTAGTTTTTATGAACAATGTTATGTGTTGTCACAACAGGACTTAAACGTTGTACAGAAATTGTCAGCAAGACAATGGCAGGACTTGCTCGATAGAGTTGGAAATCGAGAGGATGAGCGTATCTTCCAATGGATAAAAAACAAGAGTGAAAAAATCCGTGAGGATGACTGGCGTGAGTTTGAAAAAGGTTTACATCTTTATTTAAAGAACAAAGATACGTCTGTTTTTACAGATGAAGAGTTGTTTGAGGTGTATGATTCCATCTTTGAAATGAGCAAATATTGGAGGATTGCGTTTAAACAGTTTTCAAAGGATTTTCCAAAGAGCGATAAGATAAAAAGTAAAGCACGTCGGTCAAAGAAATACCAGGAAACATGTTTTAAGTTGAAGAAAGAAAGGCGTGTGCCGCTTGATGATGATGTTTTCTCTGAGGCATTTGAAATGGCAATGAAATAGTTTGTAGTTAGGTGTAGAGAAAAAGGCAAAAGACGTCAGTGAAGAGAGATGCGCTGCTCTTGCAGCTGCATCTCAATCGGAACGGAGACGGGTTTTGCCAAATAATAAAAAAAGATACCCCGATACAGAATTTATTTCTGTACCGAGGCATAATCATGGATGTTGAAGCCAGTAGGTTCAATCATATAGTCTTCGACAACGGAAGTGGGCTGAAATGTCATATTTTCCATGTTAATGGTTTGAATGAGCCATCTGGTCATTTGATTGGTTACGGGATTAAGGCGGTTTTCTTTAACCACATGCAAATACTTGCGTTCACCAGGGGAACACCATTCAGATGAGTATCTAACAATCATACCTTCTGTTATCATGATGGATTTCCTTTCCGTTGTGTTCGTCAAGATTTTTAATGGTGGCATAGATGTTGCCCCAGCGTTTGTTTTGAAGAATTGCTTTGCAATCGGCAGTCCATCCGATAAGGACGCCACAACTCTGTTTGTTGTGTCCTGCTCTGGGATTAGATGCCCAATAGGTTTCTCCGATTCTGTATCTGCACTGCATGATGGAATGCCTCCTTTATGATTTTGTTGTTACACCCGTACGTTTCGAAGAAACGATTATCATATGGTTGAGGAAGAGATGTAGATGAGGGAGTAGCACGTGTGTTCCTTCCCTGTATATTCCCCGCTTTGTATCATACAAACCCGAACGGAACAACAGATGAAATATACCCATAATCTTTATCCAGAAAAGGAAACGCTTATAAATATCCTGAAGAAATTTGGCCATATATCTTCTAATGGACTGATTAGCATACCGAAGTTCGGTGCTGACGCACAGGCTATAGATAATAAGAAGAAAGGACTGCTTGGAACACTTTTTTCGGCTTCTTGGTATACAAAGCATTATGAAAAATCCTTAGTGGCATCTTTGGATGATGACAAGGCACGGCTATGGCTTCATGATAGCCGCTTTGGAAACGAAAGAGCTGATCTTATTGGATTAAGGTATGATCTTCTTCTATATGATTCCGCTGTAAGAGTAAGTGAACTCACCGGATTGCGGATCAATGACGTGGATTTAAAAACGCTATCGATCCACATCCATGGGAAAGGGAACAAAGAACGTTCCGTTGCAATCAGCGAAAAAACCGCAGCGCATTTGAAACGGTATATGTCCATTTATCATGCTGACGGATGCCGCCCCGAAGATTACCTGTTCTATACTGTGATCAAAGGCAAAGTTGGTTCCGTTTCTATGAGCACAGTAGAAAGGATTCTCCAGAAATATGCCGATGAAGCCAGAAAAGAATGCCCTGACATTCCTAAACATGTATAACCGCACCTGTTTCGCGCCGAGAGAGCCACACATTTATACAGAGATGGTGTAGATTCCATCATGATTTCCAAGATACTCGGTCACTCCAGTATTGAAACCACCAAAATCTACGCACTCCCGTCTATGGATCAGATGCGCGAGGCAATGAATAAGGTTGATATGCCGACCGATGCAGCTGAAAAACCCTTATGGGAAGGCGATGAAGATGAAATGGCGCGGCTCTGTGGTCTGAAGTAGCATTAAGATTACCCCCAACTTTTGCATGGTAGTTCTTTGTATTCAACGGTTACCGTAGAGGTTGGGGATAATATTTTCTTTCGGAACTGATCGTATTCCCGACGATAATCTCATTTGTTTTGCTTTGTGCCTTAAGATACTCTTTCAATATAGGAATTCTCCTTAGTGTTATAGGAAAAAAATAAGGGTACGGCGCTAACCATACCCTACTCTGGCTAACCAGAGTGACCTCGTCGGTCAAATTATCCTTTCTTATATGGCCTCGTCGACCAAAAAACACTTTTGCAAGTGCGAAAGAACATTTCAGTTGAGAGACCTCATGTTCCTCTATCTATATTATACACAATTCTGCTGAAAAACCCAGCATTTTTTCATCCTTTTCGGCGCTTCTGTAAAGACGTATTATAGTGCCGCTATAGTTTAAAGTCAAGGGAAAAATAGAAATTAAAAAAAGAAATCCGGGGGGAAAAACAACGAGATATCCTGGGAGGATTTCTGCAAGAGGGTAAGCACCACGCAGTACACCACGGAGACCGTGGAAGAGTACAGGAAGATGACGAAGGCAAGGCGTGATGCCATTAAGGACGTGGGCGGTTATGTCGCAGGCCATCTGAAAGATGGGAGGCGGAAGGTCGGCCATGTTATTTGTCGTTCCATGCTGACGCTGGATATGGACAACGGTATGCCGATGATGCTCAGCTGATCTGTTATGTGGATGAGAAGTACGGAACATTTTCACAGAGGAATTACAGTATCGCCGTTGCGAAGGTCGTGGATGACCGTTCATACCATACGATCAGGGATTTCTTTAAGAACCTGCCGGAATGGGACGGGGCAAATACAAGGCGTGGGAGCTGGATGATGATATCGTGGCTCAGATATGGGCGGAGGCCAAGGTTATTGCCAGAGCCGGGGAAAAGCTTTATCTTCCGCCGGAGCTTGAGGAATTTGCCAAGGATGAGCAGCGGGCGGCGATGGATTGAGATTGCTACAAACGGTATTTTTGAGAATAACCGAAAGGCTATGCACGGCAGAGATGCAAAGAATGGTTGGTACCGATATGAGACTAGATTTGCTGTTCCGATATTTAATGAGGATGGGGAAGTGGTTCGATACAATATATTTAAAGGTCGTTTGCTTATAAGACATGCTTCAAGTGGGAAGAAATACCTATATGGTGTTTTAGAAATAAAAAAAGAAACGAGCAAGTCCTGTCAGGCATAAGCCCTACCCGGTGAAAACCCATTTCCTTATTAAGGATAATAAAGGGATTTTTCTGATCAGTCAAGAAAAATTGAAAGGAATATTATGAAGAAGACTAAATGCTATATTTATACTCGCGTATCTACGGCCATGCAGGTAGATGGATACAGCCTGGATGCTCAAAAGGATAAACTGAAGCGTTATGCAGCCTATGAGGAAATGCAGATTGTAGGAGAGTATTCTGATGAGGGACACTCCGGTAAGAATATTGCCGGCCGACCTGACTTCCTAAGGATGCTTGAGGATATTGAAGATGGCAAGGACGAGGTTAAGGTCGTCACCAGAACATTCGCTTCTATAGAATAAAGTATGATTCTTTTAACCATTGTTATTTTTACCGTTGTGCAAGATCCGGAAGTTTTGCCTTCCTACTCTTCTAATCAGAGGAATGAGGTGTTTTGCGATGGGAGGCCATTTTTTATTCAGTAGAATGTATGTTTGTTCTTGGGCTAATAGCAAAAAATGAGAATATTAGTTGAAAGGAAGTGTGGTAATAGTGGGTGATTTAAAATCATTCTTTAAAAATCTCAAAATATGAGATATAATACTTGCGCTATTTTTGCGGAGGAGTATAATTTTAATTGAGGACAGTACGATTCATGATTTGATACAGACCGAAAGGAGCGAGTGTCATGACTAAGTTTATCAATAATGTAAATAAATATTTGTCAGAGATGAAGATTAAGCAGACATACCTTAGCATGATTACAGGGATTGATAAGAATAAAATATCACGCATATTAACCGGTGCTCAGGAGGAAAGCGGCACAGATATGGAAAAAATTGCTCGTGGTTTAGGAAAAACCGTTGAGTTCTTTTTGGTAGACACAATCTATATCCCGCAAATAGGAACTGTATCAGCGAATAAAATTGCGTTCTATGCCGGAGAACCATCTGAAAAGCAGGAACAAATTGCTAATCAGCTAATGGAACTGATGGAGAATATTGATGAAGTGTTGAGCGCCAAAAGCCGGTTTGAGCACATAGCAAGAGGATAAGGTATGAATGTTGAACGTTTGCGAAAGATAATTTCATACAGTGAATCGGATCGTGAAGAAATTGATTCTAAGGTGAAGCGGTTCTGCTCTTTTGCCGGGATCGAATATGATAGTGACCTGCTTAATATCTTGCAGATTGTCAGATCTTCATTTCAGAAAAAAGGATACCTTGTTTTTGAAATACCTTTTGCTGATGATGAAATAGGGGCTTTGTGTTATAGAGGAGATGGGCTGGGGTATGTTGTACTTAATACATCATTGCCAAAAGTGAACGTTAACTTCGCTATAGCACATGAGATTTATCATGTCTTTTTTGGATCTGAGGAGTTTGTCTCAAAAGTCGAATTTGTTGATGACCATTACTACGAGCATGAGGGAGAATATGCTGCAAATCTCTTTGCCGGAATGCTCCTGATGCCTGAAGTTAGTTTCAGAAGAATGTATTCTAAATTCAAAGACGAATCAGGGGGAGATGAAATCGGTACAATCGTTAGATTAATGTCTTACTATCAGGTACCGTATATGGCGGTATTGATAAGATGCCTGGAATTGGGCCTGATTAAGGGAAATGCAGAACTGGATGTATTGTTTAGCATTGATAGAGCAGGGGTAAAGCAGCAATTAACAGAATTGTGGTTGGATGAAAGTATTATGGAGCCCTCTTTGCGTGATGATTATATTCATATTGAAGCTCTTGTTGGCAGGTTTGGAAGGGAATTCATTGAAGATAAATATATTAATGAGAGAACAGTCTGTAAAGCGCTTAAAAACATGCGAGAACTATATGCAAAGATTAAGGGGGAGTAGAATATGGCATCAACATATGCGGAAACCCCTGACAACTATAGTGAAATAAAAGAATCTGTTGTTGCAGATATAGATGAGATTAAAAGTGTATTCTTCAAAGCTGAAAAGGTGCTTTTTTATGATGCATGTTCGTTTCAAAGGCATTCGAACTTGAGGGAAAATGAAAAGAGTATATTGATCCGGTATTTTGAGAACCGGGGAATAGCAATCTTTTTGACAAGATGTATACTGATGGAACTATCCGGAGACAACAACGTCTTGAATCGGCAGTTTATTGAATATATAAACAAACTGAAAAACTCCGGAGTGAGTGTAGTTATCTTCGACGAGGAATATTCATACAGCATCCTTTCGGATTGTTTTTCTACGATTGAAAGAGTAAATGAGTATCTAATGTGGGCAGTACGTATGGCGAAAAGCCCTACAAGCACTATTACGGAAACTCTTAAAATGAATGATAAACTCAATTCCGAGGTAGTCGAGGGGAAAAATCTCAAAGCTTCTGATTTATATCAAAGATTCTTTTCTGCGGTGAGAAGCAATAAAGAGCATGAAGATAATCTCGGAGAGGAACTAATTTCAATATGTGCGCACATTTTATCCTATTTGCCGGGAGTACCGGACGGAAAGCTGTGTGTGCTTACTGATGATAAGGGTGCAGCCAGTAAAATAGATTCTGTAATGAGAAGAACTAATCAAGAATATCGAGGCTCAAGAATTATCCTATTCAGCACTCCAAAGCTCATACAACATATGTTCCAAGAAGGTGTAGGGTTATCAGAAGATGAAATTGTAAATCTTCTTTCCCAAGGTATATCTGAAAATATCGTGATAATGGGGATTACAGATTATGATTTTAGAGTAAATGATAAAATTCCGATTTTATGTAGAGAACTCGCTCAAAAAATCATTGAGCCGAATGGAATCAAGATTGTTTTTTAAAATATCAGATAGGTATATGAATTCTGGTATGCAAGAGAGTTGATGGAACTGCTTGAATATGCTCAATGGAGAAATTTTGAGAAGACCATAGAAAAGGCAAAGACTTCTTGTGAAAACAATGGGATAACTGTAATGGATCATTTTGCTGATGTCAGCAAAATGATAAAAATCGGTAAAGGCGGTAATCGAGAAGTTGATGATTATATGCTCACTCGGTATGCCTGCTATCTCATTGCTGAGAATGGAGATCTCCGTACAGGAACAGAATTCCAAAAGTAAGGAACGCTTAAGATTCGAAGAGCAGAGAGCCAAATATGAGCAGAAACTCCGGGAGCAGATCAAGAAAGATGAAAGGCAGCAGCGTGAAAGGGAGAAGTCATTAAAACTGCTGATAGGTGAGCTTTTTACGAAGAACCTTCCCGATTATATGCTTTATGAGGAAGCCGAGATGGAGAGAATCATTGCTGCGGCGATGGGATCCGATGCTTGCAGGGATGCTATAGAGAGCATCAAGGCAGAAGCCGGAAACGCTACAGGAACATCATCGGATGGAACACAGAAGCCGAGAAGGTCAGGTACTTCCAAATCGGATGACGAAGTAAAGAGGCGAATGATACGACGGTTTCATGAAAAATATGCAGATTTTTATCTTCCACGCATTGCCGAGAGAGGAAATGTGATATATTAGCACTATGGCAGTGCGTGGAGGTGAAATCATGGATATAGCAAAAAGAATAAGGGAATTTCGTGAGAGTGTCGGTGAGAATAGAACAGAGTTTTCAAAGCATACCGGTATCCCGGTTCGTACAATAGAGGACTGGGAATCGGGACGGCGTACTCCACCGGAATACATCCCCCGGTTGATTGCATATCAGATGGAGTATGAAAAACTGGTAAAGAAAAGTAAGAAGGGTTAAACCCCTCGAATTCGATGGGTTTAACTGAAGATCATTTGAGACGGATTAGGATGTAAAAACTTGAGGTCAAAAACTTTGACATCAAGTTTTGCGGACGAAATTTTCGACCGCAAATATAAGTTCAAAGAGCAGGTACAACCCACATGTATTCACCGAACAGGGTTTATATATGCTTATGACCGTTCTAAAAGGTGAGTTGGCTACAAAACAAAGTAAGGCGCTTATACGCACTTTTAAGAAGATGAAGGACTATATCATTGGCAACCAAGGTCTTATTGGGCAAGGCTTGTATCCGAGCTGGGATGCCCAGAATATGATCTCGGTTCATCTGGCGGAAAAGCTGAAGTTACCGGAACAGATACCGGGATAGGAGAACTGCAATGGAATACATCAGAGTAACAAAGGATAATCTGGAAAAGGAACACATTTGCTGTGCGATTTCCAACAATAAGGATGTGCAGGTATCTTCAAAGAAGGCATGGCTGGCTGACCGGTTTGATGAAGGACTTGTTTTCCTGAAGAGCGTGGAGCGCGGCAAGTGCTTTATTGAATATATCCCTGCGGAAAACGCATGGGTTCCGATTGAAGCGGATGGATATATGTACATTGACTGTCTGTGGGTGTCCGGGTCTTTCAAAGGACATGGATATTCTTCAGATTTGTTAAATGCTTGCATAGAGGATAGCAAAGAAAAGGGGAGAAATGGGCTGTGCATATTGTGTGCTGCAAAGAAAAAGCCGTTCCTGGCTGATCCGAAGTTTCTGAAATATAAGGGCTTTTCCGTTGCGGATGAAGCTGATAATGGTATCCAGCTTTGGTATTTGCCGTTTGAAGAGAAGGCAGATACACCACGGTTCAGAGATTGCGCTAAGCATCCGCATATTGAAGAGAAGGGCTATGTTTTGTATTACACGAGCCAATGTCCTTTCAATGCAAAGTATGTTCCGGTATTGGAACAGACGGCAAAAGAGAATGGTATCTCATTCCGGGCGATCCATATAGAGAGCAGGTATGAAGCTCAGAATGCCCCGACACCGATCACGAATTATGCTCTGTTCCATGATGGTGAGTATGTCACGAATGAACAGATGAACGATAAGAAGTTCTTGAAACTTGTTAACGGATAAAAGGAAATCGGAGAGTATAAGGAGGACTGACGATATAATGGAATATAATGGATACCATGCAGATATAAAATATTCTGATGAAGATAAATTGTTTATCGGTGAAGTCATCAGACTTAATGATACACTGGCATTTCACGGGTCATCCGTAGAAGAACTTACAGTTCCCGATAGTATTTCCGCGCGTGCGTTTGAAGATATGGATAAAGCGATCAGCAATTTTTCTGTAGCATGCCAGCTCGATAGTGCGAAGGAAAGGGTAAGAAAATCAGCTCTTATATACTTTGTGGGTGATGTGATTCTTCGACTCAAGCGGTGATGATTAAAGAGAAGACGCCGTTGAATCAAAACCCGCTTGCACGATGGTCTGTTAATGCTATCGTGCAAGCGGGTTGGTTCTATTACTCACATTCCTTAAGATACTTCTTATTTTCGTACATGCAATCATCTGCTTTTTTAAATACTTCCGACACTTTGCTTTCGCCATGAAACCTTGCAACTCCCATAGCGATCACAACACCTCCGTATTCCATATTCTTTTCATTCAATGCAGAAAACTTTGCACTAAGTGCATCCAGATTGCGATAATCATGATTCATGGCAATCACGACAAATTCATCGCCACCTATCCTGAACACCGGGCTGTGCTGGAAAACCTTACATATCTGACTGCACCCTTCCCGTATATATCTGTCTCCGGCCTGATGTCCGAATGTATCATTGATCTTCTTAAGTCCATTGAGGTCAAATACGGCCAAAGCAAACTCCAGATCCTTATTATTTCTTAATCGTTCATCCAGCTGCTCTTCAGCTTCGATATATGCATGCTTGTTTTTAACCCCGGTAAGAGCATCAATATTTGCAATATTCTTTGCGGCAGTCAGCTTTCGGGCATATTCCATTTCTTTTTTTACCTGCTCATGCTCGTCTATTATTCCCACAATTATATGCGGACCATCATCTTCCTCAATCTTTGCGGCTCTTATACATATGAACCTGGACTCTCCATTAAACATCATGCGGATTCTCAGAGAAAAGACACCCTTGCTTTCAATTTCATACAGTATGTTTTCTTTGGTAAAACTCGAAATGAATACGCCCTTATCTTCGACATGAACAATTTTTTTCCCTTTTTCTCTTACCTGGTTGTAGAAATCATCACCTTCTTCTGAAAGTCCCACATCATTGAATCTTTTGTCCAATACGACCTGGACAAAGTGATCGGTTTCCGGATCCGCAGAATAAATACATATATAGTTTCCTGAAAGTGCAGTTATCCTGCTGTAGGTCTTTCTCTCCTGCTCTATACGTTCAAGAGCTTCCTTGTGCTTTAGCTCTAAGTCATTATCAATATAACTGAGGATCACTATAGCCAGAGCAACCACACCGGTTTCAGGATTTATGGCTATCCTTCTTATGAAGAGGTGTGCTACGCCTTTATCACTTTCTCTTACGTCTACTATGGTCGGCTTTCCATCTCTGATGCACTGCTCCATAGCATTTA
Source organism: Oribacterium sp. NK2B42 (assembly GCF_000424445.1). Lineage (GTDB taxonomy): Bacteria > Bacillota > Clostridia > Lachnospirales > Lachnospiraceae > Oribacterium. Next base: position 160,160 of record NZ_KE384187.1, read on the forward strand.
GAAAATCAGATCCGATATTATCTTTGATCTCTGCCTTCGTTATAAGCCTTTTACTTAGCATTTCCGGGTGATGGATATTTGTAAAATCCCTGAAGGATTTATTGCCTCTGGCAAGCTTAGTTCCATCATCAGAAACCTCAATTATAAACATTGGCATGGTATTAAAGTAACTGCCAAGCTTTTCATGCTCTCCGTATGAGGAAAAAGACATGTCGTAAAGATTGACCTTGCCCAGTGCGGAATAGTACTCCGACTCCTTTGGGTTTTCAAAACCAATCTGTTTTCCTTCTTTATATCTTTTAAAAATCTGCTCAATAGTCAATACATCGCAGAAATAATACCCCTGCAGTCTTGTACATCCGATTTCGTCAAGAAATTCAGCCTGTTCCGATGTCTCAACACCTTCGGCAACAGTCTCACTGCCAAGTCCGCTTGCAAGTCTTACAAGTTCGGTGATGATTATCTTACTTCGCTCATTCTCTTCAATCTTACTGATAAAGCTCTCGTCAAGCTTGATAACGTCAAAATGAATTTGCTGTAATATATTTGTTGAAGAATTCGATTTGCCGAAATCATCCAGCCATACCGAGAATCCATGCTTTCTGAATCGCTCTATCTGTGCCATCATATAATCCTTATCATCAAGGATGACACGCTCTGTTATTTCGATTATTATGTTGCCATGGTCAACTCCCGAGTTATCAACCCTTTTCCTTATTTCCTCAACGATATCGCAGGAATAAAAGTCGGTTCCCGAGAGATTTATGGAGTTCGGAACAACATATAAGCCTTCCTCAGACTGTCTCTTTAATTTCTTCAGTACCTGCTCCAGAACAAACAGGTCAAGTTTATACGCAATTTTAGCTTCATCCAATATGGAAATGATCTTCCTGGGCGCAAAATGACCTTTTTCAGGATCTATCCACCTTACCAGTGCCTCTTCGTTGCATACCCTGCCGTTGGAGGTTCTGATAATAGGCTGATAATACACCTTTATCCATCCATCCGTCATAGCTGTTTCCAGGTTCTGAAAGACATAGCTTCTATCCTCAAACTTGTTCAGCATTTTTGCGTCAAAAAAGCGCACGGTAGATTCAAATATGTTTCCGCAGCTATCACTCGCTATTTTTGATCTGTCTGTAGCTGTGGACGCTTTAACCCGCCCCAGTTTGAAATCATATACACCTATTCTGACTGGTAATGTCCTGCCACTGTTTATATTCCTGAATTCCTTAACAAGCTCCCAGAGCCTGTTCCCCAGCTCTTTTGAATAAGTATAGACAGTAAAGTGATCGGCAGTAGTACGGCAACAGCTTTCTTTACCAAAGTGTTTCACAAGAAGATTTGCAACTTCTCTGATGAGCTTGTCACCTTCTGTGTAACCATATCTCTGGTTAAATGCCTTCATTCCGCAGAGATCCATGAAGAGCATGGCAGAGCCTATATCGCAGCCTGCATTATCCTCAAAGAAATCCTCTGCAAGCTCAAAGAACCGTTTCATATCAGGAAAACCTGTGAGATGATCGTAGCCTATTTTATTGTTATATTGTTCCATGCTCATAGTATGTCTCAAACCTGAAAAACGTATTTTTGCTTCAACTGTATCTGATTATATCTCAAATTTTTATAATTTAAAAATCTGTTTGCCCCTAAAGTCGGCATAAAACCCGTTGAATATTATATAGTGCTGAAAAGATAAGGTTTTTTTTGAAAATCAGATGCGACAAGTGTATAATCATACTGCTAGTGGGGGGAAGATATGAGTTATTCAACGATAGGGATGCTTGCTATTTTTGTGCATCTCATAATAAATTTTGATTATATGAAACAGCATGCCAGAGGAACTCTTACCGAGGCAGAGTGCCGCTATCGGCAGTTTTTGTTTGCTGTAATGTACTTTTATTTTTCCGATATTTTCAGGGGAGTACTATATGAGGCAGGGCTCTCAAAGCTTGCATTTATCGACACCACCTTGTATTTTCTGACTATGGCGGCATCTGTATTCTATTGGACCCATTTTGTTGTGACTTATCTGAACAGGGAGAATCTGTTTAAACGGTTTCTGCTTTACGGTGGCTGGCTCATCATGCTTACGCAGGTGCTGACTCTCGTGATCAACTTTTTCAAACCAATCTCATTTTATTTTGACGATAACAACATTTATCATCCATTGATCTGCAGGCATCTTGCATTGGTGGCACAGATCATGCTTTTTGTGCTTTCCTCGGTGTATGCCCTGTATGTAGCCCTACATTCAGACGGATTTGAAAGAAAACGACATCGCACCGTTGCTTTTTCGGGATTCATAATGACATTTTTTGTTCTGCTGGAGATCTTTTATCCATTAACGCCCTTTTATGCTGTGGGATGCCTGCTGGCGACCTGCACTATCCATACCTTTATCTATCGGGATAAGATAGAGGAGCGTTCCAGGGAAATAGGAACTATGAGAAGGATCGCCTATAAGGATGCGCTGACAGGTGTAAAGAATAAAACGGCATACACGGAGGCGGTGGCCGAATTGGAGCACGGTGTCCGTGATGGAAAGCTGACTCAGTACGGGGTTGCGATATTTGACCTGAATTATCTTAAGTATGTAAATGATACCATGGGTCATGAAATGGGTGATAAGTATATCAGGGAGGCCTGTTCACAGATCTGCAGATGTTTTCAGCATAGTCCGGTATATCGTATCGGCGGAGATGAGTTTGTTGTTATTTTAAAGGGCGATGATTATGACAATCGTGAAATGATATTGAAGGACTTTAATGATGAGGTACACCGCAATAAGCTGGAAGGAAAAGCGGTGATAGCCGTTGGCTGTGCTTTATATCGGCCGAGGGTGGACGGGACATATGATGATGTTTTCCGCCGTGCCGACAAGCTGATGTACCAAAGAAAACAGGAACTTAAGTGGAATTAGAAAAGAATATGAAGAAGATACTATATTGCACTGCATTGCTGGTGATCGGAGCATTGCTTTCAGGAGGGTGCGGTCGTGGGGGTCTTAATAATGAAGACAGTACCGGGGCTGCATTGACAGAGTCATCGGATAAGAAATCAGAGGATGAAGCAAAACCTATGTCAGAAGAAGTCAGGAAGAATGAGAATGATCCTGAAATCAAACAGGAGGATTTTAAATGGTGGCAGAAGACAATCGCATATGAAATCTATGTAAAGAGCTTTAAGGATTCTGACGGTGACGGGATCGGTGATCTGAATGGGATCACTTCCGAGCTTGACCACCTTAAAAAGCTTGGTGTCGGGGCAATATGGCTTACGCCCTGTTATGTGTCACCTCAGGCAGACAATGGCTATGATATAGCAGACTACTATGCTATCGATCCGGCCTACGGTACCATGGAGGATATGGACAGACTGATCGAAGAAGCGGGAAAACGCGATATCCGTATCGTGATGGATCTGGTGTTTAATCATACCTCCAACGAGAATGCCTGGTTTACCGAGTCCCGTTCGGGAAAGGACAGCGATAAGAGCGACTGGTACATATGGGCGGATCCCAAAGAGGATGGAAGTGCACCTACCAACTGGCGAAGCATCTTTGGAGGATCGGCCTGGACCTATGATGAGAACAGAGGACAGTACTACCTTCACACATTCCTGCCCGAACAGCCGGATCTTAACTGGGCCAATCCGGAGGTTCGTAAGGCACTGATAGATGTCGCTGACTTTTGGGTAAAAAAGGGAGTCGGAGGCTTCAGATTGGACGCCATAACCTACATCAAGAAACCTGAAAAATTTTTGGATGGTACTCCGGATGCCAATGATGGTACAGTGGGCATTCATGCCATGACAGCAAATACAAATGGCATACTGGACTATCTCCATGAATTTAAAGACGCGGTTCAGAACGGTACTGATATTTTTACGGTTGGAGAAGCCAATGGTGTTTCTGCCCGTGATCTCCCTGACTGGGTTGGACCTGCCGGGGTCTTTGATATGGTATTTGAGTTCGGTCTTATGAATATCAGTCTGAAGGATGAAATGAACTGGTGCGTTACTCGGGAATGGACGCTTCCGGAATTCAAGGCTCTGATCACTTCCAGTCAGGAAAATACTTTGAAAACCGGGGGATGGTATCCCATGTTTCTGGAAAATCATGATCAGCCCCGTTCCATAAATCATTTCCTGCCGAAGGGTGCCGACAGGATTTCCGGAGCCAAAGCTCTCGCCACTCTTGTTCTCACCATGAGAGGTACTCCTTTTATCATGGAGGGAGAGGAGCTTGGATTTGTTAATGTAGCATGGCCTTCTATAGATGATTATAACGATATTTCGACCAGAAACCATTATAAGTTTGCAATCGATGAGGGATATTCCGAGGCTGAAGCCCTGGAAGGTGTCCACAACCTTGCAAGAGACAGTTCCCGTACTCCCATGCAGTGGGACAGCTCATCAAATGCCGGTTTCACCACGGGTACACCCTGGCTTCCTGTATATGATGATTACGAAAAATTTAATGTAGCCTCTGAGATGGAGGATAAGGATTCGGTTCTTAACTGGTACATTGCTCTTTCAGAGCTTCGAAAGGAACATCCGGAGCTGGAGACGGGAGACTACACAGAGTTATTTCGTGAGCATGAGCAGATTTTTGCCTATACCAGGGAAAGCGAAGCCGGAAAGGCAACCATTCTCATAAATCTTTCTCTCGAGGAAGCTTCCTATGATCCTTCATGTGTGGAAGGTGCAAAACAGCTTATCGGAACAAATGGTGAAAGTACTAAGGGAATCCTTGCTCCGCTGGAAGCAGTGGTTTACGAAAAGTAACTGTGAGATAAAAAAGAGCGTCAGTCTGTGATCATCAAAGGATCACAGAGCTGACGCTCTTTTTTCTTATAGCTGTATGATAACATAAGAACACAGCCATTACAAATGAGGCTATTTCGTGACCTAAGCTTGATTGAAATATCATTTTATCAAATTCAGGGAAAATCAAAGCGCCGCTTCCTTACTGCAAGACGGGGAGCGGCGCTTTAGTCTGTGTTAGGTTTTAGTTCAGTTTTTTCTGTACCTTATCCAGTTCCTTCTTCACATCGTTTCCGTTCAGGGCATTCTGTTCGGCAGCGATGATGTCCTTCTTGGCCTGTGCCCACTCAGCTTTTTCAGTGGGATAGAACTTGCAGTTATTAAGGATATCGAGCCATGCCCCGAAGTTGGTATCATACTTTGCCATATATTTCACACCGGATTTCACTACCGGAAGGAATCCCTCCATTTCAACCCAGGCTGTATAGTTCTCGGGTGCAAAGAAGAATGTCATGAATTCGCCGATAGCTTCATTTCTTGCGTCCTGATCGGAAGCATCATCATCCCTAAATGCCATAATCCTGTCCATAACACCGATGGAGGATGAGGTTTTTCCCTTTGCGGCCGGAATGGGAACAGGAACCATCTTAATGTTTCCGCCCTTTTTCTCTACGTAAGCCGGAAGCTGATTGGGTCCGATCAACATTGCAAGCTTTCCTTCTGCAAACATATCCTGAAGGTCGTAACGGGTCTCTGTGGCAGGCTTAGGATTGGTGTAACCCTTATCCACCAGTCCGATGGCGAACTCCAGGGCCTCAACATTTTCAGAAGAGTTAACCGCCCACTTTCCCTTATCATCCACAAAACCACCGCCATTTCCCCAAGTATAGTAGGAGAATGCAGCCTGACCTTCGTCGGTTGTCATATCGATGCCCCAGGGATAAACTTTTCCTTTGTAGTATTTCTTTATTTCTTCACAGGCATCTTCAAGTTCATCCCAGGTGGTCGGGTAGTCTATACCCACTTCCTTAAAGATGTCAGCATTACAGTATAGCGCACGGGAAGAAGCCAGATCCGGAAGCGCCCAAACCTTACCGTCGATTTCAGACTGATCAAGGAATGGACTGAAGAAATCACTATAGAGTTTCGTCGGGCAATAATCCTTAACCGGAAGGAGCAGTCCATCCTCAGCGTAATCACTATAGACGTCAAGGTTCAGGATATCCGGAGCATTACCGTTTTTAATGCGTTTGTCCACCTCGTCATAGACATCACTCCAGGAAACTACCTCCAGGTTCAGTTTGATATTCGGATTTTCCTCTTCGAATTTCTTCACAAAGTTTGACCCCTTCATACCGGAGCCCAGGAACCAGTTCTTCGTATCCTGCCCGTATTCGCATATGATCACATCAAGTTCCGTAACAGTATCACTATTCTTTTTTGCATCCTTTGGGAGCAGATTGTCCCATGCAGTTGAACCTTCCTTTGATTTGGAAGTCATTTTTGATGCCAGAACTGTATTCTTTGATTCTGCAGGAGTAAAAGCTGTAAGAGAGAGGCATATAGATGCCAACAGAGCTGCACTGACTATATTCTTTATCCTCTTTGAACTTGACTTATTTTGTTTCTTTTTCACGATATATCCCTCCGCACCTGATTAATCGGGAATCCTTTCCCAAGACCACTATATTTTATATATCGACAGAAAATCCGTTTATAAAACCGGCTGCTGTTGATTTAAGGAATTTTTGTCATAAAAAAACGTGTAAATCATTAATGTCTTATACAGAATTATCTCCGTGTCGAAATAAGATACAAGGTATGTTGTCGTTCAGGTCAAATGTTTTCATGTTGGATGTTATATAGGTTGAACTTAAGTCTTATAACAAAATGGTCTGGAACGAATAATTATTTAAAGAATTAATGGAGGGTTGCATTGATGCTTTTATGTATATAAGTTATCATTGAATCGAGATTACCTGTTGGAACGATTTGGGTGATAGATATGCTGAGAGAGATAAATACATTATTAAATCAATATGTTTTAAATTTGAAGGATATATATGGTGATTCTTTGCGTTCTGTTATTCTCTTTGGGTCTTATGCCAGAGGCGATTACAATGGAGATTCTGATATTGACATTATGATACTTTTGGATATTTCCGAGACGGAAGTCAAAAGATATGGCGATAGTCTATCTGATATGACATATGATTTTAATATGGAACATGATTTGGATATAGAACCCTTGGTACATACAGTTGCACTATTTCAAAAGTGGGAAAAGAATTATCCTTTCTTTTCCAACATTAAAAAAGAGGGAGTGACACTATATGCAGCATGAAGAGATTGGAACCAAAGAAGATCTTGCCAAATATAGACTGGATACCGCAAAGACAGATTTAAAGTCGGCCAAATTGCTTTTGGAAAATGAAGATTATAAAGGTGCGAATAATAGAGCGTACTATGCAATATACCATGCTGTTTCTGCGGTCCATGCTTTGGATGGAAAATCATATAAACGTCATAAGGATGCCTTGGGCAATTTTAATAAAGACTATGTTAGAACTGAGGTTTTCCCGAAGGATATGGGACGAAAAATAGCAAAAGCCGAAGAGATACGACATGCGAGTGATTATGATGATTTTTATATTGCCTCCAAAGAAGAAACAGTACGTCAGATAGAAACTGCGGAGGATGTGGTCGACCAAATTGCTAAGTATATATCATCCATTTAATAGACATAACTAATTATAGAAGAGCAGAGAAAAAAGCACGATTCCCCAATTTGGAGAATCGTGCTTTTTATTGCTTATTTATGTTTATACAATTTTCATAAAAAAATATTCGGTAAATGCTATAATTATAAAAAATATTTCCATGTATATGATCACATCAAGTTCCGTAACAGTATCACTATTCTTTTTTGCATCCTTTGGGAGCAGATTGTTCAATGCTGATTTTTTCAAAACAACCGGCTCGACAACCACGGCGCCTTTATCTGAACTATAGCCCAAGCCTGCATACATCGTGACGATCATAGATGCAGCAGCAAAGCCTGCAACAAGTTTTCTCATCATATCGTTATCCTCTTTTCTAAAACAATCGGGGAATCGTGCTTCGACTTTTTATTTCTTTATGTAGTCACATATCTTTATGAAATAGAAGTCATCAGCATTCACTTCCGTACCATAGTAAAGATCCTTATCAAAGACATCATAACCTGCTCTGTCATATATGTACTCGGCAGTACTGTCATGTTCGGCCTTGGCAAGCTCTTCGGGATTTTCCTTCATGAATACCATGGTGAGTCCGTCATAGTCCTTGGGGATTCGGAAAATGTGCTTATAATATTCGGTGCATTCCCATGTATAATGCATTCCATCAGATTTCTGACCGGCCTCTTTATATTCATCGTCATATACGGGATCTTTGGTTTCGCCTTTTATTGACTTAAAGAAAAAAATACTATACTATGTAACTGAAATTTAGTACCAAAGGAGTGGCGCGTTATGCCATCAAAAGACAAGCTTTTAAAGAAACTGTTCCAGAAGAAGTTGCCAAGAAATTTCACAAAGCAGGAATTGAATTCGCTGATGTCTCAGTGCGGCTGTTTAAAAGGACAAGGCGGGAGAGGTTCTGGAATTAGGTTCTATCATGAAGCAACGGGGCGAATTTTGGCCTTTGATGAACCGCATCCTGAAAATGAGCTTTATCCATACCAGGTAAAGATGACCCGACAGTTTTTAAAGGAAATCGGAGAGTATAAGGAGGACTGATGAAATGATGGAATATAATGGATACCATGCAGACATAAAATATTCTGATGAAGATAAACTATTTATCGGTGAAGTCATCGGACTTAATGATACACTGGCATTTCACGGATCATCCGTAGAAGAACTTGAGAAAATGTTTCATCAGTCTGTAGACAATTATCTGGAGATGTGCAGGGAGTTTGGAAAAGAGCCTGAAAAAGAATATAAAGGGCAGTTTAATGTGAGAATACCCTCAAAGCTCCATAAAATGGCAGTAATATATGCAAGAAAGAGGAATATATCACTGAACGATTTTGTAAGAACCGCAATTGAGGATGAATGTTCGAAATCTGTATTGGAAGCATAAGTAGTGGTATCTAAGAAGAATAGCCTCATAAAAATAACGGAGACAAAGGGTAGAATTTATTACTCCTCTTTTGTTTCCGTTTCTTTTTTTCCCAATTTCGACTTTAATTTAAAACTGTTATATCATTTAGATTCCGGTTATTGGTACAACGATACGGAGAATCGTGCTTTTTATCGCTTATTTATGTTTATACAATTTTCATAAAAAAATTATTCGGCAAATGCTATAATAATAAAAATTATTTCTATATTTTTGACAACATAAAGATAAATTTTCATTATTTGTGCAATGGATATAGTGGCAGGAGTCATAAAAACAAATAGTTACGGAGGTAACATTACTCGGACTCTCTAGACGAGATTATTGACAAGCTGTTTTCAAATCCAAAAATAGTTGCCCCGACCCCATAGGTGCCTGTCACTGTGAACAAAAGTTCACAGTGACAGGCACCTATTTGCGATAGTCTATCTGAAGTTCACAGTGACAGGCACCTATTTGCGGCGCTCATTGAGAGAAATCATCTTCCACTCAGGTGTCGCAGCTTGTCCAATGCCTCCAATGTCGAGTGTCTGTCAGCGGCATAGTTCCCGATCAACTCGGAAAGGTAATCGGAAACCAATTTAGTCAGCGTTGAATTTAAGAACACAAATGCGGTATATGGTTCTTTACAGCGAAGCACGGATACCGCGTCCCCAGGCATGGCAATCTGGATTTCCTGGAACGGCGATTCGGGCAGCAGCGTCAGATGAAAGTTCTTTTCGCTCTTTACAAGATCCATGACAGCAGAAATATGCTGAGCGTATTCGTCATTCGTATAGTCAATCGAAAGATTCACCAAGTCCAACGCGAAATTGAGTCGCCTGCTCTTCTCGATACCAGCTCCTGCAGGACAGAGTATCAGGTTGACTGCACCCTGCCGCAGCAAGTCCCGGAACCGGCTGTGCATCCCCTTATACAGGTCAAGCACAGTGCCTCTGAGGGGTTCTGCCATTTGAACACGGTCGAGAATCCGCGTGAGCAGTTCCTCCGGCATGGTGAACACGGGAAACTCGGAAAGCAGGAATGTCCTCGTCCCCTGTTGTTCTATGCAGTAAGAACGATACCCCTCACCGTCCGCGCCGCTAAACACCTTTAAAAACGGCGAGGCGTCGGAGAGCATGGAGTTATACTCCCGCTCCAACAAGTCCAAGCGTTTTTTATCCGTAATATACTCATACCAGCGGCTGTCACCCCCTTGCGCAGGGAAAAAGCCGTGAATGCACGCGCCGCCGGAGCGCAGAAAAACTGTATGGTAAAACCGATTGTTTCTGACGCTTCGAAACACGAAAGGCTCGATCCTGCCGGAAATATAGAGCGGTAGCCATCCTCGAATGGCATTGATCATCTCTATGCCCACACGCTCTACGTTGTGAATAATCTTGATCCGCACGCCGCTGCTGACGCACTTTGCCATCAGAGATGCCCACAGCGCAAAATAAGCTCGATCACCGGTCATCCAATCCATGGGCTCGTCGGAGTATAATAGCAGTTCCTCGTTCTCTTGGGCGGCATCGGTCAGAAAGCGTATCACGGCGCTGCGAAGCCCCTCCATCCCGTAATAGAGGGTCACGTCCGTCGTCTCGGGCACCTTCGGGACAGTTCCTGGCAGACTCTTGTGAGGGGTAAACTCGTCAAGCGAACGCAGGAGCACCTGCGCGATCGCTGCGTTGTCCTCCTCTGGAGTGAAATCATAGAGCCATGAAGATACCGTATCTGCACTAAGTTGTTCTGCTTCCGACCCGCAAAGGGCGGCAAGATCCGTCGTTTTGCCGATCCTTTCCGCACGGGATACCAGAGCGTCGGACAGCTTTTCAGCAAGTCTGTTGTTTCCGTGGGGGGAATATATGCCGCTGCGGTACCGACTGATCAGGGAGACGTCGATATTCAGAATCCCGGAGAGCTGTCTGTTGGAAAGGCCAAGCAGGATTACGGCGCGGTCCAGACGCTCTCCGAAGGTCTGCCGCCGCAGGGTCAGCAGCCTCTTGCTCTTTGGCGTGGATGCATGCGCAGGCAACACGATTTCATCTATTTCGTAGAGCCATGAAATCAGCGCGGGAAGCAGCGCATCCCGGGTGGTATCCGGACTTCGGCAAAGCTCCTGCAGCGTAGGCAGCATGTTTTCGTAGTCCGCGTATTCGTAAACGCCGTTCACAAAAGACGCAATCGAGCGGCTTGTGGGTTTCGGCTCCCGATCTCCGGTCTTTAGCTTGGAGATGTTGCCGGATGAGCAGCCGGCGTAACGGGCAATGTCGGTATTATTACATCCAAGCAGTGTGAATAATGCGTTAATTCTTTCTGAAAGCATGATGTGGTAATCTTCCCCTGTATCATGAGATGAGTACAGCATAGCATATGGACAACAAAAATTCAATGAAAGAAAGTTGTCCACTATTGTTCCTTGATTGGTCCTGGCATATTATATTTATACAGCTTTTTAAAACTGAAAGTTGCTGTTGATGAAACTTGCCAGGAGATCCGTTTTGAAAAAACATCGACTGTATCAGGGGGAAAAGCTATGAAAAAGAAACAATCGAAAGCTATATTGCTTCTGTTGGTGCTCTCTATGCTGCTTTCAGCTTGCAGCGGTGCAGTAGGAGGCAGTGACACAGGAAATAGTTCAATTCCGTCACAGGAAAGCGGCGGTGGTGACAATAACGTTTGTTTTGCGAGAAGTGCGGTGCTGCTATGACTAATCACCCAAATCAACCAAATCAGACAATGAACAACGGCGGAAGCACGAGACCTGATGCACCGAATAAGGTTTCACCAATTGCAGAGACTTTACCTCTCATTGCAACAATAATATTTGTTTCAGTTTTCATCATAGGCTTTTTATCCTTTTTGGGACTCATACGTTTCAGTGTTTTAGGCATTATTCTTGTAATAGTCGCCATAAGCATCGTAGTTGTCATTCTAAAAAAGATCACTGAGTTTCATAGGGCATGATATATAGGTTGAACTTAAGTCTTACAGCATCTTAGGATGAATGTTTCAAAAGCAAGGAGAGAACTGATGGCAGGATTTTGCAGAAAATGTGGTAGTCCTTTGGGAAAAGATGCAATGTTTTGTAAGAAGTGCGGAACCAAGGTTGTGTCTATCCAAAGCAGTCAACCTGTTCAGAAGCAGGTGCAGCCGCCAAAAATACAATGCAGAAATTGTGGGTATTCTTTAAAAGTGGGCGCAGTGTTCTGTAAGAAGTGCGGTACAAAGGTGACGGAACAGAACTATGGGCAAACTGCTGCAGTTAACTATTCCCAGCCTCAACAGAGCAACATTCAGAATGAAGCGGCTCACTATGCCCAGCCTAAACAAAATACAATTCAAAATGAAGCGGCCCGGTATGTACAGCAGGCACAGCAGCAGTTCACCCAGAACGTCCAGGGAATGATTCAGCCTATGTTCGCGGATGCTGCAGACAGAGCAGGAGAGACAGCTATGCAGCTGCCTCAGCTTCAGAGTGCCCTCGGCTTTGCGGATGAAGCAAAAGCTGTGCTTGATCCCTTCACTCAGTTTTTCACAGGTGTTTCCGGCTTTTTCAAGGGAATCATCAACGTATTCAAAGATCCAAAAGCTCTCACTTTTTCGGCAGTCCTTTCATTTGTCTGGATGATCCTTATAGTTATGAAGCAGCTGGGTATAGGCGGAGTTTTTACTAATGCACTGTCCTGGATCATTTTTGCGCAGGGAGGCTTGGGAGATGGTGCCCTTGGCATCCTGGGCGGTTTCTTTGGAAAAGTGGTCGTAGCTTCAGGTCTCTTTGCTCTTATAGACGGAGGTAAAGATATAGGCGAAGGCATGAAGAAGTGGTTTAACTGCTTCAATGAAACCCCGAACATCGGCGCAATCCTTACCGGAGCAGGCCTGAGTCTCATTCTCTACAATTTCTTTGTTGCCAATGCCGGCTTCGGAGACACTATGGTCGCAATAACCGGGGCAATCCTGGCACTTCAGGCTCTCGGATCACAAAACGGCTTTATCTTTGGAATGGCACGGTCAATTATGTCAAGAAAGCTCGGTAATAATCGAATCACCAACGTATCAAAGGCTAATGCCTTTATTTCAGGTATAGGCCTGGGATCAGCGCTTGCCATACCGCTTTCTTTACTGCCTTTCGGATTCATTTCATGCATGATCGGAATTCCCATTTTCATAGTTGGTATCGTCCTTAATTTTACAATTCGCGGGAAGGAGGCTCGGACTATATGAGATCGAAATCATTCTCTATCGTGCTCCTCATCCTTTGCTGCCTGTTTGTTATCTTTCCTTCAGGACAGGCTCATGCAGAAGAGAAGACCGGCTACTGGCTTTTCACGGGAGCAGAAAAGGAAGATACTTCGGGAAACATCGATGTTTACGAAGAAGTAAATGTAGACAGCGAAGTGGAATATGGCGGTGTTAAAGTCACCATGGTCTACGACGAAGAAATATATGGAATCAAAAAAGGTACAAAGCGCACGATTGTTTCCTCCTGGACAACTCCTGAATCCAAATACGGAGGCGAGGATACAGTTAGTTTGGATGTTACCCTTTCATGTAAAGACAACACTGAAGGAGCTACGTACTTTTCACCGGGCAACTTTAATGCCAAGATTATTTTCGATAACCGATCCAGTGATTATTTTCGCGATTCGGAGGGATCTTCCTATTACAATGTTGGTGAAGAAGGTTCCGAAACTTATTCAGAAAAGTTTTCCTGTAATTTAAGAGCCGGCAAAGAAGAAGGGGATAAGATGGAGATTGAAATCTCCTGCACCGGCGGAAAGGTGACCTATACCTATAAATGGATTGACACCACTCCGCAGGTAAAGTGTCGCTGGAATCTGAAGGATACACAAACAGAAGGCGCAAGGATTGTCCTGTCCACCTGGAATAACTACGGCAGTAAGGACTGGGAAGTTAAGGATCCCAATGATGTAGGAAGTGCCATGACCAGATATATCCATAAGGTATCTCCCGGAAGCTTCTCAACGAATTATACAGCCATTCAGTCGCTTTACTCTGCGACATTTGGACAGCTTATGGTTCCCGCAGGATTTTCCGCTACTTCGACCTGCACCTATACAGAACCCAGGGATACTTACTACGCCGGAGATCTGATGGAGCTGACTCTGACAGCAAACGGTGTATATACTACGGTAGAATGTGATTTTGATGATAAATCCTGGACCATGGACACATCTATAGGTGCGTACGTATCCTATACGTCCGCCAAGTCTTTGGATGAAGCCAAGAGCCATTCTTCAAGTAATCATACATGGCTTGAATATGAGAAAGGGGAAGATACAGTTCGCTCCAGCAAAGAAGCTCATTCCAACACCAAAAAGGTTTCCGTTGAAGTTGAGGACGCTTCCTATTACGGTCCGGATTCTGAAAATCAGAGTTATATGGTTCTCAAAGTAAATAGTAACTCCGGATCCATGACGATAAGCTATATCTACCAGTGGGAAGCTTATGAAAACGTGAATCCTGACAGCGGTGCGGGACAGGAAATCCCTGTTCCCGGCGGCTCCGATCTTACGGTAGGAGATGATGACAGTTTAATTGACAAAATTCATGATGAAGTATTTAAAGATGCCAAGAATACTCCCGGAGAAGATGAGGGAACCAATATCCCTGCAGCCATATTTGTGACTGCAGCCGGAGGTGTCGCCGCAGCCGGGGCTGCTGGTGCTGCATCAGGCAAAAAGAAAAAGAAGGATAAGAAGAAGTCTACATTTAAACTGGCTGTAAATAAGAACTTTGGCAACACCATACGAAAGCAGGGAGCGCCGGTTTATGTTTATGCCCGCATCATTGAAGTAACACCTGAGGGACATGAGAAAACCAGAGAAGACCTTTCTGCAAACATTCAGATATATGCAGGAAGTGCAGGTATAGAGATTGAGGACGCCGGTATGACCGAGGGTTATCGTGCGGCAAGAGCATTTGCACCTAAATCTCAGGAGACAGAATGCATAATCGCTTTCAGGTTCAACTATGAAGGAAACAGCTTTACCGAAAATGTTCGTTTCTTCTTGGAAGAGCCTGCCATACATTTCTATCAGGAAAATCTGGCATGGCCGGCTAAGTGTAAAGATCCTGCAGAACTTCCGTTTACCCTGGTGGGATTCAATCCGGAAAACTGTAATATAGAAATCCGTATGTCGGAAGGCTCGCCCTACGATGCACAGCTGGTTCCCAGTGAAAATGATCCGGAAACCTTCTGGGCAGTCCTTTCAGATATCTGTACCAAGGACCAGGAAGCAGGTACTGTTGCCGAATCCTTCCTGATAGTCACTGTTTCTGACAATGAACTTTCCGTGGAAGAGAGATTCCCGGTAAGCCGTGTTGGTCTGGGACTTACATTTGCCATGCCCGCACTTAACTGCTATCGTGTGCCGAAGAAGTCGGCAGAAGGAAAGAAGATAGCAGATCTCAGTATGAATGACTTTGAGGCAGCTACCACTGTGGCAAGGACCATGCTTATACTCTTCGATGATAAGCAGAAACGTATAGTGCAGCTTCCGGCAAATCCGAAATTCGAACTTACACCTATACTGAATGATGATATTTCCAAGGAACGTATAGATGCACTGGGAATGAAAACAAGACTTATGAAAGTCGAAGAGGGTTATTCCGAAGTTATATTCTATTGCGAAAAGGGCTGGCTTGAACCGCCTGTCCGTCTCAGGATGAATATTAAAGCTACCTGGGATTACGGTGAAGGGGAAGAAAAGAAGACCTACATCTGCGAGAAACCTGTTCTCATGCGTTCCCAGCCTCTTCGTAAGTACCAGAATGAGGATATGCGCACCAAGGAGTATCAGAACGATCGCGAAATCTCAGAAAAGCTGGACAGAATGACGGATATGATAATCCATAATAACTGGTTCGAGGAACTGGCTGAACTATATGCCGAAGCCTATCTCATGAGGAAATACTACAGTGATTTATATGGATATGATGCCATAAAGGTGGCACAGGTACTTGGTGCCTTCAATGAGGCCCTTGGTTTTCGTCAGCAGAGGCTTGAAGCAATTGCCGAAAGGGATAATTACAGGGCGGATAAGAAGAGAGATGGTCTTATCCATGAAATTGCGTTCCGGGCAAAGGCACTGGACAGTTTCCCTATAATATGTGCGCGCATTGCACTGGCTGTAGGAACAGCAGGTGCTTCTGAAATAATACTGACTCCTCTTGATATAATAAAGTCCGGTGTTGAATATACGGATGAGAACCTGCCAAGAGAACAGACTACCTGGGGAAAGCTCTGGGCAGGGGTTAAACCACTGGTGTTAAATGCAGTAATAGGAGCCGGATTAAAATATGGCACAGCAGGTGCTGTATGGTTAGGTAATAAAACCGGAGTCACCCAGGCAGCTAAAAAAGTTGTACCTGTAATAGCAAGATATACGTTAAAACCACTTTCAAAGATTTCTATACTTCCGAAATCCTTGAAGAACGAAATAAAAGAGGTCGGTAAATATTTTGATGAAATGGCCGAAAGAGTTGATGACTGCGATCCAAGAAGTCTGAAGGGTAATGCTGCCGCAGCTGAAGAAGCAATGGAGAAGGCTATATTACAGGGTAAGAACGCTGCAGACGATATCCTGAAGAATATTTCCGGTGACCTTACACAGCTTGAAAAACTTGAAGAGCTTGCACTAAAGGCCGGCAACAAAGAAGGCTCGGATCTTCTTAAGGGTCTCAAGGCTGCCATTGATAACTACAGGCTTTCAGGAAATTCATCACTTGCCGAGGGAGCTCTGCGTGAAAACATCGTAAAGATGTGCAGAAATAAGTACGCAATCGAGCAGTTTATACGTGAGAACCCGGGCCAGGCGGATATTTATAGGAAGCTGTTCACAAAATACAGGGATAAGTTCTTCTATGAGCCACTTAAGAAGGAATCAAGACAGTACATTGCGGATATGCTGGGCTGCAGCCTGGATGATATCCAGATAAAGAGTGTTTCTGGAAATACCAGCAAGGCACTTGAGGAAGGATTCACCATCGGTCATGACCTGGATGTGACATTTATATACAGGAGTAAGGATGGAAAGAAACTTATAGAGCTTCCACAGTCTATCGCTGAGGATGCACTGTATAAAACCGGCTGTAAAAAAGCAGGGTTTAACTTTAAGAGCCTTGGCGAAGCAAAGGAATACGCAGAATCCCTGCAGCTTCACGCCTGTCAGCCATCGGATGCCGAAAGACTGCCTGAAGTTGAAAAGATACTGGATAGATATTACAGAAATGCACAGCTTAAACCGGAATCTATTCAGAAATTCAAAAATGCAGAGATGTATAAGACCTATTCCATGTATGAAAAGAGTGCAGAAACAATCAAACAACTCGTTCCAACAAAAGAGGAAGCAGCAAAGCTTGCTACAAAACTTGATGATATCTTAAAAGGTAAGGCGGCCGCAGGAGATGCAGAACGAGTTCTCATCGATAGTGTCGCCAATATGAATGATGCCTACCGCGCAGCATCCAAGGCCGGTGGACTTGTGACCAACAAGGGTATCGGAGCTATAACGGTAAGCGGTAGTTCCGGGCTTAATTCAGAATTCCACACTATAATGGGAGTCTGCAATAGAGTAAAGACAGGAGATGCCAGCTTCGTCAGGGCAAACAGGGCATTTGCCCAAATGGGACATAACACTGAATCTGCTTTTCATAATGCTTTTTCACAGATGGAAGGTGTTAATAAACACCTTGGTGTATCAAATTTAATGGAAAATGTAAGTATCGGAGCCTCAGCTGCAGGTTCAGCCATGGCTGGAAGAAGTGATTCGAAGTGATGATCAATTAGCTTAATAGAAACAGAGAGGTTGTTGAATGATACCTGATCCACGAGTTATTACGAGAGCTATTAATAAAAGAAAAGCTACAACGGTAATGTTAATTACTGCATTATCCATAGCGCCGGTATTTTCTTCATATGCAGATACGCAGGGGATTTTTGAATTGAACCTGGAAACATATCCTACAGTTCCGGCTGCTAACGATATTTTGCAAAAAGCATTTTCCGATAACTCCGATTCGGAATCGGAAACAATCGGAATCCTTGCGGAAGCCAATGTCTCTGATTTGGGTACAACTGGAATCCTTACTGATACTAATTCTTCTGTTGCAGAAACAACGGGAGTACTTGCTGAAACCACTGTCTCCTTCGCAGAAACAACGGAGACATCTAAGGAAACAGCAGATACAGTTGTGGAAACGACGGAGGTAGCTAAGGGAATAACCGAGACCGTAGAGGAGACGGAAACCTCCGCTATAGATTCGGCTGATATGTCGCAAACCAATATTGGTTCGACAGTACCGGCAGACTATTTTAAAACAGAAGAGGAACTTCTTTGGGAACTTGAGAACAAAGCGTGGATTGAAGAACAGTTAAGGCTTCAGAATGAAGCTCTTCACGCCCTTCAGATAGGAGAATTTTTTAAGGATTCTGTTCTTGTGGGAGATTCGGTGGCAGAGGGCTTTAACTTATATGCCATGAGAAATCCTGCATTTCCGATATTCCAAAATCTTAAGTTCCTTACGAAGGTAAGTTATTCGGTTCACAATGCCTTTATGTCGAGTTCCTATAATCCCAGATTCCAGGGAGCGCAGATGTATGCCTGGGATTCCATGAGGCTTATGGGGATAAAACATGCTTATACCTTTTTTGGCCTTAATGATCTGGGTTCAGGCGTCGACAACACAGTGGCACAGTATCTTAAGTATATCGCAAGGGTACAGCAGGAGATTCCCGATATAAAGATCACTATAGTGAGTACAACACCTATGTATAAGGGATCCGAAAAAAAGGTCCTCAACAATGCCAACATCCGGGCGCTGAACGCAGAGATGGCAGAACTGGCAGCCCAAAACGGTTGGGGATATATAGATGTAGCCTCAAGGCTCTGCGACAGTGACGGATGTCTGGCAAAGCAGTATTGCAGCGACAAGTATGTTCATCAGAATAATTCCGCATACCAAATTTGGCAGGCGGCCTTTGAGGAGTATGCGGAGGCGCATCTTGAGGATTCTTATAACAACGCTTAAAAATGTTGATGAAAATGTTAGATAAGTGTTTTTGTGATTATCTTTCAATGAGTATCTTTGGTATCCATGGATGCCGGTTTTAGCAGGAAAGGGGTAACGATGAAAATATTTAATTTATACGGAAAGAGCATGGATTCTACCACCAATAAAACCCGTTGTGCTGTGGCAGGAAAGACTAAAATACCTGCTCTGTTAAGCTTATCGTTAATGTTTATGGTTTTCACGGCATTCTCTGCATTTGCCTTCAAAGACGGCGATTCAAGGGAATATATTGAAAACTATATGAAGGAACAGTGCTACCATGCCGGCAAAGACGGTACCTGGGAAGAGTATACTGACGGCTCCTGGGTATTCCATAAAAATAGTGGCTATGATGCCGTACTTGAATGGGTGGAAGACGGCGGAAAATATTATTTCTGTGGAGCACAGCATCGCCTGGAAAGCAATATGTACACAAGCTGGGGACTGTATGTGGGAGAAGATGGTGCATATGATCCGGAAAAAGAGGTTTGGCTGAAGGAGGCAAGACCCGGACAGGGTGTAACTTATTCCAACGGCGATGT
This sequence comes from Oribacterium sp. NK2B42, assembly GCF_000424445.1. Lineage (GTDB taxonomy): Bacteria > Bacillota > Clostridia > Lachnospirales > Lachnospiraceae > Oribacterium. The sequence goes on from NZ_KE384187.1 coordinate 179,689, forward strand.
AAGCTATACCTTCGACTACCACGATGATCAGGATAAGTACTCTTTCTGTACGGTAAAGGTAAAGACCAAAACCTCCGAGGGAACAGAAACAGAATCCTACAAAATGGATTTAAGTGGTAATAATACCTTTATGATCTATGAAAACAGATACTGGCTGCCTGAATCAACATTGTCTGTTATGCCATCCGGCGATGAAATAAATGTATGTGTAAATGGTGTGACAACAACCTATAAGGCTGACAGTAAAGATGCCATTGATCTTTCATTTGTATACAAGGAAACAGCCTATGCCAAAAACTGGGAGGAGCGTATGTTGCTGGGCGCCGGTGCTCAGGGTGGCAAGGCTGAAGGAACAGGAACAGGCAATACAGCCGGACCAAACAAAACCGGCGTAGCAAATACAAAGGCTCAAAAGAAAAGTGACTCAGAGAATAAGACTGTATCCGAAAAAAAGAGTGACTCCAAAAAAAAGAGTGTTTCCGAAAAAATGAGTGGTTTTGATGACGATGAAGACGCGATAAGCAAGTGACGAAATATATATGCTGATTAGATACACACCTGTGTTGGATATTCAGAATCAATAATAGCGTTAATAGAAGATGAGGTAACGATATGTTCTGTACAAATTGCGGTAACAATATACCTGATGATTCAAGCTTCTGTCCTAACTGCGGTACTCCTGTAAAGATGAGACCGGACACATCCGGAGTCCAGCCAAATCCAAACCTTCAAAACACCGGCACAACCTTTGGGGCAGCTCAGGGGCAGTACAATGCAAATCAGCAGCCAATGGGAAATACCGGCACAAATGGTGTGTCATTTGGAGGCTCCCAGGGGCAGTATACCGGAATGCCTTCCGGAAATCCTTCCATGGAGAACCAGTACATGGGAGGTTCCCAGGGACAGTATACAAATATGCCTTCCGGCAATTCCTCGATGGGAAACCAATACACAGAAAATTCCACCGCATCAAACGGTGAGCCTGTGCTGATTCAGGATCCTTCACTTCCTGAAGGTATCTTCCGCGACAGTAACGGTGCCTTCCACTGGCAGTACGAGCTTAACATGATCACCAATCCCGTAATTCTTTTTTTGATCATCAAACTCTTCTTCGGAATTTGTTTCGGAGTAGGACTAATGATGGCACTTATGATGATCATAGTGGATGGTGATTTTGAAGAAGCAATTAAGACCCTTCTGATAGTAACCTTCGGAATAGGCGGATTGATGGTGGTACTTGGCATCATCGCCTACTTCATAATCGTTGCCATAAAGGGCGGAAAATATACTGTTGTACATACAATGGATGAAACCTCCGTACAGCACCTTCAGACTCCTGCCGAAAAGGATCAGAGTAAGAAAATGAGAACCCTCCTTTTCGTTATGGGAATGCTGAGTGATAGTCCCTCAGCCGTAGGTCTTTCCATGGGTGCGAGAGATGAGATGGAATCCGAGTACAAAGATGTGAAAAAGGTCATTGCCTCAAGAAGGCAGGATCTCATAAAGGTAAACAATGTGCTTCAGCATAACCACATTTATGCTTACCCTCATCAGTACGAATTTGTTTTTAACTTTATAGCCTCCCATTGTCCCAATGCAAAAATAAAAAGGTAACTTTTCCCGTCCCGTATTGATATGATCCCCTTCGAGAGGTAATACTATGGACCGATTTTGCCGATTTTGTGGAAACAAACTTAAAGAAACCTCTGTATTCTGCAGAAAATGTGGAAAACAAGTTACTGAAGGTGCAGATACCGTCAAGAGCCCTGATACTGCGAAAGCGGAGACCGGCGAAAACATTAGCACTGCGAATGCAACGGCCGATGGAAACATTAACTCTGTAAATCCGGTGAAGATCCAGCCTTCTTCGCAGGAAGACACAAAATTCTGCAAAAGCTGCGGCAAAAAGATCCGTGCCGGTGCAGAATTCTGTAATTACTGTGGCTTCAAAACAAAAAAGAAAAAGGTTCAGACTCCCGACCCGGCTAATGTCAACAGTCCCGTCAATAGCCGGGGAAACTATGCCCCTGGAGGAAATTCCGGCGTCAGTCATTCCGGTGATAATAATGTCTACAGGCATATGCCGCAAAGGAAGTCCATTAAACCTGTAATAGCCTTTGTTCTTGTTGCGGCCATACTTTGTGTGACTCTTGTAAAACCCGGGTTCGTAAGGACGTATCTTCAATACAGACTTTTTTCCGGCAATCCTGAGGGAAACTCCACAACTTCCAACGATACAGGCAAAACCGGAACAGTTAAAAAATCCTCAGGAAAAGGATCAAAAACCGGAACCGAAAATAATAACAACAACGGAACCCCCCAAAGCGTCCTGTTAACTGCATCAGAAGATGACTGGATAGAGGATAGGGGTGATATCCTGCTTACCCAGGAAAACTCTCCAGGAGCTGTAGCCCTTATTCCTATACGTTACAGCGAATCTGAAATAGAAGCAGTGACTCCTCTTACAGCAACCGTTAATCAGGATTCAACCCATGCTGAAGTATCAACCTCCAGAGGTCAGGTAACTGTGGATTTCTGGGACTGGAATCTGACAGAAACAGATGACACTCTGATGGTCAGAGAACTACCGGTTCGTACGGACAGTGAAACAGGCACAGAAATAGTTGCCTATGATTTCTCCATGTCTTCCGGAATCCATGAGTTCATGACATCAAATCATATACGCATTCCAAGAACCGCATCTGAAAACCAGGAATGCGATGTAGTGTGGTTCGATCCGGAATTAGGTCGTTGGGAGTCGGCTCCCTTTGAGTATAGTGAAGACGGGACCTGCTATGATGTTTATCTTGATCATTTTACTAATGTAGCCGAAAGAAAGGAAAACGAGGACAATTATTACACAAAAGGCAAAAACGGTAATACGCCTTTTATTGAGATAAGAGCAACGCAAATAGGTAATCAGTATTCCGATAAATCTGATAACGCAATTAATCCTGTAAAAGTTACGGCGTCCAGTGTCAAGGGATATTTCAGTGCCAATCAGGATTTAAGTCACTTTTTATATGATCCGCCAGGGGAATCCGGAAATGTAGGATATGTTTCGGATCTTTACGGAGTTGATTCTGCAATCAGTGGCATGTCTAAAGTGCTAAATGTTGATACTTGGACACCTGCATCGGCCCTCCAGAAAAAGTTAGACTGGAAAGATCCAACTATGAACAAAATCGGTTTGGGTCTCGTATTATGCAAGGTTTTTTACCAGTATTTCAATGGGCGTTCTTTTTATAACGCATTAAAGGATAATAGCGTAGACCTTGCAGTAGGAGCAACAAGTGTATCTTTAAATTATTCTCCTGCTATAACCAAGTGGATGGGAAGAAAACTGATAGCCAGATGGATGTACAGTAGTCTCGGAACCTCCTTTTTTAGTCGAGCTATGAATTACGCTACTGTTCTTGGAATGAAATCTGTAATTGCCTTACCGGTTCTTGCAAAAGCAATCACCATCATGTGCGTTCTTGCAAGTGCTTACAGCGCTATCAACTTTATTGTCGGCCAATCTCTTCCTAATACAGAAGTTGATCCCTATATGCATATGTACCAGCTGTATCTCGAGAAAGTTCCCGTAACTGTCAATGGTTATAGTGGTCTCACCATAAGAAACACCCAAAAATTTAACGAAGCACTTCTTGATATCATTCGCAGTTCTAAAACCTCTGATCCGGAAAAAATGATGGAGGATATAGCCTCCCTGTTTGAAGGGTATTTTAATCATTTTTTTAATCTGAGTTTTGAAGAACAGAAAAAATGGTATGACAGCTGTAAAAACCGGATATATGGTGGTGCGGCTCAGGCAAGCGCAACCGCCTATAATCCGAAAGCTCTTGATTATAAAGGAATATCAGAAAAAGATAAGGAGCATTATATAAAGGTCCACTCGGATTGGCTTCATGAGCGAGCAGACAAATTTCTCCAAACGGTACTATGGGATGATTATGAGAAAATGCAGGTTGAGTTTCTTAATCACCTTCAGAAAGAAGTTGTTCCTGATATGAACCGGTACATGTTATTCCACGTTGAAGACGAGGCCTTGAATGCCGGCAGGGAAGGAAAAAAGAAGCTTACCTTTGATAAATCAAGCTATTCCAGATTCAGCGACGAGAAATCCAAAATGGACTATTTTAATGAGCATTATATCTGGTTTTACATGAAGAATCCGAAGACTGCAGAACGTGAATATATAACAGGCCCTCAGTTTAAACCTGCCAACAGGAGTATTAACGATTACACATTAACGGACTTTCAGCCATATCCAATAAAAGATTCAGATATCGTGTTTGCCTGTACGAAATATCATTATCTCCAGATGGGGGCTCCTGATGGCATAATGTTTATTGGAGACGATTCGGCAATGATGCCTGATATACCGGTAGATTTTACTATACCGAAGTCGGATGATCTGCTCATTAATGTCATGATAACCATAAAGCCCGAAGAAATTTACGGAACCTGGGAAGTCACGACCGACATGAGTGACATGAATTACGGAAATCTGGATGCTATGGTGGGTGTCATGAATCAGGCCGTGGGATACATGAGCGGTCAGGCTTCTGAAGAAGCCCTCAATTCAATGAGAGAATATATAAATGAATATCAGAACACCGAAGATCAGTATAAAAACCTTCAGTCAAAATCAACCTGGATCATACGTCCTACCTACAACAATTATAAAGTCGAAATAGAATGTGACTCCGGTGGGCAGATAACACACTTTGATGGTGTATTAAATGATAAGCGGAATAAACTTGAGCTGAAGACAAGTAAATCCTACATGAAATTTGAAGACTCGGAGGGAAAGACCTATAACTTGGAAGAATATGGTCTTTATACCACAGGCACAATCGAAATAAGTAACGAAAAAAATAAAAAAACAGGAAAATACTCGTTGAAATTTGAGGGTGAAGAACAAATGAAATCTTCATATGCAAATTTCAAAGCAAAGATTTCAGGAGTCAAGATATCGGATGACTATTAATGGAGGTAAGCGATATGTTTTGCGAAAAATGTGGTGCAAAACTGGATGATACCGAGAAGTTCTGCCATGTATGCGGAACACCGACGGATGTGGATGAAGATGATTCCGTGCCTTCGGAGGAGGTTTCTCAGCCTCAGAGTACTGACGGGACATTTTCCGGACCGGCACCCGGTGCCTCTTCCGGCGGTACAGGAAGTTTCCCGAGTTCAGGACAGCATAACCCAAACCCTGCACCGGGAAATCCTGCACAGACAGGATCTTGGCAAAGCTTTAACTCACAGCAGAGCAAGAACCCCCAACAAGGCTACAATCCCCAGCAGGGTGTTAATCCTCAACAAGGTTTTAATCCTCAGCAGAATTTCAACCCAAAGGGTTCTCCGCAGATGTCTCCTCCTTCCGGGATGAGACCGACTATCAGTGCAAAGCCTGTTGTAAGCATTAAGCTGCTGCCTCTAATCGGTTTAGGTGTTGTGGTGGTGATCGCTGCAATAGTCATGCTTTTTGCCGGCGGCAAAAAGGAGCCTGTGGAAAGTGTACCTTCATCCGGTATTGATTCTGTCAGCGTGCAGAAGGGCAATGGAAACTCCGGAACTTCCGGTTCAACCTCCCAGGATTTAACATCTGCCGGCAATACTTCTTCCGGAGGCAGTGCCTATACGGGAAACCTGCTTTCCGGCGGCGAAAGCATTGATCTGGGTGACGGCCTTATCCTGACCGTAAAAGAAGCTGTCTGGTGGGATCAGGACGATCATTTCCAGCAGGACTACGAAGGCGGAAGCTGGAGGTATGTAAAGGTTAATGTTTCCTTCGAGAATACATCCTCACAGAAACTAGAGCTTCCGTCAGCCCGCAATTTTTACATTGTATATGAAAACGAAAAGCCGGGCTTCCTTGGTGAGTGGAAAGGAGAAGCCAACATAAGAAAAGAATTCGGCGATGTGAACAGGGTAAACATACCAAATACTATTTATCCAAACACATCGGATACAGATTATTATGATAAATTAAGATACAGATCTTTAGGTGCAGGCGAAGTAGAAAAACTATATGTTCTCTACCAGATACCTGCCTCGACCGAGTCAATTCCTGTTCTGTATTTTGACAGCACGGAATCGGCCGCGGCTGATAAAGCGCCTCTAGGAGCCTGGAGGCTTTCTGTGAGTTCCGTAAGTTCGGAGACTGTCATGGAATACCCTGATCCTGCTGCCATAGCTGCAGAATACAGTACCTACAAGAGACCTAAAGACAACGATTGTAACGAGCCTTTTGATATATTGAAAGCCACCTCAGATAATAAGCAGATCTTCCAGTTGGATGCCCTTGCCGGAGGCTGGGTATTCTTTGGCCGCGAACAAGATAATGAGATATATCACAGAATGAATATGCGTATCGATCCTTTGGGAGGAAATAAGGTAAGAGTAACTCTTGACTGGTATGAGACCTATGATTACTTCGGAAGCGAAACCGGAGAATACGAGGATGAGAGCAGCATTCCTGATTCTGTTCTTGAAGGAACCTTTGAAAACGGAAAACTTGTTGCAGAAGGCGATGGCATTCTTAACATGGAAATATTCCGTGATTCCCATGACGGACAGGATGGGTATGGTTACTATACCACCAAGGACGGACGTAAAATGATGGTAGGACTGACCCGCCCTGACAATTATCGCAGAAGAGTCATTGACAGTGAGGCAGAAATAGATCCGGATCCTGTATATTCTCACCTTGCTGACGGTGACACTACAAAGGGAGGACCGGGTTCAGGAAGCGGAAAGAGTTCAAAGGGAAACGGAGCTTCATCAGAAACTTCAAAGAGTAGCTCTGATACAACTCTTTCTTCTGAAAACAGCAGTTCTTCAGGTAAGAGTTCTTCAGACAGCAGCAGTTCCGGTTCTTCCGGAAGCTCCAACAGTAACAGTTCTGTCGGAAACAGCATCACTTCCGATGGGTCCGATAAGAGCAAATCCGATACAGGCCGCTACAGCAATCTGAGCTCCACTGACCGTCCGAAGATGTCCGAGTTCAAGTGGTGGTACGATGACGGTGTACTTCAGAACGGAATACCTGATGGCGTAAGATGGCTTAATGCCTCTGAGTATCAGGGCAGCTGGAAGGGCTTCATAGTGTACGATGTGGAGAAGAAATATAACTCCTACATGGAAGAACTGGTGAATTTCGATGTGGAGGTAACTACAAAAGGAGTAACTCTCACCGTGGACTGGTATATGAGCCGTATAGATGGTGAGACAGTGGACGAAGAAAATATGGCAGACAGTACCTTCACCGGCTATGAATACGGAGAGGGTATATATGTTACCGATGCCGGAAACATTACCATCGATAACTTTTATGAACTTGACGGAAAACAGTACGCCATTGGTCATCTGACAGCGCAGGACGGAACCGAAGCTGAGATAGCTATGATGAGACCATAAATACGAAATAATGAAAGGAGCAGAATATGAGCAAATTTTGTCCAAAGTGCGGTGCAGAGCTTCCTGATGATTCCATGTTTTGTGACACCTGCGGGGCAAATCTCGGTGATATCGCAAACGGCTCTGCTGATTCGACACCTCCTGCGCAAAACTTGGCAAACACACAAGCCACAGATGCTTCCGGTCCTTCAGGACAGCCCCAGGGGTCATTCCCTTCATACGGAAAGACAGGCAGTTACAATGCTTCCGTTAACGGATCTCCACAATCCGGAAATACATTTGGAAACAGTGCACCTCAACAGAATGTAAACTTTAACAACCCAAACAAGGGCAGTTACGGTGGTCCCCAGCCGAATGGCTTCAACGGTCCTGCACCCGGAGGCCCCTACAATCCAAACAACGGATCTTTCAATGGACCCCAAAACCCCGGCGGCGGAAAGAATTCCAGAGGCATTCCCAAAGTTGCATTTATCGGTGCGGGAGTCCTGGGGCTTGTAGTGATAGGAGTGGTGGCAGCTCTGTTACTGAAAAATAAGGGCACAGACGTCGTACCTGAAAGCAACGGAAGTATCCAGTCCGTAAGTCTTTCCGGGTCTGATACTGAACCCACAAATGATGCTTCTCCGGTTATAAACGGCTACGAGGAGACAACTGCAGCTGCAGCCGGGTCTTCCTCTGGACTCTCGGATTCTGATCAGGAAGCCCTGGACACTGCCATGAAAGTTCTTTCGGGCAATGTCTCGGGAGATGATAAAGACATCGTAAAGATACCGTCGGGAGCAAAGGTAAAGGATGATGCCAAAGTCTATGATCTCATTGGTGAATATGAAGGTGAAATCCAACTAACAGCCCTTGACGGATTCGAGGATATCGATGGAGTTCCTTCTGATTTCGGAGAGAATCGTAAAGAAGCCCTCAGTAATCCTCTGTCCTGTACTCTTACCATAGATGATGATGGCGACTGGGAACTTGAGTATGATTTCATGGGCGGAATGGGAATGGATAGCAGCGATTTCCACAACTCTGAAGATTTCACTGCTCAACAGAGAGAAGACATTCTTGTAAACAAGATCAATGGCGGTTACTACCATGCAAGTTTAGATGCAGAAGGAGACATCGAAGGCGATAAGGATGCGAAAATCAAGCTGGATCACATCGGTGCTTACTGCACAAAGGGATCCGACAGGCTCATCGCCGGCTACTACTATATGCATGGCACTATGTATGGTGCCGAAATTACCGTCTGTGGTGATTTCAATGTAAAGAAGATGACTGAAGATGTGGAGCCGGAACTTGAAAATACCGGCAAAGGAAAATCAAGCCGCGATGACGTTCCGGTATTCGACGAAAACGATTCGGAATCCATGAAGTACTACGACTTCGATGATGACAATGACAGCGATAAATCCAAAACCGACTCTGATGATGATTTTGAAGAAGAGGTTGTGGTTTCCACCAAGAAAAAATCAAGTGCTGCTTCAGAAACAGAAGAGGAAACAACCAAAACCATACCTACAATAAGCGGCGGACAGTGGTCCAAACTGAAGAGCGGACTCTGGATCTATGAGAAGAACGGTCGACTTGTTAAGGATGTCTGGGTAGAAGATAAGGGTAAGTATTACTATATTGACGAGGAAGGTTACATGATGACCGACGGCTATACCCCGGATGGTTACTATGTAAAGAGCGACGGAAGCTGGGATTCCTCCATTAGCCAGAAAAAATCCGGAAGCAGCGAAAATCTTCCTGATGGTGTGGACGACTATGACCCTACAACCTATGCCGTGACCGGCGGAGAATTTGAAGACCTTGGAGATGATATTTTCATGTACAAGGATTCCAAGGGAAAGTATGTAAGAAATACCTGGGTAATGTCCAAAGGCAAATGCTATTTCATAGGTCCTGACGGTGCGCGTATTAACAACAACTACGCATCCGACGGTTTCTGGGCCGGTGATAATGGAAAATGGGATGAGGATGTTGCTCAGAGAAACTCTGATCCCGAACCTCTGAATAAATCTTATGTAGGTTCTTTTTCCACGTGGAAGATAAAGCTCTTGAAAAACGGAACCTATGGCACGGCAACCCAAATCTATGATGATGGCGGCGACAATGAGGTATATACATTGACTCCTCTTGGACACGGGGTTTATCTCGCCGAACTTGAAGATGATTCTTTGATATGTGCTCTTATGTCGGTTTCCGATGACCAGAAAAAGCTAATCGTTTCCCAGGTCGGAACGACAGAAGAGTGTAAAGTAAAGTGATTCTGAGCAATGATAATACCTTGGAAACTAGGGACGCACTTCCATACCGGCATATCAGGCGGAGCTGAATATGCACCAGTCTCAGCCTGGCAGTCTTTCTGTACAGTTATGGTTGTTATGACATCATTCTCCGGTTTTTTTACGGGAATAAGGCATTTCTCCCGAAAAAGTGTATAATTATAAAAACAGAAAATATGGGAGGAAACAGTACATGAGTTACGATGATAAAATTCCTTATAAGATTTATCTTAGCGAGGATGAGATTCCAAAGCAGTGGTACAACGTAAGAGCTGACATGAAGAACAAGCCGGCTCCGCTTCTTAATCCGGCAACACTTAAGCCTATGGGTTACGAGGATCTGCGTTCGGTATTCTGCGATGAACTCATAAAACAGGAGCTTGATGATACAACAGCTTACATTGACATTCCGGGTGAAATACTTGATTTCTACAAGATGTACAGACCGTCTCCTCTTGTAAGAGCTTATTGTCTGGAGAAGGCTCTCGACACCCCTGCAAAGATCTACTATAAATTCGAGGGTAATAATACAAGCGGAAGCCACAAGCTGAATTCTGCCATCGTCCAGGCTTATTATGCAAAGAAACAGGGTCTTAAGGGCGTGACCACAGAGACCGGTGCAGGACAGTGGGGAACGGCATTATCCATGGCTTCAGCATATTTCGGCATTGACTGTAAGGTTTACATGGTAAAGGTATCCTATGAGCAGAAGCCCTTCAGACGTGAGGTGATGCGTACCTACGGTGCAAGTGTTACCCCGTCACCGTCCATGGAGACAGAGATCGGAAGAAAGATCAATGCTGAGCATCCGGGAACAACCGGAAGTCTGGGCTGTGCTATCTCGGAAGCTGTTGAGGTTGCAACAAAGACAGAGGGCTACAGATATGTTCTGGGAAGTGTTTTGAATCAGGTTCTTCTTCACCAGACTGTTATAGGTCTCGAGGCAAAGGCTGCCCTTGAAAAATACGGAGTAAAGCCTGACGTGATCATTGGCTGCGCAGGCGGCGGATCCAACCTTGGAGGTCTTATTTCCCCGTTCATGGGTGAGAAGATAAGAGGCGAGCAGGATTACAGAATAGTTGCGGTGGAGCCCGCGAGCTGCCCAAGTTTCACCAGAGGAAAGTTCGCATATGACTTCTGCGATACCGGAATGGTATGCCCGCTTGCTAAGATGTATACATTGGGCAGTAACTTCATTCCTTCCGCAAGCCATGCCGGAGGACTCCGTTATCATGGAATGAGTCCGATCCTGTCACAGCTCTATCATGATGGTCTCATGGAAGCCGTTTCCGTTGAGCAGACCTCTGTATTTGCGGCCGCACAGCAGTTTGCAAGAGTTGAGGGAATTCTCCCTGCTCCAGAGAGCAGTCATGCAATCAGAGTTGCTATTGATGAAGCTCTTAAGTGCAAGGAGACTGGTGAGGAGAAGACAATTCTCTTTGGTCTCACCGGTACAGGATACTTCGATATGGTAGCTTACCAGAAGTTTAATGACGGTGAAATGAGCGATTATATCCCTACTGATGATGAGCTTCAGAAGAGTTTTGAGAGATTACGTAAGGTTGATCTTTGATGAAATGATTTGAGTCCCGGCGATATGCCCGGGGCTTTTTTCATCGCTTATAAGACCACCGGGGACGGTTCTCGCCGGCGAGAACCGTCCCCAGTGGTCTTATAAGCAATACTTATCACCGTCCCAGATGGTTTAAAATGACTTATCCTTAACTTCATATATGACGAAATAATATTTAGATAGTTTTTTCCTGTCGATAAAATCAGGCAGGAACGATAATATTTTCACCTTGCGATGTTGGCAAAGACATGTTTGTTTACAATAGGGGAGAGGAGCAGAAGGATGAAAAATAAAGGATGGTTTTACTTATGTGTGGCGGCGTTGACATTGGCACTTTCGGGATGCGGTGGTAATAACAAAGAAAATGTTGACTACTATGATCCGGAGACGCTGGGATTCACTGTGACCGGGGAAGCATCTCTTGATGATTTTACGTGGCTTTTTACTCCGAAAAATTATGACAAGAGCAATGATGTGCGCTTTTCCGATCCTTATGCCATAAACGGAGTCTGGGAATTCGCAAACTGGCATAAACCGAATAAAAAGTCAGGCTATGTTAAGGATGTTTACTGGATGAATATAGAGGTTGAAGGAAAGGGCAAATCCGGAATTCAGTCAAATGAGAATACAGATCCAAGTGTAGCTGCAGATGTGTATGGATATCAGGCTTTTAAGAACAGTGATGAGGCGAAGGCAGCCGGTCTTTCCGGCAGTGATACGGCTTCAAAGCTGTTGGATGCCATGAGCAATCTTTATGGGGATGTACCATGTAAAGTGACTATCATACTTGCCGGAAGAGAGGATGAAAACGGCAGTTGGAGTGAGATCAAAACCGAGAAGCCAATAGAGTTTGAAGGTAAGTATTATCCTGACCATCAGCTTTTGAAGGTTGAGGATTCCAAGGGCAGTCAGATAATGATAAATGATTTCTTTGATAACGGGACTGAACAGCATGCTACAGCCACCTATGAAGTTTCTAAAAAAGACTTTTCTCTGAATGGTGTAGGCGGATTGTATAGAGCGGATAAGTAAATTTATCCACCGGGGACGGTTCTCGCCGGCGAGAACCGTCCCCGGTGGATTACTTTTTGATTTTCAAACTCTTCAGATACTCCTTCTGTTCAGGAGTGATACGATAGCTTTCAATTGATTTCTGTATGGCTTTGTTGTGTGTCCAGGTATCAAGTCGGTGGCTCTCGATAAAGGGCAGAACTGTTTCATACTGCTTTGCAAGAGCTGTGGCAAAATACCAGGCTATCATCATGTTGACGTAATACTCTTCGGATCGCACAACTGCCACCAGTTCAGGATAAGACTGGTCGAAGTCTTCATCAAGAAAATGCTGCATCAGCATGCCTATACCGAATCGGATGGTATAGGTTGAGTCTGCACCTATCCACTGCTTTATCTTTTTGAGCAGCTCCGGACGATGTTTTTTAAACACCTTGGGCGACATCTGGTCGCAGGTAGCCCAGTTATCCACAAATGGAAGAAAACGCTCCACCTCCGAAATGCAACGGTCATAATCCTTTATCTCGGAAATGATAAAAGCATGAAGCTGATTCTCATCAAAATATTTATGTGGCAGCACATCAAGAAACTCCTGAAGTTCCTCTCGCTTTAAAAGCTCCTTTGCAAGCTTTCTGAGCTCCGGTGTTCTCACGCCTATAATTGAATCCGCCTCTATGTTAGGTATGATCTTTACCTGCAGCTCCCGATAGGACAGGTCCTGTCTTGAAAACAGTTCTGACTGTATATCTTTAATTATTTGATCATGTTTCATCTTCACACCTCTCAAAACCGGGTTATCCACCGGGGACGGTTCTCGCCGGCGAGAACCGTCCCCGGTGGTATTATTTTCATTTTTCGCTATACAACTTACATTAATGATGTTATAGTAGCACACATGATTCAAAAATCTACCCGCTCTGGGAAATCAAATATTATCATATTTGGTTGATTTTCATATTCTATAATTCAAAATGGAGGTATTTAATTTTGCCACGTCAAAGCCGACGCAAGAGTGAATTTGGCTATATGCATGTTATTGTGCGTGGAGTTGCCAGACAAACTATTTTTGAAGACGTAAGCGATTATAAGTATTATCTTATCAAACTAAAAAAATACTGTATGGAAACAGATGTAAAGGTTTGCGCTTATTGTCTGATGAACAACCATGTACATTTATTACTACATGGCGATTCAACATCTATCAGCCAGTTAATGAAAAAACTAGGTATCAGTTATTCTTATTATTTCAACAAAAAGTACAACAGAGTAGGACATCTCTTTCAGGACAGATTTAAGAGTGAGCCGGTGGAGGATAATGTCTACCTGCTTACCGTCTTTCGATACATTCTTCAAAATCCACAAAAGGCCGGAATATGTGATACAACAAAATATCGATGGAGCAGTTTTATGTTTTATGATTCGAAATCGGATTATATGGATTTAACTCTGATAAAAGCACTTTTGGGAAGCAGATCAGTTTATGAAAACTTCGTAAAAGCCGGTAATGATGATCAGTGCCTGGATTTTGATACATCTAAGCATGATGATAAATGGGCGATTGAAGAAATAGGCCGTCGTTTAGGTATATCATCAGGTTTTGTATTGCTAAGTTATGACAAAGAAAAAAGAAATATGGCTATAAGAGAGCTTATGAAATGCGGTCTTTCGAAGCGACAGATTGAACGATTATGTGGAATCAGCCGAGGAGTTATAAATAAAGTTGAGCTTTCTGCCTAAGCAAAAAGTTATCCACCGGGGACGGTTCTCGCCGGCGAGAACCGTCCCCGGTGGATGCAAAACCTATTGACTAAGTAGGAATTTGTAACTATAATACCTACCATACAACTAGGTGAAAGGAATCGAGATCACCTATCTTCCCGTTGATGATAAGGGTCTCGTTAATGTCGAAGACCTCAAGAAGGCCATCAGACCCACAACCATCCTCATTTCTGTGATGTTCGCAAACAATGAGATCGGTACAGTTGAGCCCATAAAGGAAATCGGAAGGATAGCCCATGAGCACGGCATCTATTTCCACACAGATGCGGTTCAGGCCTTCGGACATCTTCCCATAGATGTTAATGAGATGAACATTGACCTTCTGTCCGCAAGCGGCCATAAAATAAACGGACCTAAGGGCATCGGTCTTCTTTATATAAGAAAAGGCATAAAGATCACAAACCTTATCCATGGCGGCGCACAGGAGTCAGGTAAGCGTGCGGGTACCACCAATGCTGCCGGCATTATCGGATTTGCAAAAGCAACAGAGCTTGCCGTAAGAGATATGGAAGAGACCCGCGCTTATGAGAGCAGATTAAGGGATAAGCTGATCGCAGGAGTGACAGCAGAGATCCCATTCACCCGCGTAAACGGAGATCTCACCAACAGACTGTCCAACAACGTAAATTTCTGCTTCAGATTCATCGAGGGCGAATCTCTCCTCATCATGCTTGACCAGAAGGGCATCTGTGCATCCTCCGGATCTGCATGTACCTCCGGAAGCCTGGATCCGTCCCACGTGCTTCTGGCCATCGGACTTCCGCATGAGATAGCACACGGTTCCCTGAGACTGACTTTATCAAAGGATACCACCGAGGAAGATATCGACTATGTTGTGGAAAGCTTAAAGGAGATAGTGGGAAGACTCAGAATGATGTCACCACTGTACGAGGATTTTGTAAAGAAGAATAAGGAGGCCAGCGCATGAGCCAGGTAACAGAATACAGCAAAAAGGTAATGGATCATTTCTCAAATCCGAGAAATGTGGGAGAGATAGAGGATGCAGCAGGTGTGGGCACAGTGGGTAATGCCAAGTGCGGAGACATCATGAGAATGTACCTCGATATCGACGAGAATCAAGTTGTAAGAGAGGCCAAGTTCAAGACCTTCGGCTGCGGTGCTGCCATCGCCACCAGCTCCATGGCAACAGAGCTTGTTAAGGGAAAGACTGTTCAGGAAGCTCTGGAGGTCACCAACAAGGCAGTTATGGAGGCCCTGGACGGACTTCCACCTGTAAAAGTTCACTGTTCTCTCCTTGCCGAGCAGGCAATTCACGCTGCATTATGGGATTATGCCGAAAAAAATGGTATAAAGATAGAGGGACTTAAACCGCCTGTCAATGACATCGACGAGACGGAAGAGTTCTATGAGATGCAGGGAGAATAAAGTGCCGGTACGGACTGACGCTTTATTGACCCTGTGCAGGGTAATGCTTACGTCGGCGGCGGAGGCATTGGCAGGAAATAAAGTGTGAGTATTTGTGACATCAGTTCATAGTGGAGTATACCTTCAAAGGGCTGATGATCGCATGAAGGACGGAGGACTTTTATGATCTCAACAAGAGGACGTTATGCGTTAAGGGTTATGGTGGACATCGCATTGACCCAGGGGGAGGGCTATGTGCCCATGAAGGATGTGGCTGAGAGGCAGGGGCTGTCTCTTAAATATCTGGAGCAGATTTTACCGCCCTTGACGAAAAACGGACTCATTACGGGACTGCAGGGAAAAGGCGGCGGCTACCGGCTGACCAGAAAGCCTGAGGAATACAGGATTATCGAGATACTTGAGCTTACCGAAAAAGAGCTTGAGCCTGTGAGCTGTCTTGCAAAGGGTGCAGCTGAATGCGACAGAAGATCAACCTGCAAGACCATCGGATTCTGGGAAGGTCTGAATCAGGTCATAAGGGATTATCTCGGATCAAAAACGTTAAAGGACTTAATGTGATAATATTTTCATTTCTATTTGTGCTGCATCTTAGCGGATGAATGGAGATTAATGTGAAATAATGTAACATCGGGGACGGTTCTCAACCGCGAGAGCTGTCCCCGATGGTTTGTATATGGAACCGTTTAGATTGACATCTGTATATCAGATATGGAAGACAAATGGTTTTTAGGGAGGATATACAATTGAACATTACCCAGATCAGATATGTGCTTGAAACTGCGGCATCTTCATCTATGAGAGAGGCTGCCACAAAACTTTTTGTATCACAGCCGGCGCTTTCCACAAGTATCAGTGATCTTGAGACAGAGCTTGGGATACTGATATTTGAGAGGACCAACAAGGGTATATTCCTTACGGATGAGGGCCGGGAGTTTGTTGCCTATGCGAAGAAGGCATTGGCACAGTACGAAATACTGGAGGACAGATTTTTGTCCAGGGACAGCGACAAGGAGCGGTTTTCCGTATCAAGCCAGCACTACAATTTCGCCATAAAAGCATTTACGGATGTGATAAAGGCCTTTGACCCGGACAAATATGTTTTTGCCATTCATGAGACGAAAACCAGGGATGTACTTGAAGATGTAAGGACAATGAAAAGCGAAGTGGGAATCATTTCCTTTTCCGGCTCTAATGAGAGTATCATCAGGAAGCTGTTTAAGGAGTACAATCTTGAGTTTACTCCGCTCATGCAGAGGGAAACCTATGCTTACGTCTGGGAAAACCACAAGTTTGCAGGAAGAAAGGAAATCTCTCTGGAGGAGCTTTCCGACTACCCCTGCGTTTCCTTTGACCAGAGTGATGACAGTAACTTCTATCTGACGGAAGAAGCCATGGCGGATTATGACTTTAAGAAGATGATAAAATCCGACGACAGAGCCACCACCATGGAGATCATCGAGAGACTTCAGGGCTACTCTGTGGGATGCGGAATGCTCTCAAGCGATGATGCGGTTCTTCGCGGTATGGTTTCCATTAAGCTTAAGGAAGAGGACCCGCTGGTCATCGGCTACATCGTGAGGAAAGGGAGCGTTATGTCGGTGTATGGTAATGCTTATATCGAGGAGCTGATGAAGTATAAGGAGCTTTGAGAAATCCCACCAGGAAAACCACCGGGGACGGTTCTCGCCGGCGAGAACCGTCCCCGGTGGTTTTTAGTTATAGACCGAAGCTATTACCAACGATAGAATCTTGGTATTTTTCAAAAACCAAGCGCCGTAGTAGGATTATGACATCAGGAAAATCCAAGGCGAAAGCGAGGTATCGGTAATGAAGGGGAGAAGAAATTCAGTTCAAAACCAAAAGCTGTATATGCGAATGTGTTTACTTTGATAATGTATGACCGAAGACAAAGAATAAACATTAGAAAAAGGAGATCTACCATGAGCGAATACAGATTTGAAACATTACAGTTACACGTTGGACAGGAGCAGCCGGATCCGGCAACAGATGCAAGGGCGGTTCCTATTTACCAGACCACTTCTTATGTGTTCCGGAACAGCAAGCACGCAGCCGACAGATTCGGACTTGCGGATGCCGGCAATATCTACGGAAGACTCACAAACTCCACCCAGGATGTTCTTGAGAAGAGACTTGCAGCACTTGAGGGAGGCAGTGCTGCGCTGGTAGTAGCATCGGGAGCAGCAGCCATAACCTACACTATCGAAGCATTGGCAGCGAACGGAGGACACATAGTAGCACAGAAGACCATCTACGGCGGAAGCTACAACCTTCTGGCTCACACACTTCCACAGTACGGTGTTGAGGCAACCTTCGTGGACGCCCACAATCTTTCAGAGGTGGAGGGTGCCATAAAGGACAACACAAGAGCCATCTACCTTGAGACTCTCGGTAATCCAAACAGCGACATTCCGGATATCGATGCCATCGCGGAGATCGCACATAAGCACGGGATTCCGGTTGTTGTGGATAATACTTTCGGCACACCATATCTCATCCGTCCTTTCGAGCATGGCGCCGATATCGTGGTGCACTCCGCAACAAAGTTTATCGGAGGCCACGGAACAACTCTTGGCGGTGTTATCATTGAGTCAGGAAAGTTCGACTACAAGGTAAGCGGAAAGTTCCCGAACATCACGGCTCACAACCCGAGCTATCATGGAGTATCCTTCTATGATGCGGTAGGACCTGCAGCCTTCGTAACTTACATTCGTGCCATCCTTCTGAGAGATACCGGAGCAACCATTTCGCCTTTCAATGCTTTCCTCCTGCTTCAGGGAGTGGAGACATTATCCCTCCGTCTCGACAGACATGCGGAGAATACAAAGAAGGTGGTGGAGTTCCTGTCCAAGCATCCGAAGGTTGAAAAGGTGAATCATCCGTCTCTTCCGGATCATCCGGATCATGAGCTCTACAAGAGATATTTCCCGAACGGCGGCGGATCAATCTTCACTTTCAATATCAACGGCGGTCAGAAAGAAGCCTGGAAGTTCATCGATAACCTTCAGATTTTCTCACTTCTTGCCAATGTTGCCGACGTGAAGAGTCTGGTTATCCATCCGGCTTCCACAACCCATTCACAGCTTTCAGAGGAAGAGCTGCTGGATCAGGGCATCAAACCAAACACCATCAGACTTTCCATCGGAACAGAGCATATTGATGACATCATCGCAGATCTGGAAAAGGGATTTGCAGCGATCTAAAAAAATCCACCGGGTTATCCACCGGGGACGGTTCTCGCCGGCGAGAACCGTCCCCGGTGGTTCTTTTATATAATTTATCTATTTTGCACATTTAAAATCCATATATGTTTTTTTACTTGGTAAAGTTTACAAAAAGGCTTTTATTTGCTTTAATTATATCTAGAATACTAAAAATAACAGTAAGTTATGACTAACTGTAATGAGTCGGGGAGGTGTGTGCCGGGTCGGACTTTTGTGAGTAGTCCCGCATGCAGTACCAGCCTTTTGTAAAGTGGATCATTTACAGGCTGACATTCCCAAGTAAGGAGGTAAACACCATGAGTAGATTGAGCATTGTAACTCAAAACAATGCGCAGAAGACGGTGGAGGATCTGTACAAGGATCTGGAAAGAAGAATCACGGCAAGCCAGCCCGGACTTTGTCCGGTTGATCTTGCCGCTTCATTTTTGCACCTTTGTCACGCTCAGTCCTGCGGAAAATGCGTACCCTGCAGAGTAGGACTGGGACAGCTGGAGGTGCTGATCGATTCTGTGCTTGACGGAACTGCCACCATGGAGACATTGAAAGTTATCGAGGAAACCGCCCAGAGCATTTACTATTCTGCGGACTGTGCCATAGGTTCAGAGGCTGCACGAATGGTACTGAAGGGCATCAGAGGTTTCCGCGGTGATTATGAAGAGCATGTACTGCACGGAAGATGTTCGGGACATCAGGATCAGCCTGTACCCTGCGTTGCCCAGTGCCCTGCACATGTGGATATTCCGGGATACATTTCCCTTATACACGAAGGCCGTTATAATGACGCGGTTGCCCTAATCAGAAAGGACAATCCGCTTCCCGCAGTCTGCGGCATGATCTGCGAGCATCCTTGTGAGGTTCGCTGCAGAAGAACCATGGTTGACGATCCTATCAACATCCGCGGACTCAAGAAATATGCGGTTGAGCATGAGGACGAGTTCAGGATCGGTGAGAAGCAGCCGGCAACAGGCAAGAAGGTTGCAGTTATCGGCGGAGGCCCGGCAGGACTCAGTGCGGCTTACTACCTTTCACTTATGGGACATGAGGTAGAGGTTTATGAGCAGAGAAAGAAGGCAGGAGGAATGCTTAGATACGGCATCCCTGCATACCGTCTTCCGAGAGAAGCCCTGGATGCCGAAATCGAGTGCATCATGAAGAGCGGCTTCAAGCTGAAGACTGATGTAAGCATTGGCAAGGACATCTCCATCGCAGATCTCCGTGAGAAGTACGATGCAATGTTTGTTGCCATCGGTGCTCACACAGACAAGAAGATCGGAATCGAAGGCGAGGATGCAAAGGGCGTTATCTCTGCGGTTGAGATGCTGAGAGCCATCGGTGATGATGATTATCCTGATTTCACAGGAATGGATATAGTTGTTGTAGGCGGCGGTAATGTTGCCATGGACGTTGCCCGTTCAGCTATAAGATGCAATGCAAAATCTGTAAAGATCCTTTACAGAAGAAGAAAGATTGATATGACTGCCCTTCCCGAAGAGGTGGAGGGTGCCATTGCAGACGGCTGCGACATCGTAGAGCTTCATGCTCCTTTACGTATCGAGAAGAAAGAGGACGGAAGTGTTGCAGCTATCTGGGTACAGCCTCAGATCGTAGGTCCTATCAGCGGCGGAAGACCGAAGCCGGTGGCAGCTGATACAGAAGAGCTCAGAATCCCGTGTGACAGAGTCCTTGTGGCTATCGGTCAGGGTATCGATTCACGTAAGTTCGGTGAGTACGGAATCCCTGTAGAGCGTGGACAGATTCAGGCATTTGACACCAGCGATATCCGTGACAAGGACGGAATCTTTGCGGGTGGTGACTGCGTTACAGGTCCTGCAACCGTAATCCGTGCCATCGCAGCAGGAAAGGTTGCGGCCGCAAACATTGACGAATATCTCGGATATTTCCATGAGATAAAGTCAGATATAGAGCTTCCTCCTGTCCGCTTTGATGATCATAAGCCATGCGGAAGAGTAAATATGAAGGAGCGTTCTCCGGAAGAAAGAAAGCACGATTTCAAGATCATGGAGTGCGGTATGTCCGACGAAGAGGCATGCCAGGAGTCCGGAAGATGTCTGCATTGCGATCACTTTGGTTATGGAATCTTTAAAGGAGGCAGAGAAGCAAAATGGTAAACGTTACGATAGACGGAATCTCCCTGCAGGTTCCCGAGAAAACAACTATATTGGATGCTGCTTCCAAGGCGGGAGTACACATCCCAACCCTTTGCTATATGAAGGAACTCAACGAGATCGGTGCCTGCCGTGTCTGTGTGGTTGAGGTTGAGGGATATGAAAGGCTCTTTACAGCCTGCAACAATACTGTGGCCGAGGGAATGGTTATCTATACCAACTCAAAGAAGGCCAGAGCTGCAAGAAAGACCAATGTTAAGCTGATCCTTTCCCAGCACAACACCAACTGTGCGGTCTGCGTACGAAGCGGCAACTGTACTCTTCAGAAGGTGGCTAATGATCTCAATATCCACAGCCTTCCTTATAAGAAACAGATTCCTGAAAACAAGGGTAATGTCAGATTCCCTCTTATCAGAGATTACGATAAGTGTATCCAGTGCATGCGCTGTATCCAGGTGTGTGACAAGATTCAGAACAGCAATATCTGGGATGTGGTTAATACCGGCTCCCGAGTAACGGTGGATGTTACCGGAGTTTACGCTCTTGAAGATTCCCAGTGTGCACTTTGCGGACAATGTATAACTCACTGTCCGGTTGGCGCTCTCCGTGAGCGTGATGATGTGGATCGTGTTCTGGATGCTCTTGAGGATCCTTCCAAGATCACTGTATTCCAGATCGCACCTTCAATAAGAACTGCCTGGGGCGAGCCTTTTGGACTTGATCCTGAGTTTGCAACTGTAAAGCGTCTTGCGGCGGCTTTAAGAAGAGCAGGTGCGGATTATGTATTTGATACAAACTTTTCAGCAGACCTTACCATCATGGAGGAGGGCTCAGAGTTCCTTGAGAAGCTGAAGAATCCCGAGAACCACAAGTTCCCGATGTTCACCTCCTGCTGTCCGGGCTGGGTAAGATATGTCAAGGCTCATTATCCTGAGTTTGTTGACAATCTTTCAACCGCAAAGTCACCTCAGCAGATGTTTGGTGCTGTTACAAAGAGCTACTATGCAGAGCTTCTCAAGGTGGATCCCAAGGATATCTTCTGCGTTTCCATCATGCCTTGTGTTGCAAAGAAGGCAGAGTGCGCTTATCCAAATATGGTGGATGATCAAGGAAATCCTGAGGTTGACTGTTCACTTACAACCCGTGAGGTTAACCGTCTCATAAGATCCGATCAGATCATCGTTAAGGAGCTTCCCGAGGAAGAGCTTGATATGCCGCTTGGCATCGGCTCCGGTGCCGGCAATATCTTCGGCGCAACCGGCGGTGTTATGGAGGCAGCATTAAGAAGTGCCTACTTCCTTGTAACAGGAAAGAATCCTGATCCGGATGCCTTTAAGGCAGTACGTGGTATGGACGGCTGGAAGGAAGCTGAGTTCGATCTTGCAGGAAAGACTCTTCGTGTTGCGGTTACCAATGGTCTCGGCAATGCAAACAAGCTTCTTACCTACCTTAAGCAGGGTCGTGTACACTATGACTTCGTTGAGGTTATGGCATGTCCCGGAGGCTGCGTAGGCGGCGGTGGACAGCCTATCCATGACGGAGTAGAGATGGCTCCCGAAAGAGCTCCGGTTCTTTATTCACAGGATGCCAACATGGAGCTCAGATTCTCCCATGAGAATCCTTCCATTACAAAGATTTATGAGGACTACCTCGGTAAGCCGCTTTCCGAAAAGTCTCATCATCTCCTTCATACCAACCATCACGCATGGAAGATGCCGAATGAGAAATAAAATCAGATTTTAACAGATTCAGCCGGGGCATATGCCCCGGCTGAATCTGTTTTAATAGAATCTCCGGTTTATCTTCATTGGACAGTTCTCTCGGTTGAGAAATCCACCGGGGACGGTTCTCGTCGGCGAGAACCGTCCCCGGTGGATTTCTGTTTTAATTTTATTGAACTCCGTTATATTTCATGGCGAGCATGGTGAGATCATCGAACTGATCTGCCTCACCGACAAATGCATCAACATCAGCCTTTAAGTTCTTCAGGATATTTTCCAGAGGAAGATCCTTGTCTCTGTTCAGAGCCTCCAGCATTCTGTCAGTACCGTAAAGTTCATTGTCTATGTTGGTGGCTTCGGGAACACCGTCGGTATATACGAAAAGTGTATCTCCCGGATGCATCTCGAATTCGTGCTCACGGAACTTGACGCCCGGAATGGTTGCAAGAGCGAGGGTATGCTTGTATACAACAAGTTCGAACTCACCGCCGGCTCTCCGTAAAACAGGATGTTCGTGGCCGGCATTGGAAGCAACACCCTTTCCTGTGGTGATGTCAATGATTCCGATCCAGCAGGTTGCAAACATCTCTTCTTCATTGTTTTCGCAGAGCTGGTTATTTACTTCGGTAAGTACTTCGCTTAAGGTTTTGCCCTTCATCTGCTGAACATGATCCTTGATGAGAGTCTTTGTGATGACCATGAAAAGTGCGGCGGGAACTCCCTTTCCGGATACGTCTGCGATGACCATGGCAAAGTGGGTTTCATCGGCAAAGAAGAAATCATAGAAATCACCGCCGACTTCCTTTGCAGGGTTCATGGATGCATAAATGTCTATTTCCGGTCTGTCGGGATAAGGCGGGAAGACTGTGGGGAGCATATGAGCCTGGATATTGGTAGCAACCGAAAGCTCTGTTCCGATTCTCTCCTTTTCTGCAGTGACCTTCTTTATATTCTGCATGTAGTTTTTGAGGTCATCCTGCATGGTGTTGAATCTGTCAGCCAGCTGACCGACCTCATCACCGGATTCCACAGGGATCTTCTCATTAAATTCACCTTTACCGATTTTCAGAACGCTGCTGGCGAGCCTCTGGATAGGTCTCGTAATGGTTCCGGTTACCGCAAAGGAGGTCATAACAACTGTGATTCCCATGATGGAGAAGAAAATCATAAACAGGCGGAGGATATTGAATATCTGATCCTGCATGTTCCTCTGAGAAGTTTCGGTGAGGATATCATTCTGAGCCTTGGCTTCCAGGGCAGGGGCTGTTACTTCGCCGGTTTCGATGGTCGCACAGAATATCCAACCGGTTTCAGCCATCTTTGAAAAGGCGACATAGCTGTCTTTTCCTTCGTAGACGGTCTGCATGATAGAACTATCTGAGGAATGAATACTCTTTATGAAGTCAGTACCGGAAAAATGACCTCTGAGGTCAGAATTGAAAAACGGATTGTTCATACTCGGGTGAGCTATGAAATTCAAATCGGAATCAAGTATCAGAGTTGAACCTGTCTCGCCGATCTTCATATTCATAACTTCATTTATGATGCTTGTTAAAAGTACGTCCGATGCAACTACGCCTGCAACATGTCCGTCTGCATTTCTGTAGGTCATGGCCGCAGTGATGCATACGTTTCCGTAAGAATCAGTATATGTAGGAAGCCATACAAGCTGATCGGGATGAGAGATAGCAGCCTTATACCAGTCTCTCTGCCTTGGATCATAATCGGGATTGAAAGCATTGGACCTTGAATATCTGTAGGAAATACCGCTTACGGTACCGATGTAGATATTATCCAGAATAGGATTCTGTTCCAAAGTCGGGGCAAACATGTACTCACAATAGGATAAGGTGTAAACCTCCTGCATTACTTCAGGAGTAGCTTCTACGCCCTTCGCCAGGAAGTACTTTGATGATGCCACGCCCATTTCGGTTTCGTCAGGCTTCGGCATATCATGACCGATTAAATTTCCCCGGGTTTCAAAGAGATGCTGAGTATATTTGGAGGCCTCCGTAACAGCCCTGTTTACTTCGTGAAGCTCATTGTTTGCATTATTGGCCTGCTTTTGAATGAGCTGCAGGAGGTAGTATTCCGTCTGGGACATAAGTGAAGCCTTGGTGACTTCCGAAGAATTGATTCCCAGGGTAATGTTGGTCTGCTGGAATTCATCGACCATGGAATTCATAAAATAGTAGGAAGCACTAAAGACCACTATAAGTGAACCTAAAGACATTATCAGTATGACCAGAAGGATCTTTAAGCTGATTTTCATATTTCTGAACATAGATTTACTCCTTATTCTGCGTTGTTGTCTAATGCTGCGTAAAGTATGTCTTCAATCATATCTTCATAAACTATACCTGCAAGCTCCGCGGCCTTCGGCATAAGACTGTATCTTTTGAGCCCCGGAACGGCATTTATTTCAAGTACATAGGGCTTACTGTCTTCTTCGGAAACCATAAAATCAATACGACAGAGATCCTTTGCGCCGGTGGCATGATAAACCTCCATAGCAAGGTGTTTAATTTCCTCAGTGACATTCTGGCTAAGTGTGCTTTCGCGTATTCCGTAGTTGCCTGTAAAGGTAATGAGCCCGTCGTCAGCATTAGCTTTCTTATCCAGATCAAGGCCCTCTACCACGGGAAGAGAAACCAGACTCTTTTTGCTTTTGTAAATGCCTACGGTATAGAATCCTCCCGGAATGAATTTCTCAAGCAGGATGGGGTCGTCATATTTAAATACGCTTCCGATGCGAGGAATATTCTCCCGGTATCTGATAAGCTCGATGCCGAAGCTGCCTCCCTGTGTAGGAGCTTTGGCGACGAAGGGGTATCCAAAATCTTCATAGGGATAGTCGCCTTTTTCAAATTGCTTCTTAGTCAGGATATCCCATTTCGGGGTACGTATTCCGTAACGGTCAAAAACCAATTTACTGAGGATCTTATCATTAATGAGACACGCAGCCCGCATATGACTTCCTGTGAAAGGAATTCCCTGCATTTCGAGCATGGCCTGGAAGGTTCCGTCTCCGTAACCCTTTCCCTGAACACATAAGTAAACCACCTCTGTTTTGACGGAAAGGATGGCATTTATTATATCTTTCCCAATTTGAAGGAGATGAACTTCATGTCCCCTGTTTTCCAGGGCTTTTGCTATATCTTTTGCGTTTTTTTCTGAAGGACCCTTTTCTTCGGGAGTTCCTCCGTAAACTACACTGACTATCATACTATTATGCTCCTCTATAAATGCATGTTTTCCGCCGTTTATCTCTGACATACAGATGCAGATCTAATCGGCTCCTATACTGATTCTCCTGATTTGTAAAAATCCGGTCTTTATCGTACTGTTCCGGATTTTTGCATCATCTCCGAATAAATAAAATATGCTACTGCCATTATAGCAAATGCTACGGCCAAAGCACCTATTCCCGCCCTGTAACCCAGTGTCAATGCGGCGGCAAATACGAATGGGCCGATCATTTCCAGCATCTTTTTTATAAAAGAAAGAACCGAAAGTGATTTTGACGGGCCAAGCTTTTGAACAGCCGGAAGTCCGAGGAAGTAGTTGTTCTGGACACCGAAGCCAAAACTGTCGGCTGTTCCCAGAAGACAGGCACTAATGTAAGGCAGGAACAGACTCGCTCCCATAACCGGGAAAAGAAGGCTCAAAGCTATAATGAGATTATAAACATAGTTTATTCTCTTGAGGGACTTGCCCTTGAGCTTTGATATAAAGACTGAAAGAGTGGGACCTGCATATACAAGGAGTATTCCGTATAACATCTGGGATCTTCCGACATCGGTTATGCTTCCGCCCATGGAGTCAAAGTAAAGAGGCAGATAGTAGCTCAGGAAGGAGGCTGCAATACTTGCCGGTGCGATCATAAGGATCACAAACAGGAATACTGAAAAGTTCTCATTGAAGGATATCTTAGCGGTTTGTCCGGTTTCTGTTTCATTGCTTTTTGCCTTAGGAAGCAGAGCATTTTCAAGTCTTATGATAAAGACTGAGGTCATAAGAGTGAAAACGGCAGAAATGAAAAATACTGTCTTATACCCAAATACATCCGCAAGGATAGCGCCCAGTGAAGAACCGCAGTTCATTCCCGAGTAAATTCCCGCATTCAAAAGGGCAAAGCCCAAAAGCTGCTGTTTTGCATTCTTTCCGAAAAGTGAAAGATTCCGGAGGGTCATCCAGCAAAAACCGTAGCCAAGTCCCACCAATGCTCTGGACAGCACGAATAAGAAAAGATTGGTGGACAGGGCAGAGGATAAGGTTCCTGCCGATACCAGAAGAAGTCCGGAGATAAACGGGAACTTCCACCCTTTTTTCTCCAGCATAACTGTAGTTATGAATATGGCGGAGCAGGTAAGAAGTGTCTCTGCTGACTGAGGGATACCCGCTGCGGTTGTAGCTGCCATTCCCTTTATGGGATTATTGAGGGATTTGGCAACTATGGGAATAAATGAAGAAGACAGCCTGGAAGCAAAATAGAATAAAAAGGCAATCTGCCGTATATAGTAAAGGGCAGACGGAACATCGGCATTCTCAAGGGATGCTTTGATAATTTCATATTCGTCTTCCGGAATCTGTGACCGTTTGTCTTTATCCTGATATTCCTTAAGAATCCGCCTGGTCATTCTCTTCGATACGTTCATTATCATGAGAAGGACTATCTCAACGGAGAAGAAAACTGAAGTTACCAGGACTGTGAGGAGATTCAGGGAGATGGATTTTATTTTGTTTCGTACAAAAAATGGATCTACCCGGAACCGGATACTGTTTTTCTTATTGAAGCTGTAGGTGTACCTGGTTCTTTCTGCGGTACTGCCGATAAGGTTTTTATCCGAGGAGTGTAAAATCGTTCCGGACATATCGGTCACGGAGATTTCGGTAATGCTGTCTTTGCAAAGGGACTCCAAAAGATCATCAAGCTTTTCTTCCCGGTAGGTTGAGGCTACATTGATATCGTTTCGTATGTCAGAATAAACCTGATAGTTCAGGAGCTGGTTTTTTACAGAAATGATCTCAAAGAAAAATGAAATCTGAATAATGATTATGACAGTCAGAAGCATGGCATTTATATTGGTGCTTTCCAGCTGTCCGTGAATATCAAAAACCGGGCCTTTGGCAAAAAACAGTGTCATGGCAATACAGGATATGACTGTAAGTATTGCAAGGACACTGAAAGGAACCCGTGTGTACTCCACGGGTTCATTGATGTTGAGTATGACCAGAAACGCTGACACTACGAGGATAGTGAGGACGGATCCGATGTATAAATAAAGTCTTGTTTTTTTGTTTGTTGTCATAGTTTACCTGTAGCTTCCATGTTCATTTTTAAATATCATCTTACGCTCATACATATGCTTGTCCGCACGTTTGATAATGTCCTGGAACTCATCGCCGTCATTGTAAACGGCCATTCCAACCGATGCAGTGTAACGTTCGTAAGGTTCTTTTTCTTCATTATCATAACACTGCTGATACTTTGTGTTAATGTCTTCGAACAGCTGATCACGATCCTCGCAATCCTTTTCTGTCAGTACTATAAGGAATTCGTCTCCACCCATACGGTAAATAGGTGAATTTTTGTAGGTATCCTGAATGATGTCGTAGCAGCCCAGTATATATTTGTCTCCGACATCGTGTCCGAAGGTGTCATTAACATATTTAAGATTGTTTATATCCACCATTACGGTAGCGATATCCTTAAGTCCGTTCTTTATCTTAATGTCATATACAATCTCATCATCAAGGAAAGCCGCTTTGTTTTTGGCCGGGGTGAGACCATCGGTATAGGTTTTCTGGCTTATCTTTTCTATTTCATTTTCCTTTTCTACAATCTCGTCCTTTGCCTTGTTGAAATTGGACATGTAGTACAGGCTTTCCTTTAGGTTGCTGACAAAGCTGTTATAAAGGACGCCTATCTCATCCTCCTGGCGGAAGTCAAGGGCCTCAAGACGCTGGACATTCTGGAAACGGCTTGCCTCGGTTTCATAAACAAAGCTGTCGATGCAGGAGCTGATTCGGTCAAGGGGATGGGTTACTTTATTTCTTATGTAATATATATTACCGCCCAGAATCAGGAGCAGGAATACGGCAAGTATGCTTATGAGCTGATATATGAATTCCCTGTCCTGCTGATGGATAAAGTTCATGGAAAAGTCGACGCAGGCGCTGCAGGCATAATTTCCGTCCTTATCAAGGATGGGTCTGACGTAGGACAGGAGATATTCACCATCTTCCGTTTTCACATTGTGGACTGCAGCTTGTTTTCCTGTAGTCATAAGATAGATATCGGAATCAAAGGGCGGGTCCACATCATAGGTGTCACCTATCCATTCTATGCTTTCTTCCGGTGGATCATCAGTGTACTCTTCATCAAGGTCTATGATGACTGTGGCATGGGGATCAACCGGGTCAAATTTATAAACATACATATAGTAAATATCCGGATAATTTTCCTTAAGAGAATAATAGTACTTAAGGATGTCATTATACTCCGGCATGCTGTAGTTTCTTTCTATATATTCCTCGGTTCTCTCTGTATCATAGGCGGCAGCCATAAGGTTTGTAACGCCTTCAGCCATACGTGTATAATCTTTTATCATTCGATCTTCGAAGCGCATATGCACTATGAAGACGGTGATTAAGCCAAGTGCAAGATAAGACAGTATTGAGATCAAAGAGATCTGAAGTGACAGGGATTTTTTGAATTTATCTATCATATTTATATCCTGATGGTGTTAAGTGTGTGCTGTTGTAAAGGTTTTACTGTAATATTAAGGCTCTTTTGTCAAGCCGTCAAAGCTATATAAATTTTGTCGGCAGAAAATCCGTAAACATTTGTGATTTTGAGAGAAAACATAAAAAATACATAATATTGAGAGGCTATAGGGATTTCGGGGCAGCTGTTCTGACGGAGCATGAGCATTAGTAACAGTTCAGCCGGTGGACCATGGGAACGGGGTTAGTGGTCCACCGGTTGAACTGTTACGAGCATTATTCTCAGGTTTAAGAAAAGAGAAATCCAAGTGCTTGTAGGAGAAGCAAAAAAGGCTTAGAATTATATGACATCTGGAAAGAGGGTAGTGCCTAAGGATGTGTAAAGACACAGAGTCATATATCCGGGTCAGGGCGGGCTTTTGCATCAGATGTCTATATATGCAAGAAAACTGAAGCGAGAAGTAAAAATGAATCAGAAAACATTGAAAATAACCTATGGTGCCATGATCGTGGCACTTTTCGGAGTATTGCTGCTTATCAACCGGCACACGGGAGGAATGTTTCATGGGATACTTATGTTCCTTTTACCCATTCCCATGGTGGCTTACGGTGCAAGGTACGGCTGGAAGGCAGGTCTTGCGGCCTGGGCTGCGTCCCTGTTTATCAGCATTATTGTAAGTACTCCAGGAGCGGCGGTTAATGCTGCCTGCCAGTCCTTTGTGGGTATGGTTCTGGGAACCTGCATCTACCATAAAAAGGATATGACCAAAACCCTGTTTCTGGTAATGCTGCTTTGTACTGTCACCGAGCTGCTGGATGCCGTGATCCTGGCTGCCATATCGGGACAGACTCTCAGTATGTATGTGGCTGAGATGCAGCTTGCCATGAATGAGTCCATGGAAATGATGACGAAGGTTATGGGAAGCAATCCTCAGACGGAGCAGCAGATGGCACTTATGAAGTCCATGATGAGTGATGATTTTGTGGCCAGGATGCTCCTTATATCCACGGCGCTTACCGGAGCCATGCAGGGCTTTATCATATATGAAATCAGTCTTCTTATTTTGAGAAGACTTCATATAGCTGTCCCGAAGCCGAAGCCTGTTGCTGAGTATACACCACCTTTCTGGACTGCATATCTCGGGATATTTGCCTTTGGGCTTTATAATTTTTCATTCGTGAAACCCTTTGAAAATGAAATTGTCCAGAGCCTTGCCCAGGTGGCAGGTATAGTAGGAACCCTTTATCTCATGTTCTTCGGAGTTATCGCCATAAGCCTGCTGATTCAGGTTTATATCACGAGAGTCAAAGCGGTGGTTGTGATTCTGTCTTTCCTCGCTTTCTTTATGATGCCTCAGATTAACACGATTCTGGGAATCTTCTATATATCGGGTCAGCTTCATACGTTTCTTCTAAACAAATTGAACGGAAAGAGGTAGGACAGAGCCGGAGGGCGTCCTTTTGAATGCGAGTAGGCTCAACGTATTCAAATGGATGCCCTCCGCCTCTTTCCAAACATCTCTTTGATTCTCAAAATAGAGACATAATTGTGATGACTAAATTTGGAGAAAATGTTTCTTATCGTGAGTATCTGATATATTATATAAGTATGAAAGAATATTCATCCAAAATGAGTGAGGAAAAAGATATGAATTACAAAGTAATAACCATCAGTCGCGAATATGGAACACACGGGCATGTACTGGCTGAAAAACTCAGCAAGAAACTTGGGCTCCCGTACTACGATAAGGACTTTGTGCGACAGACGGTCAGAGAAAGCGGGATTGAGAAGGACGTTATAGATGAAGAGGGAGAGCAGTATACTCCCGCTGCCAGATTTATAGAAATGGTTTCACCGGCATCGCTTACTTCCACTCATGATGAGATATTTAAGGCTCAAAGCAGAGTGGTTCTGGAGCTGTCACAAAATCCATGTATAATTGTAGGAAGATGTGCCAATTATGTTCTTAAGGAAGCCGGCATTGAATCCTTTGATATTTTTCTTGCAGCTTCAGAGGAATGGCGTATGGAACATGCCATGGATGCAGAAAAAATAAAGAAGCCTGTGACCAAAGAGTTTATCAGGAAGCAGGATGCTGAACGCCGCAGATATTACAAGACCTACACCGGTCAGAACATGGGAAATGCGGATAATTATTCATTATGCATAGATGTGAGCAAGATTGACATGGATAAATGTGTAGATATTATTTGTGAACTTTTGAAGTAATTATTCAGAACCTGTGTTATAATACCCGTATTCTTGCATAAAAATGCTGGAATGCGGGCGTTTTTGTATAAATATCAATTTAAGGAGAGAAATGATGAAGACAAAGGTATATATTGACGGACAAAGCGGAACCACAGGACTGCAGATATATGATCGCATCGGCTCGAGAGAAGATCTGGAACTTCTCAGAATCCCTGAGGATAAGCGTCATGACCTTGAGGAACGTAAGAAGTATATTAACAGCGCGGACATCGTTTTTCTCTGTCTTCCTGATGATGGCGCAAGAGAAGCGGTTTCTCTCATTGACAATGATAATGTAAGAGTCATAGATGCATCCACTGCCCACAGAACCAACGACGACTGGGTGTATGGATATCCCGAGCTTTCAAAGGAGCAGAGAGAAAAGATCAGTAACGGAAAGCGTATAGCAAATCCGGGCTGCCATGCCACAGGTCTCATTTCAGTTACAGCTCCGCTTGTTCGTATGGGGATCCTGCCGAAGGATTATCCTCTCACCTGTTACTCCCTTACGGGATATTCAGGCGGAGGAAAGAGCATGATAAAGGATTATGAAGCAGAGAACAGACCTGAGGTGCTCAGTTCTCCCGGAATCTACGGACTTACATTGAAGCATAAGCATATTCCGGAGATGCAGAAGGTTACGGGACTTACCTATGCGCCTGTATTTATGCCGGTGGTAGATGACTACTATAAGGGAATGGCAACCACCATCATGCTTCAGAACAGACTGCTTCCCGGAAATCCTTCAGCAAAGGACATTTGTGAAAAGCTTGCTGAGTACTATAAGGATGAGCATTTCGTATCAGTGGTTCCTTTCGGAGAGAATGACAGCAAGCTTTATGCGAACAAGCTTGCGGGAACCAACAGGCTTGAGATCGTAGTCTGCGGATATGAGGATCAGACCTCCGTCACAGCTCTTTTCGATAACCTCGGAAAGGGTGCCAGCGGCGCCGCAGTACAGAACATGAACATAATGCTGGGACTTCCTGAAGACACAGGACTTTAAGATTTCCACCGGGGACGGTTCTCGCCGGCGAGAACCGTCCCCGGTGGGTAGTGGATTAAAAAGACTGAAAAATGATAAATCATAACCGGAGCGATTGAACGAAAAATGTGATATCACTGCCGGTTATATTTGTTTGATGAAATCAATATAGGACATTGGAATAAAAAGGTGCGACAACAGGAGGATAACAGTATATAATTGAAGCATGTGTGTATCTGTGTTTCGTGGTCCGGAGGATATCATCGGAGTTAAAACCGGACAGGGGATGCGGATTTAGGGAGCCGGATGCAGCTGCATTTATATGTCAGAGATAAACGGCGAAATACATATGTTTAGAGATGAGACTATTTTTCGGAGGAAATAATTATGCGCAGTGATTTAGTAAAGCAGGGTATCGAGCACACCCCGCATCGTTCACTTTTAAAGGCTGACGGACTTACAGACGAACAGATGAAACGACCGCTTATAGGTGTTGTAAATTCATTTACCGAGGTTGTTCCGGGTCATGAGCATTTGCAGCAGATCGCAAGAGCTGTAAAGGACGGAGTTCTCATGGCAGGAGGCACTCCCCTTGAGTTCAATACGATAGCGGTTTGTGACGGAATCGCCATGGGACATGACGGAATGCATTTCTCACTTTCTTCACGTGAGCTTATTACAGACACCATCGAGTGTATGGCAACAGGTCATGCTCTTGACGCTCTCGTGTTCATTCCGAACTGTGACAAGATCGTTCCGGGAATGCTTCTCGCGGCTCTTCGTCTCAATCTTCCCTGCGTATTTGTTTCCGGAGGACCGATGTTATCACTTCATCAGAAAGACCTGAATACTGCTTTTGAGGCAGTAGGTGCTTATAAGGCAGGACTTATGGATGAGGCAGGAGTTATGGATGTTGAGAATACCTGCTGTCCTACCTGCGGCTCCTGCTCAGGAATGTTTACAGCCAACTCCATGAACTCTCTTTGCGAGGTTCTGGGTATGGCGCTTCCGGGCAACGGTACCATTCCTGCGGTATATTCCGAGAGAATCCGTCTTGCCAAGACAGCCGGAATGCAGGTGATGAAGGTTCTGGAACAGAATCTGAGACCAAGAGATATCATAAAGGCGGAGACCATCGAGAATGCTCTCACAGTTGATATGGCTCTCGGATGCTCCACAAATACATCACTTCACCTTATGGCGGTTGCACATGAGGCAGGTTTCCCCTTTGATCTTCACAAGATCAATGAGATTTCCGATAAAACTCCTAACCTCTGTCACCTTGCTCCTGCGGGACACCATCATATGCAGGATCTCATGGAGGCAGGCGGTATCTATGCGGTTATCCATTCACTGGATGAGCACGGACTTATCAACAGAGACTGCATGACTGTTCTCGGAAAGACCATCGGTGAGGTTACTAAGGATGCTGTGAACAGAAATACTGACGTCATCAGACCCTTCGACGATCCGTACCTTAAGGAAGGCGGACTTGCAGTGCTTTACGGAAATCTGGCACCAAACGGCTCCATCGTTAAGCGTTCCGCAGTTGCACCTGAGATGATGGTCAATGAGTGCACAGCGAGAGTATTCAACTCCGAGGAAGAGGCCATCGGCGCTATCTACGGCGGAAAGATCAAGGCGGGAGACTGCGTGGTTATCCGTTATGAGGGACCTGCAGGCGGCCCCGGCATGAGAGAAATGCTCAGCCCCACATCAGCCATCGCAGGTATGAAGCTTGATACTACCGTTGCTCTTGTAACTGACGGTCGTTTCTCAGGTGCATCCCGTGGTGCAGCCATCGGACACGTTTCACCCGAGGCTCAGGCAGGCGGACCTATCGCTTATGTTAAGGATGGAGACAAGATAAAGATCGATATCCCGAACTACTCCATTGAGCTTCTGGTTTCCGACGAAGAGATGGAAGAGCGCAAGAAGACCATGCAGATACGCGAGCAGAGAAACCTTACAGGTTATCTCAGGAAGTATGCTAAGCTGGTACACTCCGCTGATACGGGCGCGATTGTGGAATAATGATGCGATTTTACTCTCCGGGTGTTCCCGGGGAGTATTTTTGTGAAGGTGTCACTAGCACCGAATATAATTGACATTTCCGTTTTCATGCAATAAACTAAGACTAAGGAATGGGTTTTCACCGCACTTACTGTTGCGGCCTGCTCGTTTCTTTTTTTAGTGCTAAAATATCGTATAGGTATTTCTTCCCATTTCTGGCATGATTGATTAGCAATCTGGCTCCATAAATGTTATAACGCACCAAAATGTCATCATTATAAACGGGAATCCCAAAACGAACATCATATCTGTACCATCCGTTTTGTGCATCTTTATTATGCTTTTCTTTTGTGTTTTCCTGAAATTTCCGGTTGGTAGCTATATTGATGAGTTCAGGGATTGCTGTTGCGGCATTTGCTTTAGCCTTAGCGTTTGCTCCGTGTAAACTTTTCCTGCTTTCTGAACCGGTATATTCCTCAGGAAGCTCGTTGCCAATGTAGATTTTTTCTGCGAATTCACTTATTTCATAACAATCACCGACATATCCTTTAAGGTATTCCTTTATATCTTCCCAGTTCATGCTACGTTTGCCTTTAAATCTAATGTCATTGATGAATACAATCTTTTTGTTGTTTTCGTCAGTAATAATACTTATGTTTCTGTTTTTTATCATTGGGCATGAGGTTATATATACAACTACATTCTTATGGTATTATGGAATATAATTTATCACAGAATGTGAAGAGATTCTTTGAAACATGGTTGAATGATTATGTATAAGAGATGATATCAGAGATTGGCTGATTTGCATATGGTCTAAATTTCGACTATATAATTTGGTATCATTTCTGCATTAGTGTTAATAATTGATCCTTAGAATGGTTGGAATGTAAAAATCATGTAAGTAGTGATAATAAGTTTTTGAGGAGGTACTACGCAGTTATGGCACGGTTAAATGTGTATATTGATGATGATGTGAAGCAAAAAGCCGAAATAGCTTGTGATGCTCTTGGCTTAACAATGACAGAAGCAATAAATCTATATCTTGTAAAGCTTGGAAATGAAATGAGAATTCCTTTTGAGGTTTCAGTAGATCCATTCTACAGTCCAGAGAACCAGAGAGTACTTGAAAGATCTATTCAACAACTAAATGCTGGTAAAGGAACGGTTCATGATCTGATTGATAAGAATTATTAATATATAATTAAACACCGGAATCGTGTAAGTGTTACATGATTCCGGTGTTTAATTAATATCCTTTTTTGTGATCTACTTTACTTTTCATGGAGGCGATGTCGCCGGCAAGGTACTTTTCTAAATTCTCTCCGGTGATTTTTACGATGTTATCGAAGGTTTTCTGGAGGTAGAACTGGCCGGCGATGTGCGGGGTGATGATACATCTCGGAGCATCCCATAGGGGATCTGTTGCAGGGAGGGGTTCAGGCTCTGTTACATCAAGGGCTGCGCCTCCGATGATACCGTTACAGAGGGCTTCATTCAGGGACTTTCCGTCCACTGCATTGCCGCGGCCCGCATTGATAAGGAAAGCTGTCGGCTTCATAAGTTTGAGACGATCAGCATTTATGATATGAACATTTTCTGCTGTTCCAGGAAGCACCATGGCAACGTAGTCCGCTCTCGGAAGGAGATTATCAAGGTGCTCGATAGTGGTGAGCTCATCAACAAATTCGGGCTTGTCACTATGCTGATGTTTTGTGACGCCGATCACATAGCTTCCCAGAGCATGCATCTTCTTAGCATAATGCTTACCTATAGAGCCAAGTCCCAACACCAGAGTTACCGAATCCTCGATGGAAACCACCTTGCCCTCCGGTTTCCACTCTTTGTTGACCTGATTCCTCATATAAAGGTCTTCCTTACGTGCCAGCATAAAGCAAACCGAAACCATCCACTCAGAAACCGTAGTGTCATAAGCACCTGAAGCACTGGTCAGTAGTGTATCCGGAGAAAGTATTCCCTCCTTACAGTAATTATCAACTCCCGCAGAATTGGTCTGGAGCCATTTAAGCTTAGGAGCCTTTGCTACAACTGCCGGAGAAACATTACCCAGGATGATATCTACATCCTGCACATCCGCTTCCTCCACAATCTCCTTCGCTTTATAAACAATCTCATGCCCCTTTGCCTTACTCTCAATATACTTTCTGTCCTCGTCACTAAAAGGCATAGCCCCTAAAATCTTCATCCGAACACCCTCCTGTCATGAAATAGCATTTTCAGTCTCCATTGATTTTACCATATATTCCTCACTAAATAGCACCTATAAATTTTGTTTCCCCCACAAAAATCGCGAAGGTTCTGAGTTCATATAATTGCTCGATTGTTGTAGAAAAGCTATGCTGATGCCGCTAGCCGGCGAGGCTGTTTCGGTTAAAACAAAATCTGATTTAAGTTCCGGTTACCGATACGTGAAGAAAATGCAAGGGATGGGTGGCAAGGCTTGCGAGTTGAAAGAACACCCCCGGGGATATGTCCGATCAGAATGCACATACCTGTGCATACTGGGCGGACATATCCCCGGGGGTGTCCTTTCAATCTCGTGGGCCGCCACGCGTCCCTTGCATTTTCTGGCCCATTTCAAAACCTATCGGTCTCATCAGATCTCGGCAGCAGCATTCTCTCCTGCGACCTTACCATAGTACATAGCCATGGAGTGGCTCACGCCCTTAAGACCGATAGGATATTCCATTCCGAAACGTCCGCCCTGCATATTTCCGGCAACATAGAGACCCTTGATGATCTCGCCGCAAACCTGGCGTCCCTGCTCATCTGTTACCTCAGTAAAGGTGTGGCAGTCCTCATCGGATTCGAGACCACCGATACAAACAAGCATGATAGCGGTTGTAAACTGATCAGCATAGAAAGGAGCTGTATCCACAGGCATGAGACGGCTCGGTACCTTGTGGAAGTCCTCATCATAGCCTGCTGCAGCCAATTCATTGTATCTCTTGATGGACTGAAGAGCCTGCTCCTGAGCTGCGGTATCATCAGGATATACCTTTGCAACAAGCTCCTCCAATGTATCTGCCTTCAGACATCTTCCGTCCTTAACAGCTGCCTCAAGCTGATAAGGGCTCTTCCAGTTGCGATAGGTCTTATTGTTCTTAGGAGCTTCATCAGCAGAAGCGTAATCCTCAAAATAGCAGGCTCCGCCGTGAGCTGCCGGCATATGTGTTACCTGCTCGGGCCAGTTTGCATCGAAGAACTGCCAGCTGTTCATAAGTCTTGTCTGCTCGATCTGATTCTCAAGCTGCTGTCCGGGAAGATCCTCGCACATGAAACGCTTTCCGTCCATGTCCAGGTTCAGGAAGCCGGCATTACCCATAACACCAACGCCTGAAAGATCGGCGCCGCCGCCCATGTGGTGGATCATCGGAGCATTGTAACCCATAACCTTTGCGCCTGCCCATGCACCCATTCTGAGGCCTTCACCCTGGTTTGTGGGAACTCCATTTACGTCGAAGGAAGTGAAAAGCCTATTGTTCCGGTGAGTCTTCATTACATCAGGGGCAAAATGGTTCATGGCAGCATCATTGGAACCATAATCACCGGTTGAAAGGATAACGCCCTTCTTTGCAGTGAGCTTCAGGTACTTGTCCTTATCGGGAGACTGAGGGTCATCGTTTAATGCATAGACACCGACGCATCTGCCGTTCTCCATGATGAGCTTCTTTCCGAAGTGTCCGAAATAAGCCTCTACCTTTCCGGTTGCCAGAGCCTTATCCCAGTTTGCGGTGAAGGTTGCAGCCTGGCTGGGAAGGAACTCAACTGAAGTAGGATAGCAGGGGAAGCGTTCTTCCTTCCAGTTGTATACGTGCTCATTTCCGCTTGCATCTTTATAGGAAGGAAGCGGACGGAAGATAGGAACCATAAAGTCGTCTGCATTTTCATCTTCGATAGGCTGTCTTGTCTCATCGGCTATGAACAGATGATCATCGGCATCTGTCCACCAGTCGAAGGCCTCACCGATATTGTCGGCCCACTTCTTTGCGATGCTTCTCTTTACGCGGTATGAAGATTCATTAACATGAGAATCAATGATCTCGTCAACTTCCTCTCTTGATAATGCTCTCTCCGGCCAGCGGGCATTGAGCTTAGGGCTGTTGATGACCGCATACTCTCCTGAACGACAGCAGGGTGCTGCTGCGCCATCGATACCTATTACTGTTGCACCTTTTTCTGCGGCACCTCTTGCAGCGGCAACACCGGCAACACCGAGACCGACAACTATAACATCGGCCTCAACCTCATCGTATACATCAGCGTCATTGATCTCCGGCTCTGCACCCAGCCAGTCATCTCCGGAAGCACCTGCGGCATTGCCTGCGTCGGCGGACATGGTTACGGCCTCGCCCTTTGCCTGTGCGATACAGTTGGCAGCAGCTTTCTTTACGGCATTGGATGTAACTGTGGCACCTGAAACAGCATCCACTTCAGCACTCTGTGCCTCAAGAATTGCCTTTGAAAGCGGCTCCGGAGTTGCTGTTCCGATACCTTCGGTTTCTCCTGAAGCATCGATCTTGACATCGGTTATGCTGTTTTCATCAAAGGTCATTGTGACGGTGATATCACTCTCAAGTCCTTTTTCAATTGCTGTATAGGTTCCGGGTGTATAGAGTGCTGTTTTGGCAGCTTCTGTTGCGGCAGCTGTGGTTGCGGCTGCTGTTGTTGCCTCGGGTGTATCGGAGCTGCATCCTGTAAGACCTCCTATAACAGCACCTGCTGTTAATGTTATGGCACCTGCTGCTGTGCCTCTCAAAAATTCTCTTCTAGAAATCAGTTTAGCCATTTTTCCTCCTCCGGAAATACTTGTTTTCGCCGTTTATTTCTGACATACAGATCAAATCGGTTCCTTAAGAAACATCGATACAGATTTGAAAGCCTTATAAAGATAAGTGAATAGATTATGTCAAAACATTGGCATTTATTTAACAGTATTTTCCTATGGATTCCGTTGTTTGTATATTTCAATTGTGTTAATGTGTATTTAGATTTACTTAATACGCATTAACACTTTAAGGCGGGAGGAGAGGCCTGACTTATTCATTTAATGTGAATATTTCTGGTTATAATCGTGACGGTGACAGAGGATAGTTATGTACAGTACACAGATTCGGACATTTCTTACAGTATGTAAAAGAGGTAGTTTCAATAAGGCAGCGGTGGAACTATACATTACCCCCAGTGCCGTGCTTCAGCAGATAAATACACTGGAAAAAAGACTGGATGTGAGACTTTTGGAAAGAAACCGCGGGGGAGTTGAACTGACGCCTGCCGGAGAATTTCTGAAAAAGGAAGCCAGGTCATGGGTACATGCAGGGGATGCCATAATGGAGGAGGTTCGTGCCATAGCAGAAAGAGAGAATCACATTTCCATAGGAACATCTCTGCTGGAGAAAAGCCGCCTGCTTTATGAGCTTTGGATGCTGTACTCGGCAGTAAATGACAATGTTAAGATAAACATGGTTTCCATCGATACCGAGCACCATATACCGGCCCAGACGGATCTCATTGAAAGTGTTAACAGCGGAGTTCCATGGATGAAGGAATGGGATTTTATAAGAATATGCGATGTGCCTTTTGGTTTTGCGGCTCCGGAGCGGCATCCTATCTCAAAAAAGGATATAGTTTCTCCGTCGGAGCTTTCCGGGGAAACGGTAATGTGCTTCAGGGACGAAGGAGCCTCAACTATAGTGGAAATGTTTGATTGCATGAGGACTCATGGAATAAATCTCGACATTCATAATTATCCCAGCGAGGTTATCCTCTGGGGCGGAGGATTTAAGGGACAGCTCTTACTTGTGCCCATGTGCTGGAATGACATTCTTCCCGGCATGAAGGTGATACCATGCGAGTGGAACTACACCCTGCCCTACGGAATATTCTTCCGGAAGAATGCTTCTCATACGGTTCGCAAAT
Organism: Oribacterium sp. NK2B42; assembly: GCF_000424445.1. GTDB lineage: Bacteria > Bacillota > Clostridia > Lachnospirales > Lachnospiraceae > Oribacterium. The sequence continues at coordinate 220,161 of NZ_KE384187.1, forward strand.
TCCTGAATTTCGTCCGGAAAACCTACAATGAAGGCAATGAACAGGGGATAGTGCCGGTGCTGACGTACTGAGTTACCAGAGAGTTCTGCCGGATTAGTTATTTTCAGTAATAAAAATGTAACAGTTCAGCCGGTGGACCAGGCTTTTGCTTGACTCATAATCTGCTTTACGGGGATATGAGTCATGTAGAATCAGACTTGGCATTGACTCATATCTGGTGTTTTGATGATATGGGTCATGTAGAATCGGACTTAGCATTGACTCATATCTGGTGTTTTGATGATATGGGTCATGTAGAATCGGACTTGGCATTAACTCATATCTAGTGTTTTGATGATATGGGTCATGTAGAATCGTTCTCAACAATGACTCATTTCCGGATTTTAGAGTTTTGGGTCATGGAGCAGCAGAACTTGAATATCTACTATTCATTCGTACACCATGGTTCACAGGCTGAACTGTTACATAAACATGGCGAAAATCCTAAAGAATAAGCCATTCTTTTAGGATTTCCGCCATGTTTTCAATTCAGCAGATAACGGGAATCGAACCCGCCTCCTCGGCTTGGGAAGCCGATGTACTACCGATGTACTATATCTGCACTTATCATACTCACATAATTTTACTCTTATTTTCCCGCAAGTCAACTATCGCAAGGTGGTTGCATGACTTAATATAAAGTTCTATGAATAATTTTTTACTTTTTTTATATTCTCTCCGCTTCTGTCATTAATTTGTAATTGAAGTTCAAATGATTTTATAAACCGATTTTATTCTTTTGTGCTACAATACTCCTTGCAAATTATAATTAATTAGAAGAGGTCTTTATGAGACAGATTAAAAAAATCGCAGCTCTGACACTGGGAACCTTGCTTGTATCCGGTGTTTGCAGCTTTGGTTCCCTTGCTGCCGCTACAGGAATTTCCGCAGTAGATTTCAGCAACTACAGTTCGGATGCTTCTGCTGCATCAGCTACGATGCCGGCAACAGGCATCAGCACTCCGGGTTTTTCCACTGATGATGCTTTGGATCAGCTGTTCCAGAACTCTGTAATTGTCGGTAACTCCATCGGAAACGGCTTTGCCCTTTACACCAAGAAGCACGCTGACGATCCGGTGCTCAAAAACTTCCAGTCACTTACTGCCAACGGTTTTTACATCGAAGGTGCTTTTGAGGATATCAGCTCCACAAGCCGTCACCCCTTCTATATGGGTCAGCAGCGCTACGTTTGGGATGCTATCCAGCTTATGGGCGCGAAGCATGTATTCCTTTCCTTCGGAACAACCGAGGTGCAGTACCCATCTGTTCTTGAGGATTATCAGAGGCTTATCAATCAGATCAAGGCAGTTAATCCTGATGTTGACATCACTGTGATCAGCGCCACCTACATTTATCCCGGCAAGTACTACGGTACCATGACCAGTGCCAATGTTAAGAAATTCAACACAGCCATGGAGCAGATCTGTGCCGCAAACGGCTGGGGCTTCATCAATGTTGCCGACCTTCTGGCAGACGCAAACGGAGATCTGAATCCGATTTACAGCTCTGACGAGTATATCCACCAGAACGATCTGGCCTATGACATTTGGACAAACTCCCTTAAGGAGTACGGACTCAGGAAGCTTGGACTTGCATAATAGGAAATAATGTACTATACCAAATATACTTGAGGGATTATAATGTTCCTTCCTGGAGTAGTACAGGTTTCATAAATATGATTATAAAGGGAATGGATTTCCCGATAACAAGGAGTAGAGAGTATGAAAAAGTTATTAAAGAAGGCAGCAATCATCGCGCTTGCTTCATCCATGATCGTTTCATCAGGTATCATTGCAATGGCAGAAGAGACTGCCGCAGCTCAGGAAACTCAGGCTGCCACAGATCTTTCCCAGGATCCGGTTGTTAATGCTCAGGAAGATCAGCGCGTGGTTGATTTTTACAAGGATTCCATCGTACTTGGAGATTCAGTGGCAAACGGTTTCGAGAGATATGCTATTCAGAGAAAAGCTAACCTGATTCTTGCAAACCTTCAGTTCATGACACAGCCGAGATACAGCATTCATGACGAGCTTCAGGCTATCGGAACAGAGGGTGTTAACCACTTCTGGTATGGCGGAGCTCAGCATTATGCTTATGAGATGGTAGGTTTACTTGGCGCAAAGCATGTTTACCTTTCACTTGGACTCAATGATATCAAGGCTCGTCCGAGTGAGGTTTTCGAGCAGTACAAGACTTACATCGGACAGATCAAGGCTGCAAATCCGGACGCAGACATTACCATCATAAGCACAACATACATTCATCCGGATGCTCAGACTTCACTTGCAGGCATCAAGAGCTGGGCATTTGACAATGCTACAGTTCGTAAGCTTAATGATTCCATGCAGGCATATGCTGCAGAGAACGGCTACGGATACATCGATATAGCTAACCGTCTTGCGGATGCTAACGGAAATCTGAATCCGATCTACTGCACAGATAAGTACATTCATCAGAATGCTGAGGCTTATGCTATCTGGGTTCAGTGTCTTCGTGAGTATGCGGCTTCTCAGAACTATGCTCATGCTAATGATGCGGCAGCCGCTGCCGTGGCCGAGACAGCCGCAGCAGATGCTGCTGCAGCCGGTTCTACAGAAGAAGTAATCCCTGTTGTTCCTACACAGGCATGATGAATCCGGAAATATTTGAAATGGTACAGAAAATCCAAGGGACGTGTGACGGCCCACGAGATTGAAAGTACATCGGCTTCCCAAGCCGAGGAGGCGGGTTCGACTCCCGTTATCTGCTTGAAGAAAAATCGGAACCCATTAGTTAGATAGAATTGATTCTATTAAGGGGTTCCGGTTTTTTTGTTTGAATGATTTTTTCCTGAAGTCTTCTTATTGGCGGAGCTGCTCTTGCCTGCAGGTTTTTGTGTATCTTTAACCTTTGCGAAAGTACTTTTCTTTACCGGTTTCTTTTTCTCTAGCAGCGGCTTTTTTCTCACGGAGTAGCCGAAGCTGCCCAGCTTTTCTCCGAGGGACATATAGTCGCCGTGGGAATAGGCTACGAGGCCTACCCGGTCCATGTGAAAAGCGCCTTTTTCGTCGATGAACTGTTCGTTAACACGGACGGCAACTACTTCGGCGAGGAACATGTCATGGCTTCCCAGGGGGAGAACCTGTGTTACCTTGCACTCGATGGAGACCGGGGCTTCTTTGATGGAAGGGGCGGAAACTATGGCAGATTCTTCTTCGTGGAGGCCCATTTCCTTCCACTTGTCAACGGTGGCAATGCTTCTGACACCACAGTAGTCAAGAGCCTTTACCAGCTTTTCGTCCGGGAGATTTATGACAAATTCTCCGGATTCCCGTAGCATGGGATAGCTGCCTCTGCTTTTTCGTACGGAAATATATGCCATGGGCGGATCGGAACAGATGGTGCCGGTCCAGGCAACGGTCAGGATGTTTGTCCTGCCGGATTTGTCTTTAAGGCTTACCATTACGGCGGGAACTGGATATATGAAATTACCGGGTTTTTTAAATGTTATCTTACTCATAGGAATAATCTAAGTTTTGTTCGCTTTATCGTCAAGTATATTTAAGAAAACTTGCACCTGTATAAGTTATAATAAGGAAAATACTTTTTTATCGTCATCTTATATTGGGTTACCTGATTGACGAGATATTAAATCAGGACGTGTTTATGAGGGTTTTAAAAAACCTTAATTTAAAGGAAGACGGTCAGATCTGCATATATGTCAGAAAAAACGGCAAAAATATGCATTTACAGAGGAGGAAGGTATGAGAAACAGAAAGGTTGCAGCGGCATTGATGGGTGCTGTTCTGGCCATAACACCGGTTTTTACTTCGTTTGCGGACATACAGGGGATTTCTGCATTGGCTTCGGGGACATATAATACCGGTCTTGGGGCTGCTGCAGAAACAGAGAGCGCTGTTATCGGCCCCACCGTGGGTGCCTATGGGAATAGCTCTTTACCGGGAGTTCCGGGGGAAACCACCCCGGTAAAAACAGAGGAGGAGCTTTTACTTGAGAAGCAGTATCAGGAGTTGCTGCAGGAGCAGTTAAGACTACAGGAACAGGCCGTGCATGCCCTTGAAATCGGAAACTTTTTCAAGGATTCTGTTCTGGTGGGGGATTCCGTGGCATTGGGTTTCTCAAATTATGCTGTAAAAAACTCGGCATTTCCTATTTTCCAGAATCTCAGATTTCTTACCAGAGGGAGCTATTCTGTTCATAATGCTTTTTCGGCTATTTCAAGTAAGTCCTGCCATCCCATATATCAGGGAGAGCAGAAATATGCCTGGGATGCATTGAAGATTATGGGTGCAAAGCACATTTATACCTTCTTTGGACTGAACGATCTATATGCCGGAGTGGATAACACGGTGGCAAAGTATCTTGAGTTCATCGCAAGGGTACAGGCGGAGATTCCCGAGATAGAGATCACCATCATCAGCACGACTCCGATGTACAAGGGCTCCGAAAAGAAGAATCTGAACAATGCCAACATCCGGGCGCTTAATGCACAGATGTCAGCATTGGCAGCACAGAACGGATGGGGTTATGTTGATATAGCTTCAAGGCTTTGCGACAGTAACGGCTGTCTCGCGAAGCAGTATTGCAGCGACAGCTATGTGCATGAGACCAATGCCGCCTACGTGATCTGGCAGGCAGCTCTGGAGGAATATGCGGAGGCGCATCTTAAAAAAATTTCATCTTAAAGTTGTTAAAATTGAAATAAGTCTTTATAATGGTGCAGGGATTTTATGGTCCTTGCATTTATTATGTATAGAGTTCAAAGGGGAGAAACAATATGAGAAAGACTATAGTAGCAACAACACTTGCAGTAATCGCAGCATCAGCGCTTATGCTTAACGGATGCGGCAAGAAGGCAGAGGCTGAGGCAGTTACAACAGCAGCAGTAGAGACTACAGCAGCTGAAACAACAAAGGAAGAGACAACTACAGCAGAGGAGACAACAACTGCCGCTGAGGAGTCAAGTGAAGAGGAGACTACAGCAGCCGCTGAGGAAACAACAGCCGCAGCAGAGGAGTCAGAGGAAGAGTCAACAGAGGAGTCTTCTGAGGAAGAAACTACAGAAGAGACAACAAAGGAAGAGACTACCGCAGAAGAAACCACAGCCGAGGAAACAACTGCAGAGGAGACAACAGCCGAAGAAACTACAGCTGAGGAGACAAAGGCTCAGGCAGCAGGCCCAGAGCCAAGCGCTATTTACAGCCAGGTTACAGGTCTTCTTCCGGGAATGATCACAGTTGACGCAAATTATATCGCAAACTATTACGGAATCGATGCATCACAGCTTGAGGGATATGTATTCGCTATGGCTGAGGATGTAACAAAGGCTGATACGGTTGCCATCCTTAAGGCTAAGGATGCCTCAAGCGTTGCAACTCTTGCAGGTCAGCTCAGTGCAGTTCAGCAGCAGAAGGCTCAGGAGCTTCAGGATTACATGCCTGAGCAGTATCAGATCGTTGCAGCAAGCGCAGTTAAGACTGTCGGTAACTATGTTTACCTTGTAATGTCTTCCAATGCCGCAGCTATCGAGCAGACCATCGCTACGAACATCGGCTGATAAAAACGATTCAATCGAATAAAAATTTGCAGAGCCGGAGGGCAGCCATAGAAACGTGGTGCCCTCCGGCTTTGATTTTATCCACCGGGGACGGTTCCCGCCGGCGAGAACCGTCCCCGGTGGATTTCATAAGGATTCTCTCTTATTTTATGAACTGTTATTTACATTTATCGAAAGTGTTTGCCACCTTCGGAGTTTGATTGTAAGATAGGAGCGTTATGTTTTCATAAAAGTTTTATAAATCGGAGCATTAAAGTATGGTTTTCAGTAGTATTCCATTTTTGTTCTTTTTCCTTCCGCTGTGCCTGATCCTTTATTATCTGGTGCCGTTTAAGGTAAAGAATTATATCCTTCTTGTTTTTTCGCTGGTGTTTTATGCCTGGGGCGAGCCTGTATATATTCTCCTCATGCTGTTCGAGACTCTTTCGGACTATACGCTGGGACGGATTATGGACAAGGCTGCAGACGGATCGATCCGCAGGAAAATGTGCCTGGCACTGTCCGTTATCATCGATCTTTCGGTGCTGGGATTCTTCAAGTATGCTGATTTCCTTATTGAGTCTGTCAATGCTTTTGCCGGTACATCCTTCACACCCCTGGGCCTCGGTCTTCCTATAGGAATAAGCTTTTTCACCTTCCAGACCATGAGCTACACCATTGACCTCTATAAAAAGGAAGTGGCGGTGGAGAAGAATTATTTCTATTATCTGACCTATGTTTCCATGTTCCCTCAGCTTATTGCGGGACCTATCGTCAGATTCTCAACTGTTAATGAGGAGCTCCACGAGCGTAAGATAGATTTTTCCGGCTTTATCCAGGGCGGTCTCAGATTCCTCCAGGGACTTTTCAAAAAGGTTCTTCTGGCAAACACTATCGGTTCTCTCTGGGAAGTTATAAAGGCTCAGGCATTTGCCTCAACGGGAGAGCTCAGTGTTGTAAGTGCCTGGCTTGGTGCCATGTGCTTCACTCTGCAGCTATACTTCGATTTCAGTGCCTACAGTGACATGGCGATAGGTATGGGAAGGATGCTTGGTTTCCATTATCTTGAGAACTTTAATTATCCTTTGAGTGCTGTTTCGGTAACGGATTTCTGGAGACGCTGGCACATTTCCCTCAGTACCTGGTTCCGTGATTATGTATACATTCCACTGGGCGGCAACCGCCACGGAGAGCTCAAGCAGCTCAGGAATATGTTCGTGGTATGGTTTCTTACTGGTCTCTGGCACGGTGCTGCATGGAACTTTATTTTATGGGGACTTTTCTACGGAGTGCTTCTGGCACTTGAAAAGAACGTATGGGGCAAGGCCCTCGGCAGGCTTCCGGGAGTTTTTCAGCACCTTTATGCCATGTTTATCTATGTGACGGGATTTGTAATCTTTGTATTTGATGATATGGGTCAGCTGGGACATTATCTCAGGATCATGTTCGGAATGTCCGGAGCCTCTGTGGTTAATGCTGATATCCTGTGGTATCTCAGAAACAATTTTCTCATCCTCATACTGGGATGCATCATTTCCTTCCCGGTATACCCGTGGCTGAGAGGAAAGCTCAGAAGCGCCGCAAAGGGCAATGGCGGGCTTTCAGAGATGATCACAAGGGAGACATTTATCACCATCCTAAGGTCTTCCTTCTACATCATCCTGTTCTTCCTGACCACAGCGTACCTGGTAAACGATACCTACAATCCGTTCCTTTATTTCCGTTTTTGATGAGGAATGGTTTAATGCTAATGAACCGCTTATCAATAGTGGTTCGCCAAAACCTATGACTGATGCAATGATTTTCAAGGGGAATATTAAGTTCTCCAACACATAAGATAATTCAAGGCATCGGCGTTTGATAATTGGAGTTTTATGATGCAAAACAAATCGAACAATAATGAAGACAACCTTCTTTGGGGAGTCCGGAATGTGGGTAATGTCATCACCGTGATGACCGTCACCCTTTCCATACTCATTTTCGGAGTCTGGTTTCTGGCTTCTCCAAAGAAGGAATTCAGCGAGAGTGAGAACCGTCAGCTGGCATTGTGGCCCACATACACATTCCAGTCACTGAAGGACGGCTCTTACATGAGCAGCATACAGAAGTATCTGTCAGACCACTTTCCTGCCCGTGACCAGTTCATGACCCTGAAGACCAAGGCCGAGATTATGATGGGAAAGCAGGAGATCAACAATATCTATATCGCTAAGGACGGCTATCTCATCGAAGCCTATGATGAGCCGAAGCAGAATGAAAAGATCATCACCCAGTACGGAAAGCTTTATCAGGACATAACCACTGATGCAAAAAACAACATTAAGCTGATGCTGGTGCCTACGGCGGTGACTGTTTATAATGACAAGCTTCCTGCTTCTGCACCCGACAGGGGAGTGCTTAAGCAGCTTGAGACTATGAATAAGATTTATGAGGCACGTCCTGAGATGAAGCGCATCGACTGCTTTCAGGGGCTTCTTGAGGCCGCTCAGGATGAAAAGACAGCTTCGGAATTCACGCCGCTTTACTATCACACGGATCATCACTGGACCACCTACGGTGCCTATGTGGCGTACAGAGAGTATTGCAAGGCCGAAGGCATTGAGCCGCTCCCGGAGGAGGCATTCACAAAAACCGTTGTCACAGACAGCTTCAGGGGTACGGTTTACTCAAAGCTCAATGACACCACGGTTCCGGGGGAGGAGATAACCATCTATGAGAATCCGGACAATGCTTTGACCGTGGACTACACTGACTCACATGAGGTTACTGATACCCTTTACAACAGGGATTATCTGGAGAAAAAGGATAAGTACTCCATGTTCCTTAATAACCTTCATCCTCTTATCGAGATTACCAACGAGACTGCGGATTCCGACAAGGTCATGGTTCTCGTTAAGGACAGCTACGCAAATTCCATTGTGCCGTTCCTTGTAAATCACTATAAGAAGATATACGTTTTCGATACCCGTTACTACCGTTTCGGTCCGGCGTCCTTCATCAACGAACATCCGGAGGTTACGGATGTGCTGGTGCTTTACAACATGAACACCATTGACACGGATCTCGGAATCGGGGGAATCTTCTGAGGAAACTTCGGTTTAATCGTGACAGTTCATCCGGCAGACTACGGGGACGGGGTTGGTGGTCCATTTTTCTAAAATGGACCACCAACCCCGTCCCCATGGTCTGCCGGTTGAGCTGTTGCTTTTATGCATCAAAAATTATTCTCCTATTATGATTTTTTATACTCCAAAATTTATATTGTATGTTAGAATAATTCCAGTATAATGATGTTGATAAATCGATATAACAAATTTGATGATAAAGAAGTAATAAAAATGGCAGGTAATTATAATCAAAGATATTCGGATAATCATGCGAGGGGCGGAAGCGGTGTACGCAGCCGAAACGCTTCATATAATTCCCGGGGAGTCCGTTCGGGGTCTCGGGGAAGCGGGCGGAGCTCTTCAGGCGGAGGCTCCGGCAGGAACCGTATTATGACCAATGCCGAGAAAGAGGCTATCCGCGAAAAAAGACTCAGGAGGATCCGCCAGAAAAAGGCGCGTCAGAGGGCTTATACCTACAGGGTTATTTTCCTGAGCGTTTGTGCTCTTTTTGTATTTGGCCTCTGGAAGGGCGTTACCGGCATTACCGGCTATATCGAAAACAGCCGTCAGGAAAAGATCGATGCGATGCAGAACATCGAGATCAACAAGGGTAATGACGCCATCGATGTAGCCGAGTCAGTGATCACGGTGACAGAAGCAAGCACAGAAGCCACAGTTGAAACCACTGAGGCATATGACCCCACCAAGGTGTTCTCAAACGGACGTTATGTGGATATAACAAAGCCTATGGTGGCTCTCACCTGGGATGACGGTCCTAACGGAAGTACCGGTGAGGCAATCATGGATGTCCTTGAAAAATACAATGGTCGCGGTACCTTCTTCATTGTAGGAAACCGTATTGACGAGTTCGCCTCCGAGGTTCAGAGAATGGCTGCGAACGGTCATGAGATTGCGAATCACAGCTGGGATCACGACACAAAGCTTTCAAAGAATTCTTCTGACTATATCGTGCAGGAATTTGCAAAGACCAATGCAAAGGTACAGGAGGTTGCCGGCGTAACTCCGGTACTTGCACGTCTTCCGGGCGGAATCATTTCCGATACGGTGAAAAGCAGCATTACGATGCCTCTTATCTTCTGGTCTGTAGATACTCTGGACTGGAAGCACAAGGATGCGGATAAAGTTATCAGCTCGATAAAATCCGAGGTTACGGACGGCAGCATCGTTCTCATGCATGAGCTTTATAAATCCACTCAGGCAGCCTGTGAGCAGATTATCCCATGGCTTGTGGAACAGGGTTATCAGCTTGTGACGGTTTCAGAGCTTATACAGTTCAGAAATGCTGAGGTTGTGGGCGGAAACGGAAAGCAGTACAGCAGCTTCCCGCCGACAGAAACAGTTGCGGAAACCACGGCAGAAACGGCAGCGGCTTCACCTGAAACCCAGGCGGCAGCTCCAACCAAAGCAGAAGAATCCGAAGAAGCTTCCTCTAAAAAGTCTTCTTCAAACGATGAGGATTCAGCTAAGAGCAGCAAGAGTAAAAGTGAGGACAATGACAATGACAATCACAGCACTCAGGTGATCCCCGGAGTTGATGATGCTCAGGATGAAGTTTCCGAAGTTCAGGATTCACAGGAAAACAGTGATGTGATAGAAGCTCCCGCAGAAACCACAGAGGATGATACCTATGTACCAACCACAGCTCAGGAGGCTCAGGCAGTTTCTGAAACTGCATGGTGGATGGCAGGTCCTTCGGCTCAGGGTGCCCCTGATGGCAATGCCCAGGCTGATGCCATTCAGGCCATAGATGCCCCGGGCTAAACAATAATCATGCGTAGCACTTACACCTTAGGGTGTTTTGTGCTACGCTTAATATTTTAAAGAAAAAATGAGGAGACATTATAATGAAATTTTCAGAGATGCCCTATGAACGCATAGATTTCAAGAAACTTACTCAGGACTTCAAGGAACTTGAGGACAGACTGGAAAAAGCCGAAAGCGGGGAGGAACAGTTCAGGATACATCAGGAATTCTACCTCCTGTACAATCATGTGATGACAGAATCACAGATTGCCATGATCCGTTCGGATATCGATATGTCCGATGAAAAGCTTCTTTGTGAGCAGGAATATTTCGATGAGAACATGCCCATTTTCCAGAATCTGGTGGTTTCTTATCGTAAGAAGCTTTTTAACTCACCTTTCAGACCTTATCTTGAGGAGAAGATCGGAAAGGTGGCGTTCAAAAACATTGAACTTGCCATGAAGGCAGTTGACGACAAGCTCATTCCTCTCATGCAGGAGGAAAACAAGCTTCAGACAGAATACAACAAGCTTCTCGCAGGTGCAAGAATTGACTGGAACGGGGAAGAGCTGAACCTGAGCCTCATGAGCCCTTATCTCAATCATAAGGACAGAAGCATCAGAAAGGAAGCCTGGGAGAAGTTCAGCGCCTTCTTCGAGACTCATCAGGAAGAGCTGGATGACTTCTATGATAAGCTCGTGAAGAACAGAACAAAGCAGGGAGAGCTTATGGGGCATGAGAATTATCTTCCTTTAGGTTATGCCCGCATGAACAGAAACAGTTTTGGGCGCTCCGACATACAGGAGTTCCGGAAGCAGGTAAAGAGAGACTTTGTTCCTTTTGCCGAGAAGCTTCATGATCTGAGAAGACGTCAGCTGGGACTTAACAAGCTTAGCTACATTGATGAAGGTGTTTACTTTACAAACGGAAATCCGGCACCGGTGGGAACTCCGGAGCAGATACTTGCGGCAGGACAGAAGATGTACAATGATCTTTCACCTGAGACCGGTCGATTCATTAACTTCATGTGCGACTCGGAGCTTTTCGATGTTCTGGGAAGAAAGAATAAAAAGACAGGAGGCTATATGACCATGCTTCCTGACTATCATGCGCCCTTTGTATTTGCAAACTTCAACGGAACCTCAGGAGATGCAGACGTTATCACCCACGAGTGCGGACATGCCTTCCAGGGATACATCACCGCTGACGATCCAATCATAGAGCACAATGACATTACCATGGAAATCGCAGAGACTCACTCCATGTCCATGGAATTTTTCACCGAGCCCTGGATGCCGCTGATTTTCGGGAATCGCTCAGAGGACTATATAAAGATGCATTTCATGGATGCGGTTATGTTCATTCCTTACGGAACCATGGTAGACGAATTCCAGGATATCATTTACAGTGACCCGGGACTTTCACCCAAGGCGAGAAACGAGGTTTGGCGGGAGCTGGAGCGCCAGTACAAGCCACACCTTGATTACACGGGTAATGCTTATTTCGAGCACGGCGGCTACTGGCAGCGTCAGCACCACATCTATGACAACCCGCTCTACTACATCGATTACTGTATCGCCGGTGCCAATGCCCTCCAGTACAAGGTCCGCATGGACAGGGACTACCGAGAGGCCTGGGAAAGCTACCTTAAGCTCTGCAAGCTCTCAGCTTCGGATTTCTACAACGAGCTCATGAAAAAAGCCGGACTGGACAACGTCTTCGAGGACGGTTGCTTGAAATATATCGTTAAGAAGCTGGATGAGAGATTTTGACATATGCGTTTAGACAAGTATCTTGCCGATATGGGTGTCGGCAGCAGAAGCGATATAAAAAAGGCAATAAGAAAGTGTAAAGTAACAGTGGACGGAGAGGTGATTCGCGAAGCGGGCTTTGAAGTACCGGAGGGAGTGGTCATAACCTATTTTGACGAAGAAATAAGGTATGAAAAGTACCAGTATTATATGCTGAATAAGCCTGCCGGAGTTATCTCGGCAAGCGAGGACAAACGTCAGACCACAGTGGTGGACCTGATCCGGGATTCGGAGTTCGGTGGTCAGGCGCGGAAGGATCTTTTTCCGGTAGGACGTCTCGACAAGGATACAGAGGGACTCCTGATCATCACTAATGACGGACAGCTTGCTCACAGACTTCTGGCACCTAAGCACCACATAGATAAGGTATACTATGCGGTGGTTTCCGGAGAGGTTAGTGAGGAGGATAGAGAGATTTTCAAAAAAGGCATCCGCTTCGACGAGCATCTGACGGCAATGCCTGCGGGACTTGAGATCCTTAGTACCGGAAAGACAGTAAAGGAGCTTGCAGATAAGCTTCAGATTACTGTGGATCCGGAAAGGTTCGAGAGAGTGCGTTTGTCCGGAGCTGATTTTAAAGGCGCAGAGGAAGCTGCCAATGTCAATGCAGAGACATTATGCTCTGAAATCAATGTGACGATACAGGAAGGTAAGTTCCATCAGATCAAGAAAATGATCAGAGCCCTTCCGGTCGGAAAGGATGTGCTTTACCTCAAGAGAATGTCCATGGGAAGCATTGAACTGGATGAAAGTCTCGCACCCGGAGAGTACAGGAGCCTTACGGAAGAGGAGATACAGACACTGAAAGACAGCTGTTCCGGCGAAATCTGATGCCTGCCGGGGAGTCTGACGTTTCTTTTGGTGGTTTCTAAAATAGATATACACGGAATGGAGAATGAATGGATAAAAAATCAGTTAGTGAAATAAAGTCAAAGTGTTTCAATAAAAACGATTGCCGCATAGACCGTATGCGTGCCTGCTATGTTAACGAAGAGAAAGAAAAGATTTCCGCCTTCCATGATATGTTTCTGCAGCTGGAGGAAGCGGAGAGATCCAAATACTGTGAGATATTTAAGCGCTCCATGTCCGGCAAGTTCGGACGCAATCTTTTTAATGTGGAGTTTCCTGCGGCAGAGGAGATGCCCGGGGGACACCAGGAATTTTTATATCGCCTTAAAAAGTCGGAGCTCAAGGACGATGCGTTGGTGGAGGAGTTTTTTGACAGGATCATCGGGAGCTACAGTTATCCCGGAAAGTACCTTATCATACTAAGCCACGGGGTTTATGACATTCCGATGAAGCTTAAGGATCAGACGATCCTCGAGGATGCAAGTGAGTATGTATACAGCTTTATTTTGTGTTCCATCTGCCCGGTGGAGCTTTTGAGAGAGGGGCTTTGCTACGATTCCGCGGCTCAAACCTTTTTGAGCCGCACCAATGACTGGGGTGTAAAGAATCCGGAATCGGCCTTCCTGTTCCCGGCTTTCAATTTCCGTAACATGGACATTCACAACACCCTTTACTATACAAGGCATCCTGAGGAGAGACATGAAGAGATAGTACTGGATATTCTGGGAACCGAACTCAGCAGAACCGAAAAGGATCAGCAGCATGTTTTCAGAGAGATCATTGAAACTACTCTGTCCGGAGACTGTACCTTTGAGACAGTAAGAAGTATTTCCGAAGAGGTTAACGAGATGATCCGCGAGAATCAGAATGATAAGGATTCAGATGATCATGTTGAACTTGGAAAAGGTGAGATCAGGAGACTTCTTGCCTCCAACGGCGCAAGTGAGGAGCAGCTTCACCAGTTTGAAAGAATCTACGAGGAAACAGTAGGGGACGATGATTCTCCGTTGGTTGCAGAGAACATCCAGGATCAGAAGCACCTGGTAGTGAAGTCACTTACCATGAAGCTTGACATAAAGTCAGACAGCGCAGACCTCCTGGAGACCCGTGTCATTGACGGCCGGGAATACCTGCTGATCCCCATAGCAGATGACATCGAAGTCAACGGAATAAGGATCCGCCAGAACCTGAAGCCGGCTCATGCCTAGGCTGTGCTGAAATTAACAATAAAAACGCAAATTAAGCATTTCCCAATAATATTTCGCAGTAAAATGTCGATATATCACGTGAGGCAAAGTTTATTTTTGGTGAAATTGACGAATATGCGTTTTGATAATGATAATAATAATAAAAATCAAATGACACGATACCTTTCGCCCCTTGCCATATGGGCGCTGTCTTTCGGCTGTGCCGTCGGGTGGGGTTCCTTTGTCATGCCTGGAACAACCTTCCTTCCTTTGGCGGGACCCTTGGGAACGGTTATGGGAGTTATCCTGGGAGCTGTACTCATGCTTGTCATCGGGCTTAATTACAGCTTCCTCATAAAGAGGTATCCGGACAGCGGCGGTACCCTTACCTATGCTGTCAAAACCTTTGGATATGACCATGGCTTTATTTCGTCATGGTTTCTTATCCTTGTTTATATTGCCATCGTATGGGCCAATGCTACTGCCCTTCCCCTTATGGCAAGATTTGTTGTGGGTGATATTTTTAAGTTCGGCTTTTGCTATTCTATCCTTGGATATGATGTATACATGGGTGAATTGCTGCTGTCCATGCTCATGATACTTCTTTTCGGGCTTATCTGCGAAAGTAATAAACGGCTGGCTGCAGCGATCCAGACTGTGGCAGCCCTTCTTTTGCTGTCCGGCATAATTTTCTGTTTCTTTATGGTGGTGAGCCATTCCAATATAGCTTCATTAAGTGAAGTAATGAGCTTTTCCGGAAGCGGAAAGCCGGTCTCAGTGCAGGTATGGGGCATTTTAATGCTGGCTCCCTGGGCATTTGTGGGCTTTGAATCCGTATCCAATTCTGCCGGAGAAGTGACCTTTGACCATGGTCATATGGGGAAGATCCTTGAGATTTCTGTGATCACAAGCGCTGTGGCATATATTCTTCTTTCTCTTGCCCCGGCCTTCTGTTATCCCTCAGGCTTCTCTTCCCTTCAGGCTTATCTCGGTGAGATAGGGGATTTAAAGGGAATTTACGGTCTTCCTGTGTTTTACGCCGTTCATGCGGCTATGGGAGAAGCAGGTATAGTCGTACTCGGGATATCAGCCTTTTCCGCAATCCTTACGGGCCTTATCGGAAATTACGTTGTTTCCAGCCGGCTTATATTTTCCATGGCGGATGACGGCATCCTTCCATCCTGGTTTGGATATCTGGATGAGGATGGGAATCCCCGCCATGCATATTTCTTTATCATAGCTCTGTCAGTGTTCATCCCTCTTCTGGGAAGAAGTGCATTAGGGTGGATCATTGATGTCAATACTCTGGGCGCATCCATCGCTTATCTTTACACCTCTGCGGCGGCTCTTGTTATAGCCAAAAATGAAAACAGGAAAAAGGAATGTTTCCTTGGAGTTGTCGGAATCATCATATCTATTGCCATCATAGTATACTTCCTGTTTTTTTCTTCGGGAGCCATACAGACTGAAACATATTTCATACTTGCGTGCTGGGCGATCCTTGGTTTTGCATTCTTTTATTATGTCTTCAACCATGACGGGATGCAGCGCTTCGGAAAGTCGGCTGTTGCGTGGGTTGGCCTCATGTTATTTGTTTTTCTCATTTCCTTTGCCTGGATAAAGCAGTCCGATGCCGATGTGACCAGAAAAACCGTAAATATCGTGGAAGCATACTATGAGGATGAGATAGAAGGGGAAAAAACGGAGGCATTCTATCAGGCAGAATCCTTTGCGGAAACCCATATCATGAAGGTTGGCAGGATACATACAAGAAATTCCTTCATTCAGTTTTGCATGAACCTCATAAGCCTTGTCTTTCTCTTCAGCATTTATAACACTATGAACAAGCGTGAAAAGAAGCTTGAATTACAGAAGATGAGAGCGGAGGAAAGCAGCCGTGCCAAGACCCGGTTTCTTTTTAACATGTCACACGATATCAGGACACCCTTGAATACAATCCTCGGTTTTACCCGGGTCATGATGAATGATGAGAAAACAAGGGATGAGGACAGGCAGTATGCAGAGAAAATAGATATTGCCGGAAAGCAGCTCCTGGGGATAATCGATGATGTTCTGGAAATGAGCAGTGCAGAGGATGGGAAGATAGTACTCAGGAATGAGGAAAATGATATAGCCAGGGCCGTAACAGATACCTTTGAACTGTTTTATGATGAGATGATGGAAAAGGAAATAAAGTATTCCCTGAGTGTCCATATCATACCGGAAACCCTTGCGGTGTTTGACAGGACACATTTTATGAGGATACTTATGAATCTCATAAGTAATGCCTGCAAGTTTACCGACAGGGGCGGAGAAGTCTCCGTTACCCTCACCCAGTCACCCGTGGACGGAAACGGAAATTCCGAATATTGTGTTTGTGTAAAGGATAACGGGATCGGCATAGATAAGAAATTTGTAAAGGATATGTTTGAACCCTTTGCGCGTGCCAGGACTTCTACTGAAAGCGGAATAAACGGAACAGGACTGGGACTCGCGATAACAAAGAGTATAGTCGATGCCATGGACGGAACCATCGAGGTTGTTACAGAAATCGGAAAAGGTTCCGAATTTATTGTAAAGCTCACCTATCCCGTTATAGAAAAGCAGGTGGATACGGTAGTCATAGAAGAAAAAGACAGTTCCGGTGAGGATCTGTCCGGAAAGAGGATACTTCTTGCAGAGGATATGGATATAAACCGCGAAATCGCCGTGATGCTTCTTGAGGATATGGGATTTGTGGTTGAGTCTGTAGTGGATGGAAAAGAAGCTTTTGACAAATACAAGAGTGCCCAACCGGGATACTATGATCTCATCATTACAGATATTCAGATGCCGGTCATGGATGGCTATGAGCTTACGAAGGCTGTCCGGGGAATGGAAGATAAAGCTTATTCCGGGATACCGATAGTTGCCATGACAGCCAATGCAATGAAGGAAGATCAGGATAAGTCAAAAGAGCTGGGGATGAACGGACACATTCCCAAACCTCTGGATGTGGATGTTATGTCGGAAATAATAAGAGAGGCATTAAGGAGATAGAGCTATGAGAAATTTTTACGAAGACCAGAATATAAAGCGAAAGGTACTTATCGTTGAGGATGAGTATATCAATCGTGAGATACTTGGGAACATCCTTATGGAGGAATATGATGTGGAGTATGCCTGTGATGGTCATGAGGCCTGGGAGAAGCTGGCACCTTCCGAATATTCCCTCATTCTTCTTGACCTTATCATGCCGGTTCTCAGCGGCTCGGAGCTTTTGGCCAGGATCAAAAATGATCCTAACCTGAAATCCACACCGGTGATCGTTATGACTTCGGAACAGGATGCGGAGGTGGACAGTATACGGCAGGGAGCGGCTGATTTCATCACTAAGCCCTATGATATGCCTGAGGTTATCCTTGCAAGATGCGAAAGGATCATAAAGCTCTCGGAGGATGCCCGCATCATCCGTTCAACTGAAAGGGATACCCTGACCGGACTCTACTCAAGAGAATATTTCTTTGAGTATATCCGGAGGATCGACACGTACATAAAGGACATAAAAAGAGATGTACTGGTGCTTAATATCAATCATTTCCGCCTGATAAATGAAATGTACGGCAGGAGCACCGGAGACAGAGTTCTGAAAAAGGTGGCCGATACCATAAATGAGGCTTTCCGCAGCAGCCTGATCATAGCCAGCAGGCCCGTGGCTGATACCTTTTACATATACTGTGAAAATGACGGTAAAGAAAAAGGTATAGGTCTCCTGCAGGAGCAGCTGGACAAAACCTTCCCCGAATTGAAGCTCAGGCTGAGAGCCGGGATCTATCAGGATGCTGATATGAAGATAGCTCCTGAGGACAGATTTGACAGGGCAAAACAGGCCTGCGACCGGATACGCGGAGACTACCTGTCAAATGTATCCTACTATGATAAGGAGTTCCATGTCAGATCCGTTTACAACGAGAGACTGATAAAGGATGTGGATTCTGCCATAAAAAATCATGACTTTCTGGTGTATTACCAGCCGAAGTACAACATTACCGGGGATACTCCGAAGCTTTGCAGTGCGGAAGCGCTTATCCGCTGGAAGCATCCGGAGCTCGGAATGATAAGCCCCGGTGACTTCATTCCTCTTTTTGAACATAACGGTCTCATCCAGAAGGTAGATAATTATGTATGGGAATGTGCCGCACGTCAGGTGGACGAATGGAAAAAGAAGTTAGGCTACACTCTTCCTGTATCGGTCAATGTCTCAAGGATAGACCTGTTCGACCCTCAGCTTGAAGAAAAGCTTCATAAGGTGCTTTCGGACAGCGGTATAACAGAAAAGGAACTGATGATCGAGATAACAGAATCCGCTTATGCCGATGATGCAGCAAAGGTTATGGAAATCACGGAGAAGCTGAGAAGTGAAGGCTTCAAGATAGAGATCGATGATTTCGGTTCAGGATATTCCTCACTTAATATGATAATGAATATTCCTGTAGATGTGCTTAAGTTGGACAGGAGCTTTGTCAAAAACCTTAAGAAGGATGAGAAGAGCCTTATGCTCGTTGAGATCGTCATAGGCATAGCAAGGTTCCTTAACGTCCCGGTAGTGGCAGAGGGCGTGGAAGATGAGGATCAGATTAAAACCCTTAAGGGCATGGGCTGTGAGATCGTTCAGGGATTTTATTTTTCCAGGCCTGTTCCGGCGGAGGAGTTTGAAGTTTTTATAAAAAAAGAGGTAGAGAGAAATGATAACAATTGAAAAGCTTGATGGATTCGGAGCGGACACAGCTACCGGTCTCGGAAGATGCGCCGGAAAGGAATCAATGTATCTTAGACTTGTATCCACGGTACCAAAGCAGCCTGATTTTGACCGCATGGCTGAGGCTATCGAGGCAGGAGACCTGAAAACGGGTTTTGAAGCTGCGCACTCCCTTAAGGGTATATTGGGGAATCTGTCATTATCGCCGCTGTATGAAAAGGTATGTGAGATAACTGATTATTTAAGAAATGGAACTGAGATGGATTATTCCCCGCTTTTGAGCGAGATAAAAGCAATGAAAGAGCAACTGACGGCATTATGCGATTAAGAGGATGCTATTATGTTGGGAAAACACTTCAAACATGAAAAAGAGGCTCTGGAAGTACTGGAGCAGATAGGCCAACATTTTCCGGGCGGCTTTTTTATCTACAAGGCTGACAGTACGGAAGAGATTCTGTATGCCAATAAGACTGTGTTTGAGATATTCGGCTGTGAAGACCTTGAGGACTTCAGGGGGATGACCGGCAATACCTTTAAGGGCATGGTGTATCCCGATGATTATGATATGGTATATGCCTCTATCATCAAACAGCTTGATGAAAGTAAAAATGAATCTGACCATGTGGAATACAGGATCAGGAGAAAAGACGGCCTCATACGGTGGGTGGACGATTATGGCCACTACGTTCGTTCCGATGCGTATGGAGGGCTGTTTTACGCATTTATCTCCGACATAACCGATAAATGGAACCAGCAGGACAAGATGATAACTGCGCTTTCTGCCGAATACAGGAGTGTTTACCATATCGATCTTGATAATGATGACGCTGTCTGCTACAGAGGAGACCCTGAAGACCATCAGCAGACGGTGGAAGGTGTGCATTTCCCCTATTTTGAACGTTTCAAGTGGTATGCCGACCATTGTGTGGATGAGAATTACAGGGAAGAATTCATTGAATTCATAAAGCCCGAAAATATAAGGAAAAAGCTGATCGATAAGGCGGTGGCATCTTACCGTTACTTCGCAAGAAGGGAAGGGAAGGAATATTATGAAATGATCCGCATTGCCGGTGTAAGGCATGTGGAGGACCGGGACGATAACATGATCCACGCTATAGGTATGGGATTTGCCAACATTGATGAAGAGATGCGTGAATCCATGATGAAGAATGAAGCCCTTATGGATGCGCTGAAGGCTGCGAAGGAGGCCAATAAGGCAAAGACCGTATTCCTTTCCAATATGAGCCATGAGATAAGGACACCTATGAATGCCATCATAGGTCTTGATAACCTTGCCCTCCGAAAGGAAAACATGGATCAGGATATAAGGGAGTACCTTAGTAAGATCGGAGACAGTGCCCGGCATCTTCTGGGACTTATCAATGATATCCTTGACATGAGCCGTATAGAATCAGGAAGGCTTGTTATCCGGAATGAGGAGTTCTCTTTACGTGATGTCCTGGATCAGATCAATGTTCTGGTCATGACCCAATGCAATGATAAGGGACTTAAATATGAATGTACGGTTACCGGCGGTGTGGCTGACTACTACATCGGAGATAACATGAAGCTTAAGCAGGTCATCATCAATATACTGAGTAATGCCATCAAGTTTACGGAAGCGCCCGGAAGTGTCAGCCTGAGAGTGGAGAGAACTGCGGTTTATGATGATAAATCCACTATAAAGTTTGTCATCAGTGATACAGGGATAGGAATGGATGAAGCCTTCATTCCAAAGATATTTGATACCTTTTCACAGGAGGACAGCAGCAGGAACAACAAGTATGGAAGCACAGGCCTCGGAATGGCCATAACAAAAAGCATAGTTGACCTTATGAACGGTACCATCACAGTTAAATCAAAGAAGGGTGAGGGAACCACATTCACAGTGGTTGTTACTTTCAGGAACAGCGAGCACGATGCATCAGATGATGTGGTCATAAACCCAAGGGACATGAGGGTCCTGATAGTGGATGATGAAGAGATTTCTGCCGAGCACACCCGGGTCATACTTGAGGAGGTGGGTATAAAGGCAGATACCTGCTCTGACTGCGAAAGTGCCCTGCATCTGCTTGAAGTACAGCAGACAAAGATGGAGCCTTATAACCTTGTGCTCCTTGACTGGAAGATGCCGGATAAGGACGGGCTTGAGGTGGCAAAGGAAATAAGGCGACAATATGATAAAAACACAATGGTGATAATCCTTACTTCCTATAACTGGGAAGAAATCATGGATGATGCCAAAAGCATAGGTGTGGATAATTTCCTAAATAAACCTCTCTTTGCTTCTGATGTGATAAAAGAATTTGAGCTTCTGGCAAGAAGGAACAACATTTCGTTGCTGAAGGAAAAAGAGAAGGCAGAGCTTGACGGAAGACATATACTTCTGGCAGAGGATATATTTATAAATGCAGAGATCATGAAAGAGCTTTTGTCTTCAAAGGGAATTCTGATAGATCATGCCGAGAATGGCAGGGAGGCTCTTGAGCTGTTTGATAAAAGCGAGCCCGGCTACTATGATGCCATCCTTATGGATGTCAGGATGCCGGTCATGGATGGACTTGAGGCAACAAAGGCCATACGCGGACTGGAAAGAAGTGATTCAAAGACAGTGCCTATTATTGCCATGACTGCCAATGCTTTTGACGAGGATGTGCAGCGGTCCCTTCAGGTTGGCATGAATGCCCATCTTTCAAAGCCTGTAGACCCGGAAAGGCTGTACAGCACTCTGGAAGAGATGATATGGGAGGCAGATCAGAAAAGAAAAGTGAATGCCTGACCGGGTAAACAGCCTTTCGGTTCTGAACCTGTATAAAAGATATAAGCTGCGAAAAACAGGCTGTGACAGCCGATAATAAAAAGCCAATGCTGCATGCGCTGCAGCATTGGCTTTTTTGAATGGTGTTAGACAAGAGTGGGATCTTTATGAGTGGGAGAAAGGCGTTGAAACATTGGTGTTTTTGGATGATGTTAGTCGTCAAAAGAGTTTGATTTGGGATATGACACGCAGAAGAACACAAGAGAGCAATCTGCGTGTCTAAATTGAATAATGGTTTATCTTTTGGCTTTTATTATGGTTCCGCCGCCGACTACTATGTCACCATCGTAGAGGACCACCGCCTGGCCTATGGCTACGGCGCGTTCCGGTTCATCGAAAATGATACGGGTCTGACCGGTGAGACGCCCCTGTTCGTCCCTGATAGCCTCGGCGGTTGCCGGAGATTCCTTTGCTTTGTAGCGGGTTTTAACCGTGACCCTGACTGGCTCCTTCGGTTCATCGAAAGGAATCCAGTTAAAGTTATCCGCAATAAGAGCCTTTGAATAAAGCTCCGGTCCTGTGGTCAGGATGACGTCATTGTTCGCCATGTTCTTTTCGCAAACATACATAGGCTGCTTAAGGGCAAGACCTAAGCCCTTGCGCTGACCGATGGTGTAGCGGATGATGCCTTTGTGCTGTCCGAGAACATTACCCTCAGTATCCGTAAAGTTTCCGGGAGCATAAGTCTTTTTGGTATAACGCTCGATGAAATCAACATACTTTCCATCCGGAACAAAACAAATATCCTGGGAGTCATGCTTGTGAGCGTTGATGAAATCAAGCTTTTCGGCTCTGGCACGAACCTCATCCTTTGAAGCAAACTCTCCCAAAGGAAATCTTGTATGCTCAAGCTGCTCCTGACTCATGAAATAAAGAACATAGCTCTGATCTTTGGCAACATTTTTTGCCTTCTTCAAAAGCCATCGTCCTGTATCCGGATCCTGCTCAATCCTCGCATAATGCCCCGTCACGATGACATCACAGCCAAGTGAAACGGCACTGTCAAAAAGCTTCTTATGCTTCATGTATTTGTTGCACTCAATGCAGGGATTAGGTGTACCGCCCTCTTCATAGGTCCTGATAAAGCGCCTTACAACCTCTCTGTCAAAATCCTCCGTAAAATCAAAAACATAAAAAGGCATCCCCAGACTCTCTGCGACCCGCCTTGCGTCCTCAACACTGTCCGGAGTGCTGCAGGTATTCAACGAAGCATCACTGTACAGCTTCATAGTCGCTCCGATGCAATCGAACCCCGCCTCCTGCATCAATGCCGCCGAAACCGAACTATCCACCCCGCCACTCATGGCGATCAATGCTTTCTTCTTTGACATATATTTACTTCCTCTTCCGTGGTTATACAAATTAATTTACGTGACTATAACACGATGATTCTGCTTAATCAAGAATAATGGAATTCTGTCGTAACGTAAGAAAATGGAAGGGATGGGTGGCTAGGCTTGCGAGTTGAAAAGACATCGGAGCTGTTGTGTACGGCACGGATGCACATACTTGTGCAGCCGGGACGAACACAACAGCTCCGGTGTCTTTTCAATCTCGTGGGCCGTCACACGTCCCTTCCATTTTCTGACCGGGTATCCAACCCCTTTCGCCTTAAACAAAAATAAATTTGTATATCCCCCCCTTTTGTGTTAAAATTTGAAAAGTATGTATACATGTCGGGTGAACTATGCCCAAATTCAGGGGCTCTATACCAAACCTGATAGTAAAAGGAGAATTTATGAAGGGAATTATACTTGCCGGAGGATCCGGTACAAGATTATATCCACTTACACGAGTAACCTCCAAACAGTTACTTCCGATTTATGATAAGCCGATGATCTACTATCCCCTCAGCGTTCTTATGAATGCCGGGATACGCGACATCCTGATTATTTCCACACCAAGCGACACTCCGAGATTTGAGGAACTCCTCGGAGACGGAAGCCAGTTTGGCATCAGTTTACAATATAAAGTGCAGCCGTCACCGGACGGACTTGCCCAGGCCTTCATCATCGGTGCGGATTTCATAGGAGATGATTCTGTAGCCATGATCCTTGGTGACAATATCTTCTCAGGACACGGCTTCAAGAGACTTCTCAGAAGTGCCGCCGCAAAAGAGAAGGGCGCCACAGTATTTGGATACTATGTTGACGATCCGGAGAGATTCGGTATCGTTGAGTTCGATAATACAGGTAAGGCCATCTCCATTGAAGAGAAGCCACAGCATCCAAAGTCAAATTACTGCGTAACAGGTCTCTATTTCTATGACAACAAGGTTGTCAATTATGCTAAGAACCTTAAGCCTTCAGCAAGAGGTGAGCTTGAGATCACAGACCTTAACCGTATCTATCTTGAGGACGGTGAGCTGGATGTGACACTCCTGGGACAGGGCTTTACCTGGCTTGATACAGGAACCCATGAGTCACTTGTGGATGCCACAACCTTTGTCCGCACCATCGAGACCCATGAGCATCGTAAGATTGCCTGCCTTGAGGAAATCGCATATCATAATGGCTGGATAAACACCGAGAAGGTACAGGAAGCCTATGAAATGTACAAGAAGAACGAGTACGGCCGTTATCTCAAGGATGTTCTGGAGGGCAAGTACGTTGATAAGCTTAGAGAGTTTTAGAAGTAACATCACAGGCAGGATAGGAAAGAATCCTGACGGATTTTTCTGAAGCGCTCAAAGCCGCGTGGCTCCTGCGACTAAAATCGCGGGCAGAAAGGCTTTTGAATTAAATCGTAATACGAGAGGAACAATAAAATGAAATATATAGTAACAGGCGGTGCCGGCTTTATCGGCGGCAACTTCATGCATTTTGCTGTTAATACTTATCCCGAGGATCAGTGGATCTGCCTTGATGCACTTACCTACGCAGGAAATCTTGAGACACTTGCACCACTTGAGGGCAAGCCAAACTACAAGTTTGTAAAGGGAGATATCGCAGACAGAGAGTTCATCTTCAAGCTCTTTTCCGAGGAAAAGCCTGATGTGATCATTAACTTCGCAGCAGAGTCTCACGTTGATCGTTCAGTAACAGATCCCGGCATCTTCCTTCAGACAAATGTTGGAGGAACAGTTACACTGCTTGATGCCTGCAAGGAGTATGGAATCAAGCGTTATCATCAGGTATCAACCGATGAGGTTTACGGTGACCTTCCCCTTGACAGACCTGACCTTTTCTTCACAGAGGACAACAAGATCAAGGCATCATCACCATATTCAGCATCAAAGGCCTCAGCGGATCTTTTTGTAATGGCATACCACAGAACCTACGGTATCCCTACAACCATCTCAAGATGCTCAAACAATTACGGACCATATCACTTCCCTGAGAAGCTTATCCCGCTGGTTATCTCAAGAGCACTTAACGATGAGAAGATCCCTGTATACGGAAACGGTGCCAATGTCCGCGACTGGCTGTATGTGACAGACCACTGCAAGGCCATCGACCTTATCGTTCGTAATGGCAAGGTTGGCGAGGTTTACAACATCGGCGGACACAACGAGAGAACAAATCTTGAAGTAGTAAAGACAATCCTCAAGGCTCTCGGAAAGCCTGAGACACTTATCGAGTATGTTAAGGAC
Source organism: Oribacterium sp. NK2B42 (assembly GCF_000424445.1). GTDB lineage: Bacteria > Bacillota > Clostridia > Lachnospirales > Lachnospiraceae > Oribacterium. The sequence continues at coordinate 245,602 of NZ_KE384187.1, forward strand.
AGACCGGGACACGACCAGAGATACGCTATGGATCCTACAAAGATAGAGGCAGAGCTTGGATGGAAGCCTGAGTATACATTTGATACAGGAATCCCTGTAACCATTGACTGGTATCTCAACAACAAGGAGTGGTGGGAGCACATCATCTCCGGAGAGTATGAGAACTATTTCGAGAAGATGTATGTTAAGGGTAAGGGTCTTAAGTAAGAGAAAGTGAGTAAAGAATCGTGAAAGTATTTGTTACCGGTGTCGGCGGACAGCTCGGACACGATGTCATGAACGAGCTTGCCAAAAGAGGACACGAGGGAATTGGTTCAGACATAGCACCTGTTTACAGCGGTATTCAGGACGGAAGTGAGGTTACAAAGCTTCCCTATGTTTCCATGGACATCACAAACCGTGAGCAGGTGGATAAGGTTATATCAGAGATCAATCCGGATGTTATAGTACATTGCGCTGCATGGACAGCAGTGGATCTCGCAGAGGATGAAGACAAGAAGGCAAAGGTTAAGGCCATCAATGTTGACGGTGTTCAGAACATCGCTGATGTGGCAAAGAAGCTTGATGCCAAAATGATCTATATTTCCACCGATTATGTATTTAATGGTCAGGGCACAGAGCCCTGGAAGCCGGACTGCAAGGATTATGCTCCACTTAATTACTATGGTGAGACAAAGCTTGGAGGCGAGCTTGCGGTTTCAAAAACCCTTGAAAAGTACTTTATTGTACGTATAGCATGGGTATTCGGACTTAACGGAAAGAACTTCATCAAGACCATGCTTAATGTAGGAAAGACCCACGATACGGTTCGTGTGGTTAATGATCAGATTGGTACACCTACATATACCCTTGATCTTTCAGTACTTCTTGTGGACATGCTTGAGACAGAAAAGTACGGATATTATCATGCCACAAATGAGGGCGGATATATCAGCTGGTATGATTTCACAAAGGAAATCTATAAGCAGGCAGGTCTTGCTACTGAGGTTATTCCCGTCACCACTGAAGAGTACGGTCTCAGTAAGGCTGCCCGTCCGTTTAATTCAAGACTGGACAAGTCAAAGCTTGTTGAGAATGGATTTAAGCCGCTTCCTACATGGCAGGATGCATTATCAAGATATCTTGAAGCATTAAAAGATATAGAGATATGAGGATAACGGGACTGCCTTAATGGCAGTCCTTTTCTGCATTACAGATATTAAATAGATAAAGAACTAACTCCGACTTTCATCAAAAGGAGGATATCCCTCCTGTCGGAGTATAGAATTTAAAGGAGCTTTATATAATGGGAAAATATTTTGGAACAGATGGTTACAGAGGTGAGGCTAATGTCAATCTTACAGCGGACAATGCATTCCGCGTAGGTAAGTTCCTTGGCTGGTACTATGGAAAAGACAAGAAGGACGGAGAAAGGTGCCGTATCGTTATCGGAAAGGATACCCGTCGTTCGAGTTACATGTTCGAGTATGCCATTGCTGCAGGTATAACAGCAACCGGAGCCGATGCTTATCTTCTTCATGTAACAACCACACCATCTGTTGCTTATGTGGCACGTTCTGAGGATTTTGACTGCGCGGTTATGATTTCGGCTTCACACAATCCTTACTATGACAATGGTTTAAAGGTTATAAACGGAAACGGAGAGAAGCTTGGAGAGGATGTTATCGCTGAGATAGAAGCTTATCTTGATGGTGAAACTCCTGAGGTTCCTCTGGCAACTAAGGATAAGATCGGTCGCACGGTAGACTTTGCTGCAGGAAGAAACCGTTATATAGGATATCTCATTTCACTTGCAACAAAGAGTTTCAAGGATAAGAAGGTTGCCCTCGACTGTTCAAACGGTTCCGCTTCCTCCATTGCAAAATCCGTTTTCGATGCTCTCGGAGCAGATACCTTCGTTATCCATAACGAGCCAAACGGAACAAACATTAACGATAATTGCGGTTCCACACACATTGAGTCTCTTCAGAAATTTGTTGTGGAAAAGGGCTGTGATGTGGGATTTGCCTATGACGGAGATGCGGACAGGTGTCTTGCTGTGGATGCAGAGGGTAATCTCATTGACGGAGACCAGATCATGTATGTCTGCGGCTGTTATATGAAGGAAAAAGGACAGCTTCAGGACGACACCATCGTTACAACTGTAATGTCCAACTTTGGTCTCTACAAAGCACTGGATGCCGTAGGCATTAAGTATGAAAAGACACAGGTTGGTGACAGATTTGTTTATGAGAATATGTTACAGAATGGCTTCTCTCTCGGAGGAGAGCAGTCAGGCCACATTATCTTCATGAGACATGCAACCACCGGCGACGGAATCCTTACCTCCATAAAGGTTATGGAGACGATGCTGGCAATGAAGAAGTCCCTTAAGGATCTGGCAGCACCGTTTACCGTATTCCCTCAGCTCCTTAAGAATGTAAGAGTTGAGGATAAGGAAAAGGCCCAGAAGGATCCCAAGGTTCTTGCTGCGGTTGATAAGGTTACGGAGGAGCTTGGTTCAGACGGAAGAATCCTTCTCAGAGCCTCCGGAACAGAGCCTTTGGTAAGAGTCATGGTTGAGGCGGATACCATGGAGAAATGTGAGAAATATGTATCCCAGGTTATAGATGTTATGAAAGAACTGGGTCTAGTGCTTGACGCTTGATAAGGATATAATTAAGTGGGTGTTATGCCTACTTATGATCTAAAGCAGAAAGCTGATTACGGTTATCTGCTGATAGATCCATTGCATAATAGTGAGGAACCAATGGCGGTTGTGGGCTCGGGTTCTTCATGCGAAAGGAATGAGACTATGTTGAATTATAAGCGTTACAGAAGATTTCCGGCATTCAGGTATCCGGAAAGAACATGGGTGGACAAAGAAATCGTAGAGGCACCTGAATGGTGCTCTGTGGATCTTCGTGATGGCAACCAGGCACTGGTAGATCCGATGAGTGTTGAAGAAAAGATAGAATTCTTCCAGATGCTGGTTAAGCTTGGCTTTAAGGAAATCGAGGTTGGTTTTCCTGCCGCATCACAGATCGAGTATGATTTCCTGCGCCAGCTTATCGAGCGCAAGATGATCCCTGATGACGTTACCGTGCAGGTACTGGTTCAGTGCCGCGCAGAGCTGCTGGAAAGAACCTTCGAGTGTCTTGCGGGTCTTGATAAGGCTATCGTTCATATCTATAATTCAACCTCCATTCTTCAGAGAGATGTGGTTTTCGGAAAGTCAAAGCAGGAGATCATTGACATCGCTCTTACAGGTACACAGCTTGTAAAGAAGTATGCCAAGGATTTCCCCGGAACTATCCGTCTTGAGTATTCTCCCGAGTCCTTTACGGGAACGGAGATGGACTTTGCGGCGGAAATATGCAACGCAGTACTGGATGCCTGGGAGTGCGGACAGGGCAGAGAGGTCATCATTAACCTGCCATCAACAGTGGAGATGAATACTCCCAATGTTTATGCCGACCAGATCGAGTATATGTGCAATCACTTAAAGTACCGTGAGCATGTTATCGTTTCCGTTCATCCTCACAATGACCGTGGTGAGGGTATCGCTTCTACAGAGCTTGCTCTTCTTGCGGGAGCAGACCGTGTTGAGGGAACACTTTTCGGAAACGGTGAGAGAACCGGTAATGTTGATATCCTCACAGTTGCCTACAATATGTTTTCACACGGTGTGGATCCAAAGCTTAATATCGAAGACATTAACCCTATAAAGGAGGTTTACGAGAGATGCACAAAGATGAGCATCCATCCGAGAGCCCCTTATGCAGGTGAGCTTGTTTTCACAGCTTTTTCAGGATCCCATCAGGATGCCATCAATAAGGGCGTTAAGGCAATGAAGGACAGAAATAGTGAGATCTGGGAGGTTCCTTATCTTCCTATCGATCCTGCAGATATAGGAAGAAAGTACGAGCCGATAGTACGTATCAATTCCCAGTCAGGAAAGGGCGGAGTTGCCTTCATTATGGATTCCCAGTTTGGTTACAAGCTTCCTAAGGGCATGCAGAGAGAGTTTGCGGATTACATCCAGTTTGTTTCGGAGCAGGAGGGCGAGGTTTCACCTCAGGAGATCTTCGATATCTTCGATGCCTGCTACGTACAGACCAAGGAGCCTATCCACTTCAAGAATATACGTACAACGGATACCGAGAACGAGGGCGACGACAGCTTCACAACTCTTGCCAATGTTACTTACATGAACCGTGGCGAGATGAAGAACTTTGGTGGTGTCGGAAACGGACCTATCGATGCGGTTCTCACGGGTCTTAATCATGAGATCGGCATCAAGGCAAAGGTTATCGATTATCAGGAGCATGCTCTTGGTTCAGGAACCAATGTTAAGGCGGTTTCATATATTCACCTTCTTGACATTGATACAGGAAAGACCAGCTATGGCGTGGGACTTTCTTCCAATATCACACGTTCTTCCATCAGAGCTCTCTTCAGTGCGGTTAACCGTCTGTACTTTAAGGATATAGCTGAGGATGCCGGAAAGAAGCGTGTAGAACAGCGAAAGCTCAGCGGTGAGAAGCCGAAGGGACTGTTCGGGAATTCATAAGTAATCTTGAATTAACTTTAAAATGATAGTAGTATATCAAGTGCCGAAAGGCGCTTGATGGGCTCGACCCGTAAGGGCCGAGCCCTTTTAGATTATGTAAGGAAATAATTTATGAATATTGTTTACGCGACTGATGACGGTTACTGTCAGCACATGGCGGTTTCCATGGCATCATTGATCGAACATAATAAGGAAAATGAGATTAATTTTCATGTGCTGTCCGACGGTATTTCTGAAGAAAACAGGCAGAAGATCGGAGAGATGGCGAAATTCTATGGGAGAAAGGTTGAGTTCTACCCGATAGAAGGTCTGATGCAGGATCTTAAGGACAGGATTTACGGGCTTGATACAGGGAAGTTTCGTATCACGACTCTTGCGCGACTGCTGATGGGTTCCATACTTCCGGAAACAGTTACCAAGGTTTTGTATCTTGATTGTGACACGGTTGTGCTCAGGGATATTTCGGGGCTTCATGATCTGAGGCTAAATGACGATATCGCAGCTATGGCGTCTGAGCCTACCATTTATCCTGAAGTAAAGGAGCTGGTGGGGCTGACAGAGGAGGATAACTACTATAATGCAGGCATGATTCTTCTCAATCTTTCCGCCTGGAGATCTGAAGACATGGAAACAAACTGTCTTGAGTACTACAATACCATGGGCGGAAAGCTTCCATTCAATGATCAGGACATCATTAACCACGTTCTTAAGGGACGCATAAAAAGAGTAGGGCAGACCTACGATTTTATAACCAACTACTACTATTTCAGATATGAGACTCTGGTGGAGAAGTCAGCGGCTTACGGAAAGGGTGAGTCCAAGGAGAGCTTCAGGCTTGCAAAGCATCATCCACACATAGTGCACTATGCTTCGGATGAACGCCCTTGGAATAGAGGAAACCTGAATCACTACAGTCGTGCTTATGAAAAATATCTTAAACTGACACCATTTGCCGATGCAAAGAAGGTGAAGGGAAAGGAAGCTTTTATGGTTGCTTACCATGCCATGAACATTATCACCTTCCTGGCACCTCCTGTGCGTCAGTTTATTTCGGACAAGTATTACAATGATAAAGTTAGAAAATAAGAAGATTCTTCTCATAATGCCCTATTTCTATAATTATGAGAAAGACATAAAAAGGAAACTTGAGGAAGCAGGGGCAGAGGTATTCTTAGTGGATTCCAACCTTCATGCTCACAGTCTCTATAACAAGCTGGTGATGTTTTACACAAAGGGCTTAAGGGACAGGCTGGTGTTTGATTACTATGAGGGCGTGATTTCAAAGCTTCCGGAAGACATTGACACTGTTTTTGTTATAAAGGGCCAATGGATGACAGACCGGGTCATTGAGCGGCTTCGGGAAAGATTCAGGGCCGCGACTTTCAAGATTTATCAATGGGACAGCGTATCCACATTTCCGGATCAGACAAGGCTGAATCCTCAGTTTGATGAGATTTACACATTTGATCCTGTGGATTCGGAGAAGTACGGTTGGAATTACAGACCGCTGTTTTTTAAGAAGGAAGAATGCCAAAGCTCAGAGGACAAGCGCTATGATCTTATATTTTTATGCTCCATGCATACGAGACGCATGCAGATTCTCATAAAGCTTAAGGAGCTTGCGGAGCGCTACGGGAAAAATCTCTTCGGGTATATTTATGTGCCGAAGCTTCAGTATATTAAAGAGGCGGTTCTTAAGAGAAATCCTTTGTATAAGGGGGCCCGGGAGGCTTTGCATTTTGATTCCCTTCCCATGGAAAAAACCAATGATATCTACAATCATACAAGGTGTTTTGTGGATTACACTTTTCCTCAGCAAAACGGTCTCAGCATGAGAACTATTGAATCGGTGGGACACAGATGCAAACTCATCACCAACAACAGGCACATTCTGGACACGGACTTCTATTGCAAGGAGAATGTTTACATTTATGACCCCGAGGACTTTTCAGTGCCGAAGGAGTTTATAGAAGAGCCGTATAAGGAAATTCCGGAAGAGGTGTATGAGAGATACAGCCTGGATGGGTTCCTAAAAGACATCCTGGGAAATGATGATTTGAAATGAAGCTGCTAAATGTGCCGACAGGTATGTGTGGCAATTTTCATTTGATGTGTAAAGTACCTTGCTTAATGATTATTTCATGAAGTGAATAATATTGGAGAAATTAATGAAAATTCTTGTTACAGGTGCAAATGGATATATAGGTCAGGGGCTGGTGAAGCAGCTGCTTGATGATGGAAATCAGGTTGTAGCATCGGACTTTAGGCTGGATATCGTTGACAAAAGAGCAGAGCTGAAGGAAGCAGATCTTTTTTCCTTAGAGGATCCTTTCGAGTTTTTCGGAAGACCGGATGCCTGTTTTCATTTAGCATGGAAAAACGGTTTCGTGCACAATGATCCGTCGCACATTAATGACCTGCCTAAACATTATGCTTTCCTTGAAAAGCTTGTTGAATCAGGTATAGAGCAGCTGGCGGTCATGGGTTCCATGCATGAGATAGGGTTTTTTGAGGGCTCCATAAAGCCGGATACTCCCTGCAATCCCCAGTCTCTTTACGGGATTTCCAAGAATGCTTTGAGGCAGGCGCTTGAACTTCTTTGCAAAAATAAGCCGACGGTTTTACAGTGGGTAAGGGGTTACTACATCGTTGGAAATTCCGAGCATGGCTGCTCCATTTTTTCGAAGATCACCGCTGCGGAAAAACGCGGGGACAGGGAATTTCCTTTTACCATGGGACAGAACCAGTGGGATTTCATCGATTATGACAGATTCTGTGAGATGCTTGCGGCTGTTATCGAGCAGAAGGAGTATCAGGGCGTCATCAATGCCTGCTCGGGCTTCCCGGAGAAGCTTGCCACAAGAGTTGAGGATTTCATAAAGGAAAATGGCTACAGCATTAGCCTAAAGTACGGAGCATTTCCGGACAGACCTTATGACAGTAAGGCGGTTTGGGGAGATGACAGTATCATTCGGAAGATAATGGAGAAGAGGTAAAGAATAAAGTGTATGATGTCACTGTGCTTTTATGCACCTACAATGGCGAAAGCTATGTAAAGCAGCAGATCGATTCTATCCTTGGGCAGAGTTATGAAGACCTTAGGATAGTTGTATCGGATGACGGATCAAAGGATGGGACACTCGGGATTGTTGAAGCTATAAGTGAGGTTCATCCCGGAAGGATAGAGATATTGGAACAAAATCCTCCCTGCGGAAGCGCACAGAAGCATTTTTTGAAGCTTTTGGCAGAGGAAAGGTACGGAGAAGCCAAATACATCATGCTTTCCGATCAGGACGATGTATGGAATCCGGATAAGGTTGAGAAGACACTTAAACAGATGAAGGTGCTGGAGGCGGTTTACGGAGATGATAAACCGCTTCTTGTGCATTGTGATTCCGAGGTTGTGGATCAGGAGCTTAATCCTATCTCCCCAAGCTATGTGGAGTATCAGAAAATGACTCCCGCGAGAAAGAAGCTGAATCAGATTCTGGTTCAGAACAATGTTGTGGGCGGTGCCATGATGATAAACCGGGCCCTTGCGAAGCTTATAGACAGAGAGCCTGAGCACTGTGTCATGCATGATCAGTGGATAGCCCTTGTGGCGGCAGCGTTTGGACAGATTCGTTTCGTGCCGGAGTCTCTTTATAAGTACAGGCAGCATGGGAACAATGTCCTCGGTGCTGAAAAGGGTTCCCGTATCATGGAGATTCTCGGCCGCTTCGGCATCGGCAGAAAAGACGGGAAGAGCAAGGCTGAGATGGATGAGCATTCCCGAAAGGTTTATGAGGAGATGTTTCAGCAGGCCCGGTGCTTTTTGGAGATTTATGGGGACCGGCTCACCGTGAAGCAGAAGACGCTGTTGGAGAATTTTGTGAGCATACAGAGTAGAAGCCGGCTTGGGAAGATATACATTATTCTTAGGTATGGCTTCACCTACAACATGTTCCATAGAACCGTGGGGGAGTGTCTCTTTATAAGGTGATTATGCAAGAATTCCACCGGGGACGGTTCTCGCCGGCGAGAACCGTCCCCGGTGGAATTGTAATGAAATAGAAGGTTAGTTGATGAGTGAAGTAGAAACTCAGGTTAGAAAAGATAATAGTAAGCCTATAATGGTCTCTGTATGTGTTGTGACTTACAACCACGGAAAGTATATCGGTGAATGTCTTGACCACATTCTGGGGCAGGAGAGGGATTTCGAGATCGAGGTTCTGATACATGATGATGCTTCTACGGACAATGCCCAGGAGGTCATCAGGGGGTATCAGGAGAGGTATCCGGATATCATTAAGCCGATTCTTAGGACTGAGAATCAGTACAGTAAGGGGATTACCAATATTTCGGGGGCCTTTAACTTTCCTAGGGCCGTGGGGAAATATGTGGCTCTTACAGACGGGGATGATTACTGGTGCGATCCCTTGAAGCTTAAGAAGCAGGTTTCCTATATGGAGGCACATCCGGAGTGTGTATTTACTTTTCATTCTGCGAAGGTTGTTTCCGAAGACGGGGCTCTTGTAAACGGGGAGCTGATGAGACCTTATAAACAATCCCGTGTGGTTAAACCGGAGGAGCTTGTGGATAAAGCAGTGGGCTCACCCTTTGCAAGCTTCCTTTTAAGGCGGGAAATCGTTGAAAAACTGCCGGATTACTATGTGGATTGTCCTGTTGGCGACAGACCGCTGGAGCTTATGGCGGCGGCAGCCGGGGACAGCTACTATTTCGATGAGCCAATGAGCGTTTACCGTTTCGCAATAGGGGGCTCATGGACAGAGAGCCAGATGACCGGCGACTACATTAGAAAACAGGAAAAGTTTGCGGAGGATCTCTGGAAGATGTATCGGAGATTCGATGAAGTGACCGGTGGCAGGTTCCATGAGGCGGCCATGAGGGCAGGAGGAAGAAATGAGTTCCTCACCAAGGTCAATGTCAGGGACTTTAAGACGATCTTTAAACCTGAGAACAGAGAGTTTTTCAATGAACTGAATCTCCGGGACAGATTTTTTATAGGATTTGAATATCGCATGCCGAAGCTTTACAGTTGGCTGCGAAACAGGAAAAATGGCAGATAATAATTTGAAAAGCAAGGTGATAAGCGGGCTTTTCTGGAAGGTGCTGGAGCAGTGCGGTTCCCAGGGAGTGCAGTTTGTGGTTGCCCTCATACTGGCGAGACTCATGACTCCCACGGAGTACGGAACCATCAGTCTTATCACCATATTTATAACAATAGCAAATACCTTTGTGCAGTCCGGCTTTGCAACGGCTCTTGTGCAGGGTAAGGATATAAAGGAAGAGGATTACAGTTCGGTTTTCTGGATCAGCATGCTGCTGGCGCTGGGATGCTACCTGGTGCTTTTTGCAGGAGCGCCCTGGATAGCCGGTTACTACGGAATTCCGGTGCTTAGAGAGCTTGTAAGAGTTATGGGAATCGTTCTTTTCCCGGGAGCCATAGTGTCTATACAGACAGCCTTCGTAGCGAGAAATCTCAGGTTCAGGCAGCTCTTTCAGTCAACCATGATTGCAGTGCTTATCTCAGGAGCGGTGTCCATCGCCCTCGCCATGCAGGGCTTCGGAGTCTGGGCTATGGCTGCCCAGCAGATATCCTACTACTTCTCACTTATGATAGTGATGCTATTCACCGTAAGATGGTATCCTCACTTTTTGTTCCGCACAGGACGGTTAAGGCAGCTCTTTTCCTTTGGATGGAAGATACTTGCCTCCGGTCTCATAGATGCGGTGTGGCAGAATATTTACGGACTGATCATTGGCAAAAAGTACTCAAGTGCCGATCTCGGAGCCTATAACAGAGGTGAACAGTTCCCGAAGATCATCGCAACGAATCTTTCCACCGCCATTCAGTCGGTAATGCTTCCGGCCTACAGTAAACAACAGGATGATCCTGAAATGCTCCGGCGTATGGCCAGCAGATCCATCAGATTAAGTTCCTTCGTGATCTTCCCTATGATGGCGGGACTTGCGGCGGTTTCGAGACCACTTGTAGAGATTCTTCTTACGGAAAAATGGCTGGTGGCGGCGCCGTATCTGGTGCTTCTGGCTGTCAGCTACGCGGTCTATCCCATTCACATCATCAACCTTCAGGTTATGAATGCCATGGGAAGGTCCGATCTTTTCCTGAAACTTGAGCTAATAAAAAAGACTCTCGGCATTGTAATACTGCTTCTGAGTCTTCCATTCGGTATATGGCCAATGCTTATACTTAAAGTCATTGACGAGTATCTCTGTACCGTCATCAATGCCTGGCCGAACGGTAAGCTTATAGGCTACGGACCCCTTAGGCAGTGGATCGAGGTATTGCCCTCCCTGGTGGTTTCGGTGCTTATGGGTGCGGCAGCATGGAGCGTGGAGCTTCTCCGGTTTGCCCCGATTCCGACATTGATCCTTCAGATGGTGACAGGAGTCCTTGTATACCTTATAGCTTCTTATATTTTTAACCGCGAGCCTTTGGACTATATCGTCTCATTAATCTCGAAGCGTACTCAAAGGTAGCGGCAATAAGTCTTAACTCCAGAGTGAGGTATCGCATGGGCGGTACCTCATTTATTTTCGCCCTTTTGAGAGTTTTGAACTTGCTGAAGGCTTCAAAGATGCCCTCCATGTAGGCCTTTAAGAAGCCCTTTTTGGTGAAGAACAGTATCTTTATAAGGTAACCTGCAAGGATGGGCAAAATGTTTAGTATCACCATAAACAGGGGCAGGTTCTTATAGAGAAGATACAGTGAGTTTCTTGCACTCAGGCGAACCTTAAAGGCATTGTACTTTGAACCGCTGGTGCCGGAACCAACGTGATGGACCAGAGCCTCTGGACAGTAGAGAACTTTGTAGCCATAAAGCTGTGCCCTGTAGCAAAGGTCAATGTCTTCGAGATAGGCAAAATGGTTTTCATCGAAAAGCCCCACCTTTTCAAAATGCTCGGTTCTGTACATTGCAGCCCCTGCACAGGCGGAGAAAACCTCTGACTCGGTATTCCATCTGGGAAGAGAGGAGGGTTCGTCCAAACCTCTCTGGAACTGCCAGCCAAGAACTGTCATCTGATCGCCGGCGTCATCCATGATGGAAGGGTCATGCATTTTTACCATCTTGCTGGAGATGGCAAAGACTTTCTTTTTACTGTCCTTGTCCATGCGGGTTTCCAGGACTTCAACGAAATCAGGAGCTACCTTTGTGTCATTGTTTAAAAGAAGAGTGAACTCGATGTTGTACTCCATGGCAAAGCGGATTCCCTGATTTACGGCTCCTGAAAAACCGAGATTTTCTTCGTTCAGTATCAGTTTGCGATGAACCTTATCCTTTTCCTGCCAGGATTTAAGCCACTTGGTATCTTCTTCTCCCGAACCGTTATCGATCACGAGAGTTAAGAAGTGATCCACGGTCTGGGCATCGATGGCATTCATGCAGTCATCAAGGAATCTGAGACCGTTGTAGTTCGGGATGACGATGACGGTCCGGAAACCTAAATAAGCTGAGTCATTAGTTGAAGTTTCCTTGGAAGAGGTTAGCTCATTGATTTCCCCGGAAATTCCCGATGTGGTAGCTTTGACGTTTTCTGTTATTTCGTTATTAGTAACTATATCTTTAGACATTGCGTTTGTACCTTTGTCCCATCTTTACAAAACAGTGTAGACACGCAGAATTCTTTCTGGCGTTATTTTGCGTGTCAAATTCTTTAAAAACAAATTAGTGTAGACACGCAGAATTCTTTCTGGCGTTATTTTGCGTGTCAAATTCTTTAAAAACAAATTAGTATAGACACGCAGATTGTTTTTTGGTGCTATTCTACGTGTCATTTTCTTCAAAAATAGACCGATTTAGACACGCAGATTACCGTCTATCATTATTCTGCGTGTCGTTTACCAAGCACAACACATTTGATGACTAACATATTGGTGATATATATCAGTATAGAGCAAAATGCGAAAATAAATAAAGAGTAAACCAAACTGTATAGTATAAGCCCAAGGGATGTCTCTCCGAAGAAGCCCTTAAAAGCTGCCTCAAGTCCCGTTGCTCTAAAATGATTGGTAAATACGTAGTGTATCAGATAAATGTAAAATGTATAGCTACCGAGAGTGGAAATGAGCGTACTCACGGCAGAGTATGGTACTGCTATGCTGCCTGACGGTTGCTTTGGCTGATCTTTAAAGCTGCTATTGTCAGTGTTTGCTGAACTTACCGATGAAGCTCCGCTTTTGTATTGAAGCTTTAATGGAAGTAAAAGTACAAATCCTGCAAGGCTTACTGTCTGAAGGGCACAGATCAGTCCGCTCCAGCTTGTGAAATAGTAATCTGTATTCAATTCATCTACCGATCTTCCAATCATAAGTCCCTGCGTATAAACATGCTTTTGAAGAAAGAAAAGTACCGTTGAAAGTATTATGAACATAAACAAAAACAGTAAGGGTAAGCGTTTGCTCCTGGTAAGAGGCTGCTCAGTGGCCCGCACCTTTTTTATCCACGAGTAAAAAAGGTATCCTGCAATAGCGTACAGTGCCGGTTTTCCCATGGCTTCGGGAATATATATCCCGAAGGGCAGAACCACCAGGGCACTAAGGTTCACAAGAGTGTAGTGAAAAACTCCGATCAGAAGCATTAGTTTTAAAGCAGTATTTTCATCGTGTTTTACAAGAGTTAGTATCACAGGCATCCAGAACATGATGGAGGCATAACTGAAGATATACCATAAGTGGTCTGCGTAAATCCCGAAACGCACAGTATCAAAAGCAAGAAAGCCCTGAAGCATATCCGCCAGAATGCTAAAAGGATGTGAACTAAGAACACTTTGCAAAAGCCCCATCCCCGGAGTATCGATCCAGGGACGTATGAGCCCGAGGCAGAATACAAACACAGCTGTCGGAAGGATAACACCTTTCAGAAAACGCTCTATTATATGTGAAAGTGTTTGCTTTTTACTGATGAAAAACCCGCTTATGAGAAAGAAGGATGCCACCGCAGGCCCGTTCATTACATTTATAAAAACAACAGCATCCCTGAGAGTTGTTCCCGAAAAGGGAAAAGGTCTCACATGTATCATTATGACCATAAGGCAGGCGATGATACGGAGGAGCTCAACATTAAGATCCCGGGAACTGTGCCGGATGCCATGATTGCTATTTGGATTTGATTCTGACATTCTATTTATCCTTTGTATGTATTTCTGATTTACGATTCAAGATTATATCATGACAGAGTAGGAGTATACAAATGACTGTAAATATATGTGCCAAGCCTTGCGCTGACTGCGTTCGGTCTTGGATACGCCATCGGACGCAATAGCAAAAACACACGAGAATAGCCGCCCCGGTCGGTCAAACTTAGGCGGCTACTCTTGTAGTTAATTCTTAAGGAAGCCTGCCGTTGCCGGTGGCATCCTTTTTATTCCTTTTTACATTTTCATCTTACCATCAGCATAGAAATCTGTCAAACAACCATCAGTCAGATGAAAATACAGCCTCAAATTATACACACATTATCGAGGCTTTTCGTATCTTAATTTGTCTAAATATCATCTTGTTTTGATGTTTGCAGTGGACTATGCTTTCTCTGTTATTATTCTGAGACCTGTCATCACAGATCTGTAAATAAACATTATCAAAAGAAGGTGTATTTAAAATGAAATATGTAAAAGAGGTGGCATGGATCATGGCTTTCACCTTTATCGGGGAGGCTCTGAACAAACTGCTGCCATTACCGATTCCAGCGGGGGTTTACGGGCTTGTCCTGCTGCTTGCCGGGCTCATTACAGGAATAGTAAAGCTTGAGGATGTAGAAACAACCGGAGGATTTCTACTTGATACCATGACGCTAATGTTTATTCCCGCTGCTGTTGGAATCATGAGCGTGACGGACATTCTTCTTCCTGTACTTGTGCCCTATCTTGTGATCATCATATCTTCAACCGTTATCGTAATGACTGTTACAGGCATCGCGGCATCATTGATCCTCAGGCGGTCTGAAAAAAAGGAATATAAGGAGGCTGCGGAATGAAAGAAACACTGATAAGTGCCGTAGCAGGCTCCGACTATTTCGGACTATTTCTCAGCATCGGCCTTTTCATTATTGCCCTGAAACTTAAAGCCAGGTTTAAATTTGCCATACTGAACCCTTTGCTGGTCTCGACGGTACTTTGCATAATTGTTCTTGTGGTGCTGGACATTCCCTACGAAACCTACCGCGACAGCGCAAAGATGCTTAGTTACCTTCTGACTCCGGCTACGGTATGTCTGGCGGTGCCAATGTATAAGCAGTTGAAACTTCTCAAGGATAATCTGGCTGCTGTGGCCATCGGAATCATGACCGGAACCTGCTGCTCCATTCTGAGCATTCTGGCTATGGGAAAGCTTTTTGGTCTCACCGATGACCACATAGCAACATTACTTCCCAAGTCCATCACAACCGCCATAGGCATGGGCGTATCGGAGGAAGCCGGAGGCATAGTGACTCTGACGGTTGCGGCAATCATCATAACAGGAATCCTCGGAAACATGATAGCCGAGAACATTTTCGAGATCTTCCATATCGAACATCCGGTGGCAAAAGGCCTGGCTCTCGGAACCTCAGCCCATGCGGTAGGAACCGCAAAGGCTCTGGAGCTTGGAGAGGTTGAAGGGGCCATGAGTTCACTAAGCATCTGTGTAGCCGGAATACTTACTGTTATTCTTGTTCCTTTGGTAAGTGGGACACTTCTTTGGTGATATAACCTACAAAAGCCACCGTGAATTTGGGTGACCAATACGACTTCAGGAATTATGATGAGTTCATAGTGTTTTGATTATCAATATACCTTTTCATAAAAACCAGAGCTTCTGTCTCGATTACGGGACGGAAGCTCTGGTTTTTTCATTTTTTATTTGGAAACTCGTTTGATAATACAAAAAACAGGAGGGAAAATTCCCTCCTGTCCAATATGTAAGTTTTACTGTGGCTCTCCACTTGTCTCGGTAGCGGCCTCGGCAGCGGCAGCTTCTGCGGCAGCCTTAGCGGCAGCGTCCTGAGCAGCTGTTACTACAGGATCTGTAGGATCGAAGGTCTGGTTCCTCGGGATAGCCTGCTGGATAGCATCCTTCTCGATAGGACCTTTGTCCCACTTATCATTGTACACAGTAACGGTTGTGCCGTTCGGACAGTTGTTGTAGATCCATGCACAGTCTACAGCACGGAGACGGATACATCCGCCTGACATGGAGTCATCCATGTAGTTATAGTAAATGGCATCCATTGTGTTGTAGTCGGGTCTTGAGTAAAGCAGTGAGTGAAGCAGGTAGTGACCCTTGAATCTTGAAAGGAACTGGCAGTAGCAGTCTGTATGCATGAAGTGCCATCTGTACTTCTCGTAAATGCTGAAGGAACCGATAGGAGTATCATCACCTACCGTTACCATGAGAGTCTTGTAAGGAATTGTAAAGTTTCCTGAAGAATCCTGTGCAAGAACGTACATGGTTCTGGTTGCCTTGTTAATTCTGATAGCATAAGCTCCCGGATTACCCATGATGCCTGAAAGATCACGAAGAGCAACACCGTTTTCATCGAAGTAGATGTTGTAGCCGTTGATCTCATTCCAGCCGGTTACCGCAACACCGTTGTTGAAGTAATACTGGTTGGATTCCCCGTCGAAGCCCCATCCTGTATAGGAACGTCCATCAGCTGTTACGTAAACAGTACCTGATGAGGTATGGAAAACACCCTCGTTGGAAGCATTGGCCATAGGCTTCTCTGTTGAATCATAGAATTGAACGCCCTTCTTCCAGAGAGCAAGCTTGATGCCTACGATATAACGGTCATCACCGATGGAACCTACTGCCTGACCCTCCTTAGCCCAGTCAGTAACAGTGCCGTCGTTAAGAACTGCTCTGTAGTAAAGATCGCCGAGGTTGTGAGTATAACCCTTTACACGAATCTGAAGTGCTGAAACGATACCCTGGTTAGGTGTAGCCTCCTTTGAGGTTGCCCATGGACCCCAGCCGGTGTCCTTTGAGAAGGTTCTGTAGTACCATCTTCCTACGTTTGCGTGCTCAAGCATGAAGCTTGTGAAACCGATGGAAGAATATGCGAAGGAATCATTCTTTGAGGTTGTACCCCAGTCGATACGCTTTCCTGCTCCGTCATAGATGAAGTAGGAACCGAGCGGTACCAGGTTAAGAACCGGATCTGCATCCATGTTTCCCTCGTTAGGAGTTGTCATATAATTGTAACGGATGCCCTCAACGTCTGTGGGATCAACTACAGGAAGTGTTTTTGAGCTTGAGCTTACGCCGCTTGCTGCAACTGCTCCTGTTGACTGAGTTGTTGTGGCAGCAGGAAGAGTTGAGCCTGTTGTACCGGTGCTCTCGGTTGGTGCTACGGTAGTCTCAGTGGTTGTTCCAGGATCTGTAGTAGTGATGGTGCCATCACCTGTAGGTCCTGCAACCGCACCCGGTGTAATGGTTTCAACAGAAGAATCCTGAATAACTGCTGCAGGCTGAGTCTCGGCTACAACTGTACCTGAGGTTAATGCAGGATCAGCTGATGTGATAACATTGCTTGAAATAGCAGATGAGCCTGTGTTGTCCTCTGTGATCTCAAACAGAGGAGTGAGATTGTCGCCGGGAGTTGCAGCAAGTACTGACATGGGCTGAGCCATCATGGTAGCCGCTGCTGCAAGGATAGCGACAGTACGTTTCATACTAATCATTTTTTATCCTCCAATAATATGGAAACTATTTCCTTATTAAAAAATGCACGCCTACACTTTAACACAAGCTCTTGGAAAGTGCTAGACGGGATTTACTTTTTATAGGGCATATTATAAAATCGTAAAGTATTGGCAACAAACCTTATCTGTTTTTTATAAAATATTTCAATCAGAAGCATTATGATAAGGAAGAATTTTGGAGATAAAATGTCAGATATAGATAAAAACATCATAAATGTAACTAAAGCCAGTCTTCCGCCTCTGGATGAATACACTCAGATGCTGAGGGATATATGGGATTCTGCATGGCTTACCAACATGGGTAAGTACCACGAAGAGCTGAAGGAAAAGCTTACAGACTACCTCAAGGTGGGCTCCCTGCAGCTGTTTGTCAACGGCCACAGCGCCCTTGAGTTCCTGATTCAGGCCATGGAGCTTTCCGGAGAGGTCATTACCACTCCGTTTTCTTTTGCGTCCACTACCCACGCCATCGTGAGAAACGGACTGAAGCCGGTTTTCTGTGACATTAATTTAAAGGATTACACCATCGATACGGACAAGCTTGAGTCCCTGATAACCGAAAAAACCACTGCCATAGTTCCTGTGCATGTTTACGGCAATGTCTGCGACGTGGAAAAGATTCAGGAAATCGCAGATAAGCATCACCTCAGGGTTCTTTATGATGCTGCCCACACCTTTGGTGAAGAATATAAAGGAAAGGGAGTCGGTACCTTCGGAGATGCCTCCATGTTTTCCTTTCATGCCACCAAGGTTTTCAATTCCATTGAAGGCGGCGCTGTCACCACAGGAGAAAAGAACGAGAAGCTCATGGCAAAGCTTTATGAGCTTAAAAACTTCGGAATTCTCGGACAGGAGGAGGTGGCTTCCGTAGGCGGAAACGGCAAGATGAATGAATTCGCCGCCGCCATGGGGATCTGCAATCTCCGCCACGTGGATGAGTATATCGCAAGACGTAAGACAGTATTTGAGAGATATATGGAGAATCTCAGTGGCGTTCCGGGAATCATCCTTCCCGAGGAAAATCCGGACCTTAAGTCGAATTATGCCTACATGCCGGTGCGTTTCCATGAGTTCGGAAAATCCAGAGATGAGGTCTGGACAGCACTTAAGGGCGGCAATGTTAATGCCCGTAAGTATTTCTATCCATGCATCAATGCCTACGGCTGCTACAGGGATCAGTATGATGTTAATGATACTCCCCGGGCGCTTCTCGCATCTCTTGAGATCCTTACACTTCCGATCTATCCGGATCTGAGCCTTGAGGATGTGGACCGTATCTGCATGATGATACTTAACTGAGGAGAACAAAATGACAGAACAAAGAACAGCGCTGGTCACCGCCATCGGCTCCTTTTCCGCAGACGCGGTTATCAGGAGTCTTCACGAGATGGGCTATAAGGTAGTGGGCAGCGATATATATGATAAGGAATGGGTTGCTGCATCCCTTGATGTGGACGTGTTTTACAAGGCTCCCTACGCAAGTGATGAAGAAGCCTACATTTCCTTTATAAAAAAGGTATGTGAGGAGGAGCAGGTGGACCGTATCCTTCCTCTTATCGATGTGGAGATTGACGTACTTAACCGTCACAGAGAAGAGATTGAGAATGACAGGGTTGCTATCTGCATGTCCGGAAAGGAAGCCATCGAGGTTCTCAGAGACAAATATCTCATGAGCCGTCTCGTGGAAGGCGTTCTTAATGAGATAGAGGAGCCCGAGGTAAAGGGCGCTGTCAGGATCATCCCCACAAAGCTCGCCGAGGAGGTGGACTTTGAACAGGTCACTTATCCTCTGATCCTTAAGCCCGTGGACGGAAGAAGCTCCGGTGGACTCTACCGCATCTACCATGAGGATCAGCTGGGCTTTGCATTTTCAAACATCATCGATCCAGAAAAGCTGAACGACACAAATCTCACGAGATACATCGTCCAGCCTATGATCAAGGGTAATGTTATCACCGTGGACATCCTTCGTGACACTAAGGGGAACTGCAGGGCGGTACCGAGAGAGGAGCTTCTCCGTACGGCAAACGGTGCAGGACTCAGCGTAAGGATCATGGAGGATGAGGTGCTTCAGAATGTATGCTGCAGGATAGCGGAGCGCGCCGATATCACAGGCTGCGTTAACTTTGAGTTTATCCGCGGCGAGGGCTCGGGAGTTTATTATTTTGTCGAATGTAATCCACGATTCTCCGGAGGCATAGCCTTTACGGAGCTTTCAGGCGTTCCCATGATAAAGAATCATATGAGGATTTTTGATGGTGAGAAGATGGAAGAACTGCCTAAGCAAAAATGCGGCTTTATGACCAGAAAATATATGGAAATAAAGATGTAGTGTGAAAAATATATTTCATCACTATTTGTGCCGCAGCTTGAAGGCAGAATGGAGATTAATGTGAAAAATACTTTTCAATGCTATATGTGCTGCAGGTCAATTGCGGCGGAATGGAGATCTGTATGGCGGAAGCATTAAAGGAAAATTCAAATAGAGAAAAAGTGCTTTTGGTCATACCTGCCTACAATGAAGCGGAGAATCTTCCGAAGGTTATGGCAGACATAAAAGCGCAGAAGTTCCCCATGGATTACATCATCATTTCCGACGGTTCAACTGACGGTACTGTGGAGCTTTGCGAAAGGGAGCATTATAACTATATATCTCTTCCGGCCAATCTCGGACTTGCAGGCTGCTTCCAGACAGGTATGAAATATGCCTACAGAAAGGGCTACAGCTACGCCGTTCAGTTTGACGGAGACGGACAGCATCGCGCCGAGGATATAGAATCCCTGTATGAGAAGATGAAGGATGGGGATTTTGACATAGTTCAGGGTTCCCGCTTTTTGGAAAAGAAAAAGGGCGGATCAATGAGGGAGATAGGCTCCAGGCTCATATCCATGGCCATAAAGATCACCACCGGAAAAACCATCACAGATCCCACCTGCGGATTAAGGATGTACAGCAGCCGCGTGATTGACAGCTTTGCCAACAGACTGAATTACGGTCCGGAACCGGATACCATTTCGTTTTTGATAAAAAAGGGTGCAAAGGTAACCGAGGCTCCCGTAACTATAGATGACAGACTGGCGGGAGAATCCTATCTGAAGCCCATGAATGCAATGAAATATATGGCAAGGATGCTCATATCCATACTGGTCATCCAGAGCAGCAGGTAAGATTCATGAAAAATATCATTACTGAATCAAACAGGGATTTTATATGGAATGCGCTGGGCAGTCTCATCTATGCAATGGCCTCCATCGTGCTTGCCTTTGCGGTGATACGAATCGCAGGCCCCTCGGAGGGAGGAATATTCGGCTTCGGCTTCTCCACCCTCGGACAGCAGATGTTCATCATTTCCTACTTCGGCATCAGACCGTTTCATATAACTGACATGAAAAGGCAGTTCAGCTTTTCTGATTATCTTCTTACGAGACGGATCACCTCGATGCTTGCTTTTTTGGGAAGCATTTTGTTTGTCAGTATACAGATTGTAGAAGGAAATTATGATATCCATAAGTCACTTATTCTTGTGCTGCTGTCTTTATATAAGATCATAGACGGTTATGCCGATGTTTATGAGTCAGAGCTTCAGAGGCAGGAAAAGCTGTATAGAACCGGACAATCTCTAGCATTTCGAACAAGTCTTTCGGTTATGACATTGCTTCTTGTACTGCTTGTGTCGGGAAATCTTCTGATCGCGGTTGCGGCAGCAGATGTGATGCAGATAATGGGAACAAGACTTTTTGCGGTGAGAGTTCTCGGAAAGGGACTCGCACCGACGGCTCATGAATTTAAAAAAGCCTATGAGCTCATTTCTTCGACAGCCCTTTTGTTCCTAAGTGTTTTCGTGGACTTTTACATTTTCTCGGCCTCAAAGTATGCCATTGACGCCGAGCTTTCGGATGCGGCTTCCGGGTACTTTAATGTACTTTTTATGCCCACATCCTTTATTTATCTCATCGCGAATTTTCTTATCAGGCCGATGCTTACAAAGCTTGCGACCTACTACAGCGAGAAAAACAAGAAGGCTTTTGATCATACATGCATTTATATGGTAAAGGCGGTTGCGGCATTAAGTGTTTTGATACTGGTTCTGACCTTTATCTTCGGACGTTTCGGCCTCGGAATATTTGAATTTCTTCTGGGACCTTCCGCTGATGGAAAGCTTCGGTCCGAATTCATGACCTTTGTACTTCTCATAGCCGGCGGCTCGCTTTATGCCTTTGCCAATGTCATGTACTACATTCTCGTGACCGTTCGTAAACAGCTTCAGATTTTTATAGGATATGTGATGACGGCTGCGGTGGCAGTATTAACCGCAGGCCCCATGGTCAGGACACAGGGTATGTTCGGAGGCGCCCTTAACTATGTTATGCTAATGTCTATACTGACGGTAATCTTTTCGGCTTATACTTTTGTTTCAACCAGGGACATCAGTAAATAAAGGAATGCTAATGAAAACAGTTGATGTTATCATCCCGACCTACAAACCGGGATCCAAGTTCATAAGGCAGCAGGAGATGCTCCGCAGGCAGACTTATCCTGTAAACCGTGTGATCATCGTTAACACGGAAGAAAAATACCTGGACATAAGTCTCCTCCGGGATTATGACAGTGTTTCCGTGACGAACATTTCTGCTGAAGAATTTGATCATGGAGCCACCAGAAATCTCGGGGTTTCCAAATCCCGTGCGGATTATTTTCTTATGATGACGGACGATGCGGTGCCGAAGGATGAATATCTGATTGAAAATCTTGTCAGGATGATGGAGTCATCACAGGAAAAGGAAATCGGTGCGGTTTACGGAAGGCAGCTTGCGACTGGAGAGAGCTCGGAGGATGAGAAGTATTCGAGAAGCTTCAACTATCCCGGAAAGTCCTTTGTGAAAACCGTAGAGGATCTGCCGCGTCTTGGCATCAAGACCTATTTTGAGTCCAATGTCTGCTGCCTTTACAGAAGAGATGTTTTTGACAGGCTTGGTGGATTTATTGACCATACTATCTTTAATGAGGATATGATCTACTGCTGCAAGATGCTTAAGGCGGGTTTCGCCAGTGCCTATTGTGCCGAAGCAGCGGTTTTTCATGCACATAATTACACCGGCATGCAGCAGCTGAGAAGAAACTTCGATCTCGGGGTTTCCCAGGCGGATCATCCGGAGGTATTCGGTGGTCTTAAGTCAGAAGGAGAAGGCATCAAACTTGTCAAGGGTAATGCGGCTGCACTTATGAAAAAGGGAAAGCTTTTTTCTGTTGTGAGGCTTATATGGATTTCCGGCTGCAAGTATATAGGCTTCCGGCTTGGAAAAAATTATAAGAAGCTTTCAAAGAAAACCATAATGAGATTTACAATGAACAAAAATTATTGGGGACCTATGGGCCGTTGACTGTATGACGAAAAAGCCCAAAAAAACTTTTGCTTAGGAGAGATAGTATTATGATGACGCCGCTTTTCAGAGCTGTGCTGGTGGTTGCATCTGTCGGAACCCTGACAGTGGTACTTAACCGTATACACAAGGCAAAACTGAATATTGAGGATTCTATCTTCTGGATACTTCTGGTGTTCATGTTTGTGGTGTTTGCGGTATTCCCTGTAGTGCCAGATACATTGGCAGGACTTCTCGGAATCTACAGTACTGCCAACTTCCTGTTCCTCTTCATGATATTTATCCTCATCATGAGACTTTTTTCCATGAGCATGAGGGTGAGCTCTCTTGAGGACAAGCTCAGAAATCTGGTTCAGGAGCTGGCACTTAAGGAAAAGAATGAAGTGGATGAGAAGACATTGAAATCCACAGCTGATCGGGAAGTCTCTTCAGTGAGGGTTCAGGAAAGACTTGAGGATAAAAATCTGTCAGAAGAAATCCATACATCAGAACAGGGTGAGGGAAATGACATCAGTTAAGGGCGAGAAACAAAGATATCTTTTATGGGATATATTTAAGGGCTTCGGAATAGTGTTTATCGTTTTCGGGCACACCGGAAAGGTTGGCGGTGCCATAGTATATCTTTTCCATCTGGCTCTTTTCTTTTTTGTCACAGGATACTTTTTTAATGAAGAAAAGTATGGACGGGATCCCTTCAGATATTTCGGAAAACGTATAAAAGGCACCTGGGGAAAGTATATGCTGTATTGCATTTTCTTTGCCATCACCCATAACTTCTGTGTGATACACGGCCTCATGACACCGGGTTCGGTGATATATGACGGACCGGAGTTTCTGAAATCTGTTATGGGCAGTATGGTGTTTGAGAGACCGGAGCTATATTCAGGACCCATGTGGTTCGTGCCTCTGTGGCTTTTGGGATCGGTGCTTTTTGCAGGAGTGATATATCTTTCAAACAGGATTTCAGGAGTTTTTGCCGGTTCCTCTGTGGAAGAGGAAAAAACTCCAAATGATGATGCGGAAAAATCGAAAGTAACTTCCGCAGCGGATTACAAAAGGAGACACAGAGACGAAAAAAAGTTTGTGAATCTCGCGAGTATCCGAAAAAGATCTGTATCACAGGAATACCAGACTGCTAAAAATATCAGCATAGTGATTTTGTCCTTGCTTTGCCTCATCACAGGAATCTATGCAGTAGATAAAGTCATCAACATTCTTTATCATATGGAGCTTGCGTTTGTGATCGAGCCGTTTTTTGCTTTTGGATATTTCATGAAGAAATACCTTCCGGACTGGCAGGAAAAACCGGGATGGCCCATAATGATTCCGGCAGTGGTATTGATCTTCTTCATCTTCAATAAATTTATAGATGCGGGGATATGGTTCGATCTTGCAAGCCAGGATATCTTTGGCTGCTGGTATTATGCTGGCGGAGTTCTGGGCATCATCTTTACCATCATGCTTTCAAAGCTTGTTGAGAGGGTGGAGGTTAATGATAAGCTCCCGGAAGACAGTAAGCTTAGAGCGTGTCCTTTGTTTACCTGGGGACCGAATCCGGTGGCAGCGTTTCTTGCAGCTGCCGGAAGATACAGCTTCGATATCATGGCGCTCCACATCTTTGTTTTCAAGATGCTGGATATGCTGCTTAGGAAATTCTACTACAGGGATCCGGTTATGGATCTGTCACAGTATCCTTCACCTTTATCTCAGCAGTGGTGGGTGCTGTACCTGGTGGTGCCGGTGCTGGTACCGATGCTCGTGGGCATCATGATTGACAGAATAAAGAGAAGGATACGAGGGAAATAGTCCCATAGGATCTTTGAGCTGGTACAGCGTTTATTATATTTTAGACACTTCTATATACAGTTTCTTATGGCTGCTTATATTTTGGATGAATAGTCATCTGATTATATTAATCTTGAAACGACAGTATGGTAGCATCCGGCGAGGACTATTCCATCCATCACAATTTCTAAAAGAAGAAATAGTTTTGGGATTGCTGCTGTTAGGTTTTGGGAAAGCCCTTTTCCCGATATGGTGTTAAGTTTTTCGATAAGACTTTTGATCCACTTTGATCGGAAGCAAAGGAGCAGTACCGGCAGATATGGGAGGAAGTATCGTCCCTGGATGCCTAAGATGTAGAAGGTGTCCGCCGGGGTGTAGGAAAGCAGCATGCTGGTGAGCAGTATAAAGGTCAGGAAAATAACGGTTCCTGCCATGATAAGTCTTTTCCATATTTCCGGAACAGGTTCTTCATGGTCATATGCTCCGGTGAGGATTGCGCCTATCCAGAATACAAAAAGGAAAGGGGTTGGCGTTGAGAGCCCTCTGTCAAAGGCGCCCAGCCACATGCCGACTGTGGTGCCCAGATACTGGGTACCCAGGATCTGGAAGGTGTTTCTGATGATGCGGAATACTAAGGTCTTATCCCGGATGAGTTCCGAAAGGTCATGGAGCTTTACGGTATTTACCTCTCCCGAAGAAGTGAGTTCCGGTGCCTGAGTCACGCCGGAAGCATTGACATAACGGAGTACTTCGCGGAGATTCACAAGGACTATGGAGCCGATTATAAGTGCCCCGATAAGAAGAACTGTCATGCCCCATCTCATAAGGCTTGGCTTTTTCCACTTTTTAATCGGGATCATAAGACACAGGGCAAAAAGCGTTGCGTAGATCATCTTGCAGGGAGAAAGAAGTACCGCCAGAATTCCCATCTCTGCGATATCCCTTATGGTGATAGTCCGGTATTCACTTCCGATGGCGTGGTCAAGGATTACCGCCGTAAGGTAAAAGCTCAGCGCTATGATGTAGGAGTCGTAGCTGTAGCTTCCCGTGATTTCAAGGGTCATGGGGAAAAGAGATACTGCAAAAAACACTTTCTTTCCGACGGGAGTCCTTTTCACGGACAGCGCTCCGAGAACCGAGAAAAGCAATAGGTTCATAAACCTTCCCAGAAACAAAAGTCCGAAGGCGCTGAGGTGAAGGAGTCTTGCCAGAGTGATTCCCAGGGCAGGCATAAGATATGCAAGGGGCGTTGTTGCCACCGGCTGCTGCAGCGTAATGCTTTCACCTTCTTCTCTTACGCCGAAGAAGCCATAAGCCTGTATTTCTTTGTAAACCGAGGAGTTCAGTGTCTGGCCGAATACAGTTGCTTTGTTCCAGTCATTGTCGCCTGGCCAGTTTACGATGTACTCATCCTCTTTTCGTATGATGACATTTCCGTCTGTGTCCCTTGAGGGCTTAAGCATTAGCTTGTTTGAAAGCTCGTAGGCTCCGACAAAATGAAGTACTTCGTCCGGTGCCGAAAGCGGCGGGAGCACTGCTGTGAAAAGCATGCCCATTAAAAGAACTGTCAGAAAATATATCTTATATAGTTTAAGCATCCGATATATGCCCCCTAAATTTCATAATACTTCTAAACATTGAAAGCATATCATATTAGGGGTGGCAGTTAAACTCTTATATCCACCCGTCCGGAAAATGCAAGGGATGTACTCTCAACTCGCAAGCCTAGGCACCCATCCCTTGCATTTTCCTCTGTTGCTGATAAAATATACGGGCATTGTTGCTCATATCACTTGTTTATTGTGGATTGGATATGTTATTAGTAAAGTTATCTAAATAGAAGCATATCAGGTATGGCTTTTTATGAAACAGATAACTTTTTTAAGAGGTTTTTATGTCAGAGAAATCAGCTTCAAAGAGGCTTTATTATCTTGATTCAGTTAAGTATATTTTTTGTCTTATTATTTTCTGGGCTCATTTTACAGGTGTGTTCTGGACCATGTGTGAGGTTAAACCGGATCTGAAGCCGGGGTTTCAGGTGCTTTTTCATCCACCGCTTTCGATACTTGTGGATTCAAATCTTGCACTTTACGGTTTCTGCATGCTGGCAGGGTTCCTTGCTGCACATAAAAAGATAAAGTCTGTAAAAGAACTGGTGATACAGTTTATAACAAGATATGTTCGGTTTGTGGTTCCGTTTTTCTTTATTAACCTGATCGCATTTTTGATTTATTACACCATAGGTTTCCCTACGGTCGTTTCAAGCCAGCTTCTTCATAACAGCTGGGTAGGTACCTATTACAATCATGCGCCGACTCTTAAGGAACTCATTACCGCTTCACTCACCATGAGTGGAGAACTTAATGGTCCTTTATGGATGATGAAGTACATCTTCTTCGGAACATGCTTTATCTTTATATATAATTTTGTAAGGGGCCTTATAGAAAAGAAGAATGCTTCTATAGGGGCGGTTAAAATACCGCTTGTTATTTATGATATCGCCTGTCTCGTTGTTTTGATTTACAGCTTTTTCCATCTGCCGGAGCCAAATTTTTTCCACTTTCATCTGGTGCTCCTTGGGGTAGTGTTGAAGCGGGCAAATGAACTTATAAGAAAGGATATTGATATCTTCTTTCTGATTATGGCGCTGCTGCCCGTTTTTCTTGATGCCGGCGGACTTAACAGAATAGTTTATCCCTTCATGAATGCGCATTTTTCGGCAGCAAGCGAATACTTCAAGTGGAGCATGTACTGGGTAATAGGCTTCAGCTTTTTCCTGATTCTTGGAATCATGCATTCACCTATACTGCAAAAAGCGTTGGAGATAAAACCATTGAGAATTCTGGCTCCATCCAATTTCTCCATTTACCTTGTGCATTTTCCGCTCATTACCTGCTTTTCTCTTCACCTCTATGTCCTGATGGTAAACCGAATATCCTACAGCAAGGAATTCATAGTTCTCGCAGTTGCCACATTCATAGCCTTATTTGTAGTGGCATGGGTTTATGAGAAAACAGTTGGAAAGATTCAAAACAAAGTGATCAAAACGATAAATGATAGGATAAAGAATGACGGCTGATCACAAATCATGGGATAATTGACTTGCGAATGTATGTTTGCTACAATTTGAGATGTGCTACCAGTACAAAACGGTAGGCGGTTAGCTCTCTGTCAGGAGGGCTTTGGAAGACCCTCCGGAAAGGAGGGCGCTATGGTGACTTACAGTGATATATTCCAGCTTGGAATTTTAATTGTAGCTATTATTAGTCTTGTTTATAAGATAACAAAAAAGTAACCGCCCTCAGCCTCGCAAACTGAACAGTTACTTTTTTAACTAATCATTTGAGAGCTAACCGTCTGCCGGTAGCACTTCTTTTCAATTAGTATGATAACATCGTTGTTTACCTTAGTCAATACAGCCTCCGGGTTAGGACGTAGTAATAGATTACGAAGGAACTGTCTTATTTACATATTATCTCTGAATGACATGTTTTTATAAATATTCGATTAGAATAATGTGATATAATAGGTTATTAAGAATTTTCGAGGAGCAGATAGAAAGGCATTCGGAAAATGCCTTTATGAATATATGAAATATTTAAAAGAACTGATAAAGGATATCATCGGGAGAAGGAGGATGATCCTGGATCTTGCCAAGTCGGATTTCCGGAAAAGATTTGTGGGATCCTATTTCGGAATCATCTGGATGTTTGTCCAACCTCTCGTGACTGTAGTTATCTATGCTTTTATTTTTGGACCCTACGGCTTCAAATCGGCGCCGCCGGTTCCCAATACAAGCTACGTGATCTGGCTCATCCCCGGACTGGTTCCATGGTTTTACTTCAGCGAAGCCATGAATACCATAACCGGAATACTTCATGAGTACAGCTATCTCGTGAAGAAGGTTGTATTTCCGGTGGAGCTTTTGCCCATCATAAAGCTTGCATCCTGCTTTTTTGTACATCTTTGTTTTATAGCTATCATGCTGGCGGCATATTTGATCTCCGGAAGGATGCCGGAGCCAAGCTGGATACAGATTTTCTACTACAGCTTTGCGGCTTCCGTTCTGGCACTTGGACTCGGTTATCTTACAAGCGCCGTTAATGTCTTCTTCAAAGACATGCAGCAGATTGTGGGGATAATGCTTCAGTTCGGCATCTGGATGTGCCCCATCATGTATGATGAGACCTTGTTCACAAGCCGTGCACCCTGGGTCGGAACAGTACTTAAGTTAAACCCGTTTTATTACATAGTCGCAGGGTACCGTGATTCAATGCTTACAGGGGATCTGTTCTGGATGAGACCTACACTGAGCATTTACTTTTGGGCTGTTACCCTCATCATATTTTTCATGGGACTCGGATTCTTTAAACGGGTACGCCCGCATTTTTCCGATGTTCTTTAATGATTGACAGAAACAGTTATGCTTCTCTGGATATCAGAATTCAGAGACATTAACGAATAAACTTATAAGGAAAGAATCTTTACGGATTCTTTTGAAGCGTTCAAAGCCGCGTGACTCCTGCGATTGTGAAAATCGCAGGCAGTCAGTACGAAGAGTCAAGATTCAGGAGGAATTCATGATATACACAATATTTGCATTGGCACATTTGATCTTTTTCTTCACAATTTCTGATATGTTCAATGCCAAAAAAATAGAAAAAATAGAGGACAGAAGAGAAAGATCCCTTGCAACTCTCAATAAGGTGCAGGTGTTGTTTCGCAACATCCTGAATTCCTGCAAGGTTACTTATGATGTTGAAGGAATGGAGAACCTTACAAATATTCCAAAGGAAGAGGGAGTTATGTTTGTGGGTAATCACCGCTCCTATTTTGACGTGGTCATAGGCTACACACTTGTAGACAGACCTACAGGTTTTGTTGCAAAGATAGAGATGCAGAAGATAAAGCCCATGGCAAGATGGATGGACTATGCAGGCTGCCTCATGATAGACAGAAACGATCTCAGGCAGTCCCTTAAGGTTATCCTTACAGCAATAAAGTATGTTAAGGCCGGGATTTCCATTTACATTTATCCCGAAGGAACACGTTCTCGGAGTGAGATGGAGGAAGAAATGCTGCCTTTCAAGGAAGGCTCCTTCAAGATCGCAGAGAAAACCGGCTGCAAGATAGTGCCGATTTCGATGATACACACAAGAGAAGTTCTGGAATCTCATTTTCCTTTTATTCACCCTCAGCATGTTAAGGTAAAGATCGGTGAACCGATACTTATGAGTGAGCTTACGGAAGAAGAAAGAAATCATATCGGAAGCTATGCCAGAGACAAGGTTATAGAGGGCATAAAGGAATTGAAAGCAAAAGAAGCTTAAAGACATAATTCAGAGACTGAAAGGGACCGACACATGGAAAACAAAGAGACACTTCTGGATATCAGGGATCAGCTTGACACCATAGACAGAGACATTACCCTGCTTTACAAGAAACGTATGGATCTCTGTGCCAGGGTTGCTGAAGTAAAGATCAACACCGGAAAAGCAGTTTTTGATCCTGCGAGAGAACAGCAGAAGCTGGATTCGGTAGCGTCTTATCTGGAAAGTGATTTTGACAAGAAGGCAATTAAGGAACTGTATCGTCAGATGATGACTATTTCCCGGAGACTTCAGTTCGGTATCATGACTCAGCAGGTCAAGAACTTTGATTCCGGTTTTTCGAAAATCAGCGAGATAGATAAGACAGGAAAGAAGGCTGTATATCAGGGTGTGGAAGGTGCCTATGCCCAGCTTGCGGCATTTAAATGTTTCGGTACAGATTATGACATAGAAAGCGTTCATACCTGGAAGGACGCAGCGGACATGGTGAAAGCAGGGAAAGCCGACTATGCAGTGATCCCTATCGAAAATTCAAGCCATGGCGTGGTTTCTGACAATTTTGACCTGATGATAAAATATCCTGAACTTGCTATAATAGAGGAAGTAGATTTAAAGGTAGAACATGCACTTATGGGTGTAGAAGGAGCTTCCGTTTCGGGACTTAAGGAAGTGTATTCCCACCCTCAGGCATTGGGACAGTGCAGCGACTTTTTTGATGCCCATCCCGGTATAAAGCCGGTTCCGGTTATCAATACAGCGGTTGCTGCCAAGTACGTGAAAGATAAAGGAGATGCAACTATAGCTGCATTAGCCTCGGAAAGATCTGCCGAGCTTTACGGTCTCAACATTCTTCAGAGATCAGTGAACCGGCAGAAAACCAACACCACAAGATTTCTCGTTATCGGAAAGGACAAGGTTTACACCGATAAGGCAAAGAGGATAAGTCTCTGCTTTGAAGCTCAACACGAGCCGGGAGCTCTGTACAACATCCTCGGAAACTTTATTTTCAATGATGTCAATATGACTATGATCTCATCCCGTCCTATTCCGGAACACATCTTTGAGTATCGCTTTTTTGTTGATATCGAAGGAAGACTTGACATGCCAAATGTTATCAATGCAATTTCCGGCATGGGAGATCAGGTGTCAGAATTAAGGATACTCGGTAACTACTGATAAGGGAGTTTGCCATGGCATTTAATACTAAAAATGTTTTTGATCCGTGTAACTACACAAATCGTGAATTAAGCTGGCTTGACTTTGATGCCCGCTGTCTTTACGAGGCAAGGAATCATGACGAGCCTTTGTTTGAGAGACTTAAATTCCTGAGCATCACTGCTTCCAATCTTGACGAGTTCTTTACCGTCAGAGTAGCTTCTCTCAAGGATCAGGTCAATGCCGGATATCTGAAGAAGGATATAGCCGGAATGACACCGCAGCAGCAGCTGGATGCCATCTCGGAAAAGGTTCAGGGGTTCATGAGCCTGCAGTATTCAACCTATAACAGATCTATACTGCCTGCCCTCAGGAATCAGGGACTTTATCTTATTTCCGAGCATGAAAAGCTTAATGATGCCGAAGCCGGATTCATCGACAAGTACTTTAAGGAGCAGGTATATCCTGTCCTTACACCGGTTGCGGTGGATTCCTCAAGACCCTTCCCGCTGGTACTTAACAGGACTCTGAATATTGCGGCCCTTGTTAAGCCAAAAAAGGTTAAGGGAAAGAGCATTACCGGCAAGAAACACAAAAAGGCTGCCGGACTTGATATGACTCAGGATAACTTTGAGTTTGCAATGGTACAGGTGCCCAATACCCTGCCACGTCTTGTGGAGCTTCCGGAGGAAACCCTGGCAGACGGAAAGAAACAGAGAGTTTTCATATTGCTGGAAGAAATCATTGAGCGTAATATGGGACTGCTTTTTGCAAACTATGAGATAGTCTCTACCCATATGTTCAGAATCATGAGAAATGCCGACCTCAGTATCGACGAAGAGGAGGCAACGGATCTTCTTGAAGAGATAAAGAAACAGCTTAATCAGCGCCGCTGGGGTGAGGTAGTGCGTCTCGAGGTTGATGATACCATAGATAAGCGGCTTCTCAAGGTACTCCGTAAGGAGCTTGGCATTGAAAACAAGAACGATGTCTACAGGATAAACGGTCCTCTGGATCTCACCTTCCTTATGAAGCTTTATAATGTGGAAGGCTTTGAGCATCTGAAGACCCCACAGTATGTTCCGCAGCCGGTACCTGCTCTTGATAATGAGGATTCTATATTCAGATGCATAAGACAGAAGGACATCTTTGAGACCGTACCCTATGAAACCTTTGATTCGGTTGTAAGGCTTATCAAGGATGCCTCAAGGGATCCGGAAACCCTGGCCATAAAGATCACCCTTTACAGAGTGTCGGGTAATTCACCTATAGTAAAGGCTCTGGAGGAGGCAACCGCAAACGGCAAGGACGTCACCGCCCTCGTAGAGCTTAAGGCACGCTTTGACGAAGAGAACAATATCCAGTGGGCGGAACGCCTTGAGAAAGCGGGAGCTCACGTTATATACGGACTTGTGGGACTGAAAACTCACAGTAAGATAGCCCTTGTGGTCCGCAGGGAAAAAGATGGAATCCGCAGGTATGTTCATCTTGCGACCGGAAACTACAATGACAGCACGGCCAAGCTTTATACCGATCTTGGTATCTTCACCTGCCGTCCCGAGTTCGGAGAGGATGCTTCCAATTTCTTCAACATGATCTCCGGATATTCGGAACCCGAGAACTGGAATGAGCTTATCCTGGCACCTTTATGGCTCAGAAAGTGGGTATTGAAAAAAATACGTAAGGAAATAGAGAACGCAAAGAAAGGGCTTCCTGCTAAAATAACAGCAAAGATGAACTCACTCTGCGATCCTGAGGTTATAGGAACTCTTTATGAGGCCAGTCAGGCCGGTGTGGAGATTGACCTTATCGTTCGTGGCATATGCTGTCTGAGAGCCGGCATACCAAAGTTAAGCGATCATATACATGTGAGATCCATAGTCGGATATTTCCTTGAGCATGCCCGCATATTCAGATTTGAAAACGGAGGCAATCCGGAGTATTATCTCGGAAGTGCAGACTGGATGCCCAGAAACCTTGACAGGCGTATAGAGATAGTGTTCCCTGTTCACGATAAAGACATTCAGAACAGACTTCAGCATATCCTGGATCTGGAACTTGCGGATAATGTCAAGGCCTCCATCATGGATGAGAAAGGGGAGTATCATCACCCTGACCTGAGAGGACGAAAGCAGATCAATTCTCAGGAAGTGCAGTGCAAAGAAGCCCTGGAGCAGACAAAAATGCTTAAGAGTCGCAAGAAGTCGGAAAAGAAGTTATTTAAACCTGTAGAACATAAGGACATAAAGAAGTAAAAGACAAAAGGAGTAGTTATGCCACAGATTAATATTCTTGTAGTAGATGATGAAAAGGAGATCGCCGAGCTTGTTGAGATCTATCTGGTGAGCGACGGATATAAGGTTTTCAAAGCCTATAACGCCGATGACGGACTAAGGATCCTGGATGAGCAGGAGATTCACCTGGTACTCCTTGATATCATGATGCCGGGTATGAACGGTCTCGAGATGTGTAAGAAGATACGTGAGAAGTCCAATATCCCCGTTATCATGCTTTCAGCAAAGTCTACAGATCTCGATAAGATCGTGGGACTTACCGGAGGAGCTGACGATTACGTTACAAAGCCCTTTAATCCTCTTGAGCTCACAGCCAGAGTCAAGTCACAGCTTCGCAGATATACACAGTTAAATCCGAACGCTGCCAACCAGTTTACAAACAATGAGATAACCATCCGCAATATGACTATCAATAAGGATAATCATAAGGTTATCATTGACGGAGAGGATATAAAGCTTACACCTATCGAGTTTGATATACTCTTCCTTCTGGCATCTCATCCGGGTAAGGTATTCTCTACAGATGAGATATTTGAGAAGGTATGGAACGAAAAGGTTTATGAGGCCAACAACACAGTTATGGTACATATCCGTCGTCTCCGCGGAAAGATGAAGGAAGACAGCAGAGAAAACAAGATCATTACCACCGTTTGGGGCGTTGGATATAAGATTGAAAAGTGATTTTAAGCCGGACGGAGCACTGCGGACGCAGGAGTTCCTCCGGCTTTATTTGTAGAGTGCTATCGGTGTCATGGGGAACGGTCCTCAATTGCGATTGCCACCTGGGACGGTTCTCAACCGCGAGAACCGTCCCAGGTAGTACACCCATGGCAGAGAACCATTGAAAGGTGAGACAAAGCCTTGGATAACGAAAAAAAACAAAGTACCGGCAGGATCAGTACAGGACGCGGTTATATGATGCAGCTTATCGCCAATATAGGCGTTTCGGCAGTGATCACCGCAGTTCTTGAGGTCTTTCTGGTCACCAATATTACAGCCATCACAAGTTTTCTTTATCAGACGGGAAACGACTCGCAGACAGTGAAACGTTTTGCTTTCGGGTCTACGATAAGTGTCCTTCTTTTTGTGCTGTTCGGAATAGCTGTTTTTTCTTTTATCTTTCTGATGATGCAGAGGAAAACGGCAAGAGACATTGAGACCATCGCCAATGCGGTGCAGCAGATTTCGGAAGGGGATCTCACCACAAAGCTTGATGTCACCGGTGAGGGAGAGCTTACTGAAATTGCCGAAAACATCAGCCGTATGGAAAAGGATATCAGGGATCTCATCGAGAAGGAACGAAATTCAGAGCAGTCAAAAACGGATCTTATCACCAATGTTGCCCATGATCTGAGAACTCCGCTTACATCCATCATCGGATATCTGGAGCTTCTCAGAAAGAATAACAGCATTTCTCCGGAAATGAGACAAAAGTATCTGGATATAGCCTATAACAAATCGGAGAGACTTCAGAAGCTTATCGAGGAGCTTTTCGGATTCACAAAGCTTTCCTACGGAAAAGTGAATCTGAACATCACAGAGGTTGATATAGTAAAGCTCCTGGCTCAGCTCCTTGAGGAAAGTTATCCGAATTTCGCCAAGAACGGGCTAAGCTACGATTATGTTTCCAATACCGGCTCCCAGATCATAGAAGCAGACGGAGATCTTCTGGCCAGGCTTTTTGACAATCTTATCAACAATGCCATCAAGTACGGTAAAGAGGGTAAGAGAGTTAAGGTCAACCTCCGTGCCGACAGAGAGATCGTCACCATAAAGATCGTCAATTACGGTTATGTGATCCCGGAAAAGGAACTGCCTCTTATTTTTGACAGATTTTATAGGACTGACCACAGCCGTACCACTCAGAACGGTCCCGGCGGAACGGGCCTGGGACTTGCCATCGTTAAAAACATTACCGACATGCATCATGGTGCGGTTTCGGTATCTTCCGATCTTTCGGGAACGGTTTTCACCGTTAAGCTGAAGATCCACTTTGAGGAAGGGAAAGAGAATTTTGAATCCAGAAATATTGAATCCCACAATCATGACTCAAGAGGTTATGACTACAGAAGATAATGCAAGGCTTTCTTTACGCCTGCTTTCAAAGATAAAGATTATTTTTGCTGTGCTTTTCCTTGTGATGGTATTTCCTCTCATGGCGAAGGCGGACACCATTGATCTTTCCGTGACCTACGGGTATCAGAATACTGCCAAGGCCGGAAGATTTCTACCCTTAAGCATTACCATAGAAAATACAGGCGAAAAGACTTTTTCAGGTTATATCCATGTGTACATGGTGGAGTCTGAGGACAGTGTTTATGAGTACAGATACAGGAAGACGGTGGAAGGAGAATCAGAGGACGTGCTGTCTGCCACTGTATCACTGAGCTCCGGTGTAAATCAGATCCTGGTGACTGCCGAGGATTCCAAGGGAGAGCTTTTAGGCTCAAGACGAGTCGGTCTTGACGTGGCGGGCTCTGACGCGGAGCTTATCATCGGACTCATTTCCCAGAGTCCGGAAACCCTTACCTATCTTGGAGGTGTCGGCATCAATAACGGTATCCTCCGCACAAGAACCGTAACTCTCGATACGGATAATCTTCCGAAGGACAAGAAAGAGCTTGATCAGCTGGATGTGCTTTTTATTTCTGACTACAACATTCAGAAGATGAAAGAAATCGAGGCTGAAACCATCATAGACTGGGTTAAAAAGGGCGGTGTCCTGGTTCTCGGAACAGGAGCAAAGGGGAATTTTGCTCTTGCGCCTTACTTTGACGGATATCTGAGAGAGCCCCTTATGCCGAGAGAAATGAAGCTCAATATGGGTGATCAGTATTCTGGAGGATCAGGCAAAAATATCCTTGATCTCAATGCTTCTGCCGTGACCCTTACCCGTGGAAGAGAGGTAATGTATTCCGACGGTGTTCCCATCATTTCAATGGTTACGGAGGGAACGGGAGCTATAGCAGTCTCTGGCTATGACTTTTGCGATATCCAAAGATTTGCAACGGATCAGATGTTCTATGTGGATGACCTTTTTAAGGCGATACTCGGTCAGAACCGTCTGGACAAGCTGTCTGTTGCGGCATCGGAGAGGAGTCTCAAGCGTTACTGGGATATCCAGGCTCTCATGAATATGAGTGATCTCAGCAAGATCCCTGAACCGCTGTTTTACGTGACGATTCTGTCTGCCTATGTGCTTCTGGTGGGTCCGGGACTTTATTTCTATCTCCGTACCCATGACATGATAAGGCTTTACAGGCCGGGGGTTATAGTGGTCACAGCCCTTGCGGCCATGCTCATATGGGTCATGGGTGTGGGAACCAGATTTTCAGGTCCCTTCCTTACCTACGCAAAGCTAAATGAAGTGTCCAAAGACAGTATTAACGAGATCGATTATGTAAATTTAAGGTCTCCCTATAACAGCACCTATACCTTTGATGTTAAATCCGAGTACTATGTATATCCGGTGCTTAAGGGATCCGACTACAACGGAGATATCCAGGAGCTTTCATTGGATACAGAGACCGGACATACCACCATCAATAATGACCGTGACAAAACGGAGATAATCATTTCCCATACCGATACTTTTACGGGAAGATATTTTGAGTTTAACACGAAAACTCCCAATTCCGGAGGCTGCTTCACCACAGATATGGTGTATTCAAACGGGAAGGTTCAGGGTGTTCTCAAAAATGACTCGGACTATGAGCTTTCCGACGCAGCCATCCTTATCTATGGAAAGGTTATCCTTATTGGGAAACTCGGAGCAGGTGAGGAAGTTGATCTGTCGGGAAAGGATATCATCAATGTTCCCGTCGGGGATTATCAAAGGATTGCGGATACGGTTACGGACGGCGCCAATTTCAGCTTCCTGAAATACTATATTTCCGACAACATGGCGGGTTATTACGGGGATGCAAGACTTGTAGGCTTTGTCCGTGAGAGCGGTCTGGGAGAACGCTTGAGCTTTTCGGATCAGCTTAACTATGACAGCTACGGAGTCAGCATGGTGGTGGCGTCTCTTCCGCTTGACACAAGAGTCGGGGATGAGTACAGCTACAGCGTCATGTCTACGGATCCTGAGGTAAGAGCCGGAGATTATAACATCAGTGACAACACTATTTCCGGCGTGGTTCCTGCAGTTCTGGCTTACCACCTTGGAGAGGGCGATAACATTAGCAGTATCACCATAGAGAGCCTGAGCTCCGATGATTCCGGAAATACGAACCACAGGATAGGAAATCTGAGACCGTTTAAGGGCTCCTTAAGCTTCTACAACAATCGTACCGGAGGCTTTGATCCCGTGGATATTGGGGACGGAGTTCTGACCGATAAGGAGCTTACCTACTACCTTGGTGAGGATAATGTTCTCGTGGTGAAGTATACACCCGGCGAGCAGAATCTCGGCATCGATGAGAGAATGTATCTGCCTATGATCACTGTCACCGTGAAGGAAAATGTTACTGTCATAAATCAGATACTTGATAACGGAACCGGAGATGAGCAGCAGGAGGAAGTGGGACCGCTACCGCTGGATGCTGACGGAAGTGTGGTCGCCGATGAGATAGCTCCGTCGGTTCCTGCCACTGAAACACAGGAAGGAGAGTCTCAGGATGATCGCCCTTGAGAATGTTAAAAAGACATACGGACATATAAATGCTCTTGACGGGCTCACCATGCACATAGAAGATGGTGCCATGTATGGTTTCGTCGGTCCCAACGGAGCAGGCAAAACCACGGCGATCCAGATCATGTGCGGTCTTGATTTTCCAGATCAGGGTGTGGTTATGGTGGATGATATGGAAGCCGGTTCCAATGTCCGCAGACTTAAGCGAAGGATAGGATATGTTCCTGATTATACGGGAAGCTACCCGAATCTCCGCATCATTGAGTACATGGATTTTTTCGCGGAATGCTACGATATGAATGAGCCGAAGATAAAAAGGCGCATTCAGAAGCTTCTCAATATGGTAGGACTTGCCGACAGGCAGAATCAGTACATGGATTCCCTGAGCCGCGGAGGGCAGCAGAAGCTGAGCCTTGCAAGAGCCCTTATCCACGACCCGAAGATACTCATACTGGATGAGCCTACTGCGGGACTGGATCCCAATACAAGATTTGAGTTTCGTCAGATAATAGCGAACCTTGCGGATTCCGGTAAAACCATAGTCATTTCCTCCCATATACTTAACGAGATTTCTGAACTCTGTACCGATATAGGAATCATAGATCAGGGAAAAATCGTTATGGAAGGAAAAATCGAGGATGTACTTGATCAGGTTAATGCTTCCAACCCCATCATCATCTCAGTCTCGGGTAATTTAAGTTCGGCACTTGCCACATTACGGGATGATAAGATGGTGAAGTCTGTAAGTATCCGTAACAAGGATCTCCTAATCACCTATGGAGGTTCGGACAGGGATGAGGCGCAGCTTCTCAAAAGACTGGTGGAGGCAGGGGTTAGTATCAAAGGCTTCCATCGTGAAAAAGGGAATCTGGAGTCATTGTTCCTGCAGCTTACCGGAGCCAGGGAAGAAAGGAGGGTGACCTACTATGAAGCTGAGTCCGATTTTTAAAAAGGATGAGATAACAAGTGTGAGAAGATATTTTCTTCCCTTTCTTATCACGCTGGTAAATGGCTGCCTTGCCTTTCTGGTACTTGTAAATCTTTTCTATGTTTCGAAAAATGCAAGGGCAACGGGAGAAATATCCTATATTAATTTCCTGAGGATATACTATATCGCAGCAGCAGCTGAGCTGCTCCTTATCCTTCTCATAGCTCCGGCTCTCACCTCTTCGTCCATTTCCGGAGAAAGAGAGAGGAAGACCCTGGGTCTGCTTCTTACGACGCAGCTGGATCCCTGGGATATAGTGATCGGCAAGTTTCTGGGAGCGCTGAGTACACTGTTTCTTCTGGTGATCACCTCCATACCCATACTTTCAACCGTGTATATATACGGAGGCATCACACTTACGGAGGTCCTGCAGTATATAAGTGCCCTTACGGTAACGGCGGTTTTCTGCACCAGTGTAGGAATCATGGGAAGCTCTCTTGTGAACAGTACCGCGGCGTCCAATGCCATAGCTTACGTTATCATTTTTGTCAGTTATGCATTGATCATAGTGTCCTATATATTTAAGGATGCCATGGGCATCAGTGAGGCTAGATTCATTTCGGAAGTGGTAGCCACTATGCTCCTGCTTTCGGCATTTATGCTTTATATCAGTAAGAGACAGATCACGCCGCGAAGGAGAAAGAAGAGTAAGGAAGGGTAAGGGCTCAGATGCCTGGTTGAATAGGGCTTTGTGGATAGGATTGACATCTTAAGGTCTGTATTATGGTTGAAATAAGAGCGCTGATGTATGAGGAACGAATTTAAAAATGATCATAATAAGAGCAGGAAGAGGTGTTTTTTTCCGGTGCTGGTCCTGCTGTGGATGCTGGCGATATTTCTGATGTCTTCGCAGCCTGCGGATGATTCTACTGAAACGAGTCTGCGAGTTGGCGAAGCCATAGGAAAGATCTTTGTGCCGGGATATATCGGGTGGTCTGAGGAGGCACAGCTGGAGTTTGCCGAAAACATCGATCATCCGGTGAGAAAAGCGGCACATGCCACGGAGTATACGATACTTGGTATCCTTTTATTTATGACATGCCGTGAAAGCTTTGGCATGAATCTGAAAGCTTCGTTTAAGAACGCTTTTCTTGCGGGTACAGCCTATGCGGCCACGGATGAGTTTCACCAGCTGTTTGTGCCGGGAAGAGCCGGGATGGTCAGCGACGTTCTGATCGATTCACTGGGAGTGCTTTTCGGATGCCTTTTGGTTTCTGCACTATGCAGGATTTTAAGGAAGAAGCGAAATGTCTCCACGAAGGGCATGTGCCTCTGATCCTGAAACGGACCATAGAAACAAACGGGAGCCGGTGAATGATCATCAAAGCTTTTAAATATATCAGTGCTATAACTGGGATTTATATAACCGGGGTTTTACCCCGGTTTTTCTTTTGTCTTCGGTTGAAAAGGACTTATGTATATGATTATAATGATGTAGAAACTCTACGGGAAAGGTGATCCGGAGGCAGAACATACCGCCGGCAGAATCCGCTCCTGTGGCAGCATTGCTTTAACAAAAACACAGAGGTGTAATATTTATGAGCTGTATTATGATCGGCATCGCCGGCGGTTCAGGTTCCGGCAAGTCTACATTTACAAACAGGATCAAAACTGAATTCGGAGACAAGGTAACTGTTATTTATCATGACAATTACTATAAATCCAACGACGGAATCCCCTTTGAGATACGTCAGAAGAACAATTATGATTCTCCGGAAGCCTTTGAGACGGATCTTCTGATCTCGCATTTAAAATCCCTTAGAAGGGGAGAATCGGTACAGTGTCCTGTATATGATTATTCACAGCACAACCGTACAGATAAAACCATAGAGCTTAAGCCTTCAAGGATAATCATTGTTGAAGGCATCCTGGTTCTTGAGAATCCCGAGCTTCGTTCGCTTTTTGACATCAAGATTTACGTTGAAGCAGATGCGGATGAAAGAATCATCAGACGAATCATCCGTGACGTAAAGGAACGTGGCAGACAGGTTGAAGACATTTCCACCCAGTATCTCACAACCGTAAAGCCGATGCATTATCTTTATGTTGAGCCCACAAAGGCTAAGGCGGATATAGTTATCAACAGCGGACTTAATGATGTGGCGTTTGATCTTATGAAAACAAAGATCAGAAGTCTTTTGGAAAATGGAGCCGATTAGACCGACATTTTTCATACGGGAATTTACGAAAAATACGCTTTGACATAGGAGCCGTCAGGATCTTGTCAGTATGTCGGATATTAAGGCTCAAAAACAGTGTTGATATAGGGGCTGACCGAATCTTGTCAGTATATCAGATATTAAGGCTCTAAAAAGCAACGTTAATATAGGAGGAGAGATCAATGCTTTATAACAGTACACGCGGAGGAGAAACAGGCTTACAGGCATCAGAGGCTATACTTAAGGGACTTTCGGATGACGGTGGATTATTCATGCCGGAAGCACTTCCCAAGCTTTCAAAATCTTTAAAGGAGCTCAGCGGCATGTCCTATCAGGATCTCGCTTATGAGGTTATGAAGGAGTTCCTTACGGATTTCACAGAGGAGGAGCTTCGTCACTGCATCAATTCTGCCTATGATGAGAAATTCGAGACCCCGGAGATAGCTCCCCTTGTAAAGAAGGACGACGCATATTTCCTTGAGCTTTTCCACGGAAGAACCATTGCCTTTAAGGATATGGCGCTCTCCATACTTCCCCACCTCATGGTGACAAGTGCAAGAAAGAACAATGTTACCGACAAGATCGTTATCCTTACAGCTACCTCCGGCGATACCGGAAAGGCTGCCATGGCAGGCTTCAGTGATGTGCCGGGAACAGAAATCATCGTTTTCTATCCTTACGGCGGCGTATCAAAGTTTCAGGAGCTTCAGATGCGCACAGAGCCCGGGCTCAATACCCATGCGGCTGCTATCCACGGCAATTTCGATGATGCCCAGACCGGAGTCAAGAAGATATTCGGAGACAAGGAGTTCGCAAAGAAGCTTAAGGACAAGGGCGTTATCCTGAGTTCCGCAAACTCCATCAATATCGGACGTCTCGTTCCCCAGGTTGCTTACTATGTATATGCGTATGCCAAGCTTCTCGCAAAGGGTGAGATCACTGACGGTGAGAAGATCAATGTCTGTGTTCCTACAGGCAACTTCGGAAATATCCTTGCGGCTTATCTCGCAAAGCATATGGGAGTGCCTATCGAGAAGCTGATCTGTGCTTCCAACGAGAACAGGGTACTTACCGACTTCTTCAGAACCGGAAAGTATGACAGAAACCGTCCGTTCATACTGACCTCAAGTCCTTCCATGGATATCCTTATCAGTTCAAATCTTGAGCGTCTCATATATCTCAGCACAGGACGTTCAGCCGAGAAGACAGCCAAGCTTATGGCTGACCTTAAGGAGACCGGCGTTTACGAGATCACTGAAGAGATGCGTTCCTTCATCAAGGATTTTGTGGGCGGCTATGCAGATGAAGGGTCAGTATTTGCCTCCATCAAGGCTCTCAAGGAGAAGACCGGTTATGTCATCGATCCTCACACAGCGGTTGCCAAGGCAGTTTACGACAACTATGTTAAGGAAAGCGGCGATAAGACAAAGACGGTTATCGCTTCAACCGCAAGTCCTTTCAAGTTCTCTCCGAATGTTATGAAGGCTCTGGGTGAGAATGGCGATGATGAGGATGTATTCAAGGTTATCGATGCGCTTCAGAAGATTGCCGGTGTTCCTGAGCCAAGAGCAATTAAGGATGTACGCAGTGCAGAAATCCGTCACAATACAGTCTGCGAGATAGCAGATATGGAAAATATCGTGGAGAAGTTCCTCTTCGGCTGATGCCCACCGGCTGAACTGTTACTTATGCATAAAGGAAATTTGTATATTTTTAATAATGCAGAGTACCATTA
This sequence comes from Oribacterium sp. NK2B42, assembly GCF_000424445.1. Lineage (GTDB taxonomy): Bacteria > Bacillota > Clostridia > Lachnospirales > Lachnospiraceae > Oribacterium. The sequence goes on from NZ_KE384187.1 coordinate 288,317, forward strand.
TTGCTTAAAAAATGCTATTATATACCAAGATGATTTTTTCACCACTTTATTGTTATGTGATGATATTTTCAGTTTTGGAAAAAATAAGTATTAATAAGGGCGTAATGAGAAAAAATTAACAATCTTTTATGCTCTTATAGAAATACAATACGCAGTGTGTTAATATATTAACAGGCTATGTAAAAGTAATTACATTAGGAGGAAATCAAATGTTAGTAAACGCAAAGGAAATGCTGGACAAGGCACTTGCAGGACATTATGCAATCCCACAGTTCAACATCAACAATCTCGAGTGGACAAAGTCAATTCTTCTTGCTTGTGAAGAGTGCAAGTCACCTGTAATCCTCGGTGTATCTGAGGGTGCCGGCAAGTATATGACAGGCTTCAAGACAGTAGTTGCTATGGTTAAGGCTATGGATGAGTCTCTTGGAATCACAGTTCCTGTAGCTCTTCACCTTGATCACGGTACATACGAAGGCTCCAAGGCTTGTATCGAAGCTGGATTTACTTCTATCATGTTCGATGGTTCTCACTATGATATTAATGAGAACGTTGAGAAGACAAAAGAACTTGTTAAGACTGCTCATGATTTAGGCATTTCTATTGAGGCTGAAGTTGGCGGTATCGGTGGTGTAGAAGACGGTGTTGCATCTGACGGTGAGAAGGCTGATCCTAATGAGTGCAAGATGATCGCTGATCTCGGAATCGATTTCCTTGCTGCAGGTATCGGAAACATTCACGGTGTATACCCTGCTGACTGGAAGGGACTTGATTTTGACGTTCTCGCAGCTATCAAGGATAAGATCGGTGAGCTTCCACTGGTTCTTCACGGCGGTTCAGGTATCCCTGAGGATCAGATCAAGAAGGCTATCTCTCTCGGTGTTTCAAAGATCAATGTAAACACAGAGCTTCAGCTTGTATTTGCTAAGGCTACAAGAGAGTATATTGAGGCTGGCAAGGATAAGGAAGGCAAGGGCTATGACCCTCGTAAGCTCCTTAAGCCGGGCACAGAGGCTATCATCGCAGAGTGCAAGAACAAGATCAATATCTTCGGTTCTGCTAACAAGGCTTGATAAGCGGCTGAACAGCTTTAGTACAGTTTAGCTTTTCGATTTAGTTAAGCCGGTTGACTGTACGAATAAATCAAATGACGAGAAAGGCTGTCGGAACAATTTGTTTCCGGCAGCTTTTTTTGTGATCTGCCGGGTTATCACATTAACCAATGTCTTTAATGAAAAGCAGCCTATTTTTTTCTTGCAACACTGTTGTGCTGTGGTTTACAATCAGCACAACACAATTAAATATACAAAGACAAGGGTGTTAAAAGGAGATTTGAGAATGAATGATGTTCTGAATGTTGCTGAGATATTTGGCGAAGATGTCTTCAACGACAAGGTTATGCAGGAACGTCTTCCGAAAGCCGTTTATAAGAAGCTTAAGAAGACGATCACTGAGGGCTATGAACTTGATCCGACTATTGCTGATTCCGTTGCTCAGGCGATGAAGGAGTGGGCTCTCGAGCATGGCGCCACTCATTATACCCACTGGTTCCAGCCGCTTACGGGTATAACTGCCGAAAAGCATGATTCCTTTATTTCAGCTGCCGATCAAAACGGAAAGGTCATCATGGAGTTTTCCGGCAAAGAGCTTGTCCGCAGTGAAACAGATGCATCATCTTTTCCTTCCGGAGGTCTTCGTGCAACATTCGAAGCCAGAGGCTATACCATCTGGGATTGCACAAGCCCTGCATTTCTGCGTCATGAAGGTGATAACAGAGACATTGTCACCCTTTGCATTCCTACTTCTTTTTGCTCCTTCGGCGGTGAGGCGCTTGATACCAAGACCCCGCTTCTCCGTTCAATGCAGGCTGTTAATGAACAGGCCCTGCGTATTCTTCGTCTTTTCGGAAATACAAGCTCTAAAAGTGTCAAGCCTTCTGTAGGCGCAGAGCAGGAGTATTTCCTCGTTGATCGCAACAAATACTTAAAGCGTAAAGACCTTATCTATACAGGCCGTACCCTGTTCGGCGTGATGCCTGCAAAGGGTCAGGAGCTTGATGATCACTATTTTGGTTCCATCAGACACAGAATTGCCGAGTTTATGCGCGATGTAGACATTCAGCTTTGGAAACTCGGAGTAACAGCAAAAACAGAACATAATGAAGTTGCACCGGCACAGCACGAGCTTGCACCGGTTTATGATGAGGCAAATCTTGCCGTAGATCATAACCAGCTGGTGATGGAGGTAATGAAGAAGACTGCGCCCAAACACGGCCTTGAGTGCCTTCTCCACGAAAAGCCATTTGAAGGTATCAATGGTTCCGGTAAGCACAACAACTGGTCCCTTACCACAGACGACGGCATTAACCTCATGAGCCCGGGAGAGACACCTCATGAAAATGTTCAGTTCCTGCTGGTTCTGGCCTGTGTTCTTGCGGCGGTTGACAAGCATGCGGATCTTCTCAGACTCAGCGCTGCAGACGTGGGAAATGAGCACAGACTGGGAGCCGATGAGGCACCTCCTGCAATCATTTCCGCGTTTATCGGAACACAGCTTGAGGACGTGGTGGAGCAGCTCATCGGTCAGGGCTACGCTACAAAGTCCAAGAAGGGCAAGAAGCTTCCTACCGGCGTCAACACCATGCCGGATCTTTATGCTGATGTTACAGACCGTAACCGTACATCACCTTTTGCCTTCACCGGAAACAAATTCGAATTCCGTATGGTAGGTTCCAGCGATTCCATTGCCGAGGCCAATATCATTCTCGATGCAATAGTGGCTGAGCAGTTCAAAGAGGCTGCGGATGTACTTGAGAAGGCAGAGGATTTCAAGATCGCCTGCCACGACTATATTAAGAAGCTCCTTACAGATCACCGGAGGATCATCTTTAACGGCAACGGCTACAGTGAAGATTGGGTTAAGGAGGCCGATAGACGCGGACTTCCGAACCTTCCATCCATGGTTGATGCGATTCCTGCACTTACCACAGAGAAAGCTGTTAAGCTTTTCAATGAATTCGGCATTTACACTCGGCCTGAGCTGGAGAGCCGTAAAGAGGTTGAGTATGAGCACTATGTAAAGGTTACAAACATTGAAGCCCGTGCCATGATCAATATCTCCGGAAAGCAGATCATTCCGGCGGTTATTCACTACACCACAAGACTTGCGGATTCAGTGAATAAGGTTACAAAGGCATGTCCTGATGCCAATGTTTCTGTGCAGAAGACTCTTCTTGAGAGAGCTTCAAAGCTTCTTGGGGACATGGAGGATGCACGTACTGATCTTTACGAGAAGGTTGAGAAGTACGGCAAGGAGAAGGATGCCGAGAAGAAGGCTCATAAGTACCACGATGTTATCGTTCCTGCCATGAAGGCGCTCAGGGCTCCTGTTGACGAGCTCGAGCAGATAGTGGACAAGGATCTGTGGCCATATCCAAGCTACGGCGATTTGATCTTCGAGGTTTCTGAGCCGTAAGTTTATTAATAACCGGACGAGAAAATGCAAGGGACGTGTGGCGGCCCACGAGATTGAAAGAACAGCCCTGCCACCCATCCCTTGCATTTTCTCTGACTTTGGCTAAACGTAAAACAGTAACAGTTCGGCCGGGGTATACGTAAAGACCGAAGCAGGCAGGCATCCCTCTAAAAACGTTGAGCGAGGACGTGAAAAATCAAAATTGGCCCCTTAGTGGCTCTTGGTTCCCTTTTCCTTAGCCCCCTCGCCAAGTCAGAGTTGTCATAAAAGAAAACTCTGACATTGGCGAGGGCCTAGAGCCACTTAGGGGCCAATTTTAGATTTTTCCGACGAAGCGACCCGTTTTTAGAGGGATGCCTGCCTGCTTCGGGCTACGTATACCCCGGCCGAACTGTTACGTCAGGATCAAGAATAGGTAGCGGGAACACTTGCGTTGAGGGAGAGATGATGATATTATGTTCAAAAGCGACGAAGATGTCGTGGATTTGAACAAAACATTGGACGAGGGCCGAAGGAAGAGATATGAGCAAGGCGAGCAGGGAATCGATTATTATTTTAAGGACTCTTTTTGAGAACAGGGAAAGTACCCAGAGGGATATCGCACAGCAGCTGGAGGTGTCGCTGGGGAAGACCAACAAGCTTATAGCGGAAACGGTTGAAGAGGGACTGCTTTCAAAGGTGGAGAGTTCAGAAGGGCGTGGAAGGAACGTTTCTTACGAGATAACCGAAAAGGGAAGAAGGATGCTGGAGAAGTACCGGGTGGAAAGGGCGCTGATACTTGCTTCGGGATTCGGATCAAGATTTGTGCCGCTTACCTATGAGACTCCAAAGGGACTCCTGGAGGTATTCGGGGAACGCATGATCGAGAGACAGATAAGACAGCTTCATGAAGTGGGGGTCAGAGACATCACCATCATGGTAGGATACCTCAAGGAGAAGTTTGATTATCTCATCGATAAGTACGATGTAAAGCTTATTTATAATCCTGAATACAGTGATAAAAATACCCTTGCGACTTTGTATCATGCGAAGGATGTACTTAAGGGTAAAAACTGCTATATCCTGTCCTCCGACAACTGGATGAGGGACAATGTTTATCACAGCTTCGAGGCGGATACCTGGTATGCGGCAACTTTTATGAAGGGGGAGACCCGTGAATGGGCTATGGAGACCGGAAAGAACGGTGTCATAAAGGACGTGCGTATAGGCGGCTGTGACAAGTGGTGCATGTACGGCCCGGTTTATCTGACAAAGGAGTTTTCGGAAACATTTCTTCCGCTTATCGAGGCATATTACAGGATGCCGGGAACGGAGCAGTTCTACTGGGAAGATGTACTTATCAGGAATCTGAAGAACCTTCCGGATATCTATATAAACAAGCAGCCGGAGGGTGTGGTTTACGAATTTGAAAACCTGGAGGAGCTCCGTCGCTTTGACGAGAAGTATGTTAACAATTCCGGTTCAAAGGCCATGCAGCTGGTTTCGGAAATATTCGGAATCCCTGAGTCGGAGATCATAAACATTAAGTGCCTTAAGGCAGGCATGACCAACAAGTCCTGGTATTTTAATGTTTCGGATTCGGAGGAAATCGCTGAAAAGTACAGGAACAAAGCCTTTATATGTCGTATCCCCGGACCCGGAACGGAGAAGCTCATCAACCGCCGGCAGGAGGGAGAAGTTTATAAGGCTGTCGCAGGACTTGATATAACTGAAGAGCTTGTATATTTTGATGCGGAAAGCGGATATAAGATATCGAGATATTATCATGGGGCACGAAATGCGGATTTTGATAATGTTAAGGAGCTTTCACAGTGCATGTCGATGCTCAAAAAGCTTCATAATTCCGGCATAAAGCTTGGCCATGATTTTGATCTTAAGAGAGAACTTGGCAATTATGAAAAGGACATAAAGGAGGCCGGAGCTGAGGTTCCCTACGAGGACTATCCGGCTGTCAGGATGAAGGCGGAGGAGGTGCTTGGCTGGATCGATTCTTTGAACAGACCGAAGACCATCGCACATATTGACTCCGTAAAGGACAATTTCATTTTTACTGATGAAGGTCTCAAGATGATTGACTGGGAGTATGCGGGAATGGCTGATCCTCTGCTGGATCTTGCAATGTCGGCGATCTATTCTTACATGAGCTTCGATAAGGCGAAAGAGCTCGTCAGGGTGTATGCCGCGACACCGGAACCCGAATCCATAGCTTTGGATATAAAACTACAGGCTGGCGGGAAAGACAAAGGTCCGTTGGAAACCTCCGTGTCGGCAGGGGCACTGACAGAGCCGGCAGTGCAGAAGATTTTTGAGTCCCGTGGAGGCATTGCCCTGAAGGGACTTGCACCTGATGATGCTTATGCTCTGGTGATCGCCTATATGGGCCTCGGCGGTCTTCTGTGGGCTCTTTGGGGGATTTATAAGATGGCTCTGGGAGAAAGCTTTGGAGATTACACCCTTAAGATGTACAGGTATTTCAAGGACTCCTACAAAATCTTACGAAAACTAGAAAAATTTTAATGTAATAGAAAAAGACTTACGCTTGAATGCGTGATAAAATTTCAATAGATGATTTTGGGGGTGCCTTATGATTAAGAATATAAAAGCAAAACTGGGAGTGGCCGGACTTAGTATCCTGATCGGATGCAGTGCTTTTGCACCGATGGCATTTGCCGGCTGGGGACAGAAAGACGGAAAATATTATTATGTAGATGAGTCAACCAACGAAAAGATCAGCAATAAATGGATACATACTTCATCAGGCTACTACTACATTGGAAACGATGGATATATGGTAACGGGCTGGAAGAAGATCAATGATAACTGGCACTATTTCAGGAGCAACGGCCTCATGGCAACAGGCTGGAGACAGATAGATAACAAGTGGTATTATCTTCAGTCAGACGGTGTTATGCAGACCGGATGGCTCAAACTTACGGAAGGTTCGGAAACCAAATGGTATTATCTGAAGTCTAACGGAACCATGACTACAGGCTGGATAGAGCTTAACGATAAGTGGTACTATTTCCAGCCGGGAGACGGAACCCTCATTATGGATTCATGGGCGAAGATCGACGGCAAGTGGTATCGTTTTGAGTCTAACGGTGTTATGCAGACCGGATGGTATTCCAACAACGGCTCATACTACTATCTCAATGCTCAGGGCGTTATGCAGACAGGCTGGAAAAAAGATGCCTCCGGCAATAAGTATTATCTTGATGCCGAGAACGGTAAGATGGCTCAGGGATTTAAGGAAATCGATGGTGCGAAGTACTATTTTGCTCAGAACGGCAAGATGGTAGTCGGATGGCTTGAGTATGAAGGCTCTTACTATTACTTTAAGGATGGAAAGATGCAGAAGAACAAGACTCTTACCATTGACGGCACTGAGTACAAGTTTAACAGCGACGGTGTATGCACAAGCTCTGTTAACGGAGTTTCGGTTACACATGCATCAACAGGATCTTCCGACAGCTCAAGTTCAGTAACAACACCGGGAGGAGCAGCCTCTGAGACAAGCAGCAGTACAGTTTCCGGCAGCAACGGAACCAGTACAACTACAACAACTACCACAACCACAACAGTGACAACAACAGGAAATACCGGCACAACCAATGCTGCTTCCACAACTCTTGCAAGCGGTACGGTAGGTGAAGGACCTGATTCAGATACTTCGGTAACTACGACACCTTCTTCAAGCACAAGTGCTGTTACCGCAACATCTCCATCATCTTCCGCATCTACTTCGGGTAATGTTGTTTCGGCAACAGTTGCTCCGTCGGAGATCAGCACATCAACTACCAATGTTGGTACATCCGTTAACAGTAGTTCAAATGTAAACTTAAACGCAGGTTCAACAACCGGACCTAAGTGATCAAAATCCGTGACATAATTTGGCACTGCAACATTTGGAAAGGGATCAGGCTGTGACAGGTCTGATCCCATTGTTTCAATGAGTTACCACCGAGTTATCCACCGGGGACGGTTCTCGCCGGCGAGAACCGTCCCCGGTGGCACTATTATTTAGAGGGAATCTAATGATCGAAGATTATGGAAAGGCAAAACGCAGGGGGGATGCCCAGTATCGTAAAGATGTAACCGGCGGCAGATATCCTTATCTGACAGCCCTTGACGATATGATTGCTTCTGCCAAAATAACTGCAGAAAACAGATTGGGTGTGATGGAGATACCTTTATCATCCTTTGCCGGGACTAAGACCCGTGGCAGGCAGGAGGCATTTGCAACCAATTTCATGCCCATTCTTGACTTAGATACTGAGTTTGCCATGAAATGGAGTTCTCTTTATGATGCGGCCATGAATGAAGGCATCAGAGACGCCATACTGGTTTATGAGTACATGGGTCGTTTTTATGTACAGGAGGGAAACAAGCGCGTTTCCGTATCCAAGTACATCGGTTCAGAATCCATAGTGGCGGACGTCATCAGGCTTATGCCCCAGAGGACAGGCAGCAAAGAGGACAATATATATCATGAGTTTGTTGAGTTCTTTAAGGCAGCGGGATTTTATGGAATAAGATTCAGCGAAGAAGGACAGTATCAGAAGCTATGCGATGTACTGAAGCTGCCCATGTCAAAGCCCTGGGACGCAGAGGTAAGGAAGAGCGTCAAGGCAGCCTTCAGCAGATTTTCGGGTGTGTTCATCAAAAAAGGCGGAGATCGTCTGGATTTAAAAATAGGCGATGCATTTTTACTTTATCTGACTGTATTCGGACTTTACAATATCCAGGATGTTTCCAATGTACAGATTGATAAAAATCTCGACCAAATCTGGCAGGAATTCCTGAAGGAGCCGGATGATATCAGTCTCGTTAAGGAACCGGAGCTTCTGGAAAAGCAGGAGAAGCTAAAGTTTTTCAACATTTTTACGTCTAAAGCAGGCTTCAGGGGCGATGTTCTTAAGGCCGCATTTATATATGAAAAGAGTACAGGGAACTCAAGCTGGGCCTACGGACATGAGCTGGGACGTGCTTATCTTTCAGAAAAGTTCGGTGAGCACATAGAAACCAAGGTATATGAGAATTGTGAAACGCCGGAGCTTGTGCATGATGCTCTTGAGAAAGCTGCGGAGGCCGGTGCCCACGTTATCTTCACAACTTCGGGAATGATGATAGACGAATCCGTAAAGGCAAGGGTGGAACACCCGGAGATATACATTCTCAATTGCTCTGTCAATACAAATTACAACACCATAAGAACCTATTACAGCCGTATGTATGAGGCGAAATTCATCATGGGAGCCCTTGCGGCGTCACTGACAGACGGTCATGACATAGGATATGTTGAACTTTGCCCCCAGTATGGCACCCTTGCCAATGTCAATGCCTTTGCCATCGGTGCCCAGATGATAAATCCCTATTCTCGCATACATTTAAAGTGGATGGGACTAAAGGATTCGGACTGGAGGGAAGAACTCAGAAGAGAAAACATTATCACCATATCGGGTCCGGAGCTTACACCGCCCAAGGTTTCAAGAAAGGAATACGGCGTTTACATGGTTTCGGACGGGGATGTTGTTTCAAACATTGCCATGCCTATATTTGACTGGGGCAGGTTCTATGAGATCATCATAGACTCCATTTTGAGCGGAACCTGGGATAACTCAACATTGACAAAGGATCATAAAGCTCTCAATTTCTGGTTTGGCATGAAGTCGGGGGTTGTGGATGTCATTCTGTCGAGAGAGCTTGGCTATGCTTCAAGAAAAATGACAGAGGCACTTAAAAAAGGTATAGTTGAAGAGATGTTAAATCCTTTTGGCGGAGAGCTGCGTAGCCAGGAGGGCATCATCAAAAAGGAAACAGATCCGAGATTGTCGGGTGAGGAAATAGTGAATATGCATTGGCTTAATGACAATATCATAGGCACCATACCTCCTATAGAGGCATTCAACGAGAGAGCACAGTATCTTATGCGCATAAGCGGTTTTATGACAAATAAGGGAGATATGGGTGATGAAGGTTCTTCTGATCGCTGACGAAGAAAGTAAGTTACTATATGAGTATTTCGATCCGGAAAAACTCCGGGAGGTGGATCTCATCATATCTGCGGGAGATCTCCATGCCGGATACCTGGAATTCCTTGTGACCATGGGACACGCGCCCCTTGTTTATGTTCCCGGGAATCATGACAGTAACTACGTGAGCCATCCGCCGATGGGCTGTGACTGTGCCGACGACAGGATCATTGATTTCCGGGGACTCCGGATACTTGGGCTTGGGGGCTCCATGAAATATAAGGAAGGCCCATACCTGTACACCGAAAGGGACATGGAGAAAAGGATAGAACGTCTGAGGCGTACCATAATGCTTTATAACGGTTTTGACATCCTGCTGACCCATTCCCCCGCGAAGGGCTACGGAGATCTCACTGACCTCCCTCATCAGGGATTTCAGTGCTTTAATGATCTTCTCATGAGGTATAAGCCCAAATACATGATCCACGGCCATGTTCACGGGAATTACGGGGAATTTCAAAGGGAGCAGGTTCATCCTTCGGGGACGGTTATAATCAATGCTTTCGACAGATATGATCTCAATATAAAGAAGGAGGATCACCCGGAGGAAGGTAAAACAGGCTCCCTGCTGTACGATCTTTACAAGAACGTGTCTATGGGACGCCGGAAGTATTACCCTCAGCTCCACGGAGAAGAAAATGATGATAAATAATGACTGGGAGGCTTTGCTCAGGCCTGAGTTTGAGAAGCCTTATTATAAAAATCTGTATGAAAGGATAGACCGGGAATACAAGACAGAAAAGGTCTATCCCCCGGCAGAGGATGTGTTCAATGCTTTCCTCTATACTCCTGTGAGTAATGTGAAGGTGGTGATCCTCGGACAGGATCCCTATCATGAACCGGGACAGGCCCACGGACTTTCATTTTCCGTAAAGCAGGGCATAGACATTCCGCCGTCACTGGTTAATATCTATAAAGAGCTTCATGACGATCTGGGGTGTTACATTCCCAATAACGGATATCTGAAGAAATGGGCGGATCAGGGCGTGCTGCTTCTGAATGCGGTTCTCACGGTCCGGGCTCATGAGGCAAACAGCCATAAGGGTCTGGGCTGGGAAGAGTTCACGGACGCAGCCATCAGGGCGCTTAACAAGGTGGACAGGCCCATGGTCTTCATACTTTGGGGAAGGCCGGCCCAGATGAAACAGGCCATGCTTGACAATCCGAAGCATCTGATACTGAAGTCACCGCATCCGAGTCCCCTCAGTGCATATCGCGGATTTTTCGGTTCAAAGCCTTTTTCAAAGGCCAATGCCTATCTCGAGGAGAACGGCTTAAGTCCTATTGACTGGCAGATTGAAAATATTTAATTTTTTTATAAAGGGGTTAGTATGAGTTTTGTAGAAATACTTAAGGTTTTGGTTTTTGGACTTGTAGAGGGATTCACCGAGTGGCTTCCGGTTTCCTCCACCGGTCACATGATTCTTGTTAATGACATCATCAAGCTTCGTCAGCCTGCGGAATACTATGAGGTATTCCAGGTTGTGATACAGCTCGGAGCAATACTCGCGGTGGTTACCACATTTTTCAGACAGCTATGGCCCTTTGAAGCAAGACGCAGAGGCGGCATCGGCCTTGCTCCCGCAAAGGTTGAGCTCTGGATCAAGATAATCATCGCCTGTCTTCCCGCAGCAGTGCTGGGACTTCTTCTGGACGATTTCCTGGACACCTACCTTTACAACGGATTCGTGGTGGCTCTTACCCTTATCATCTATGGCGTGGCATTTATTCTCGTCGAAAAGAGAAATGAAACAACCACCTTTTCTGTCAGGAGAGTAAGTGAGCTGGACCTCAAAACTGCATTATGGATAGGCTGTTTCCAATGTCTCGCCCTTATACCCGGAACCTCACGTTCAGGTGCTACCATAATTGGAGCCATGCTTCTCGGTGTTTCCAGAACAGCTGCCGCAGAGTTTTCATTCTATCTTTCCGTACCTGTCATGTTCGGAGCAAGCCTTCTGAAGCTTCTCAAGAGAGGTGCCGGATTTAATGCTGTACAGTGGTTCTACATGGTACTCGGAATGCTTATCGCTTACCTTGTAAGTGTATACTGCATAAGCTTCCTGATGAGATATATCCGTAAGCACAGCTTCACGATTTTTGGCTATTATCGTATAGTTTTAGGCGTGATAGTTCTCATATGGTTTGCCGTTTCCAAGACCTGATAAGCGTGTAAGAAATACTTAAGAGGGACGTAACCGATTGTCGGTTGCGGGCCCTCTTTTTTTGGATTATTCTCAACATGTGATTATAAATAATTTCGGCCCGGCTGAAGTTATATTTATAAGGTATTTGAAAGAGGAAAAAATGAAGAGGATAAAGGTAGCAATTATAGCTTGCGTCATGTCGTTGTGCATGAGCGTTTCTGCATTGGCAGCGACTGACATCGGACTGAATCTCGACTGGAAGTATGCTGAAAATACAAAGATCAATACAGGAAGGGCGAGGCTTTATACAAGCGATGCCGCCGATAAAAAGAATATCACCATAGCTGTGGATGCAGGGCATGGAACAGCAGGGGGAGAAGATGTGAAGATCCTTTGCCATCCTGACGGAACGGCAAGAGCGGACGGAAGTACTGCCTGTGAAGCCGTGACCAAAGGAATGACATTCCAGGATAAAGGAACCGAAGCAGACGCAAACCTTATGGTGGCAGAAAGCTTCAGGGATAAGCTTCTCTCCGAAGGCTATGACGTGCTTATGATAAGAGACGGTGAAGATGTGCAGCTTGACGATGTTGCAAGAGCGGTTCTTGCAAACAACAAGGCAGACTGTCATATCTCCATTCATTTCAATGATTCATCAAGCGGTGTGGGAGCGTATTACGTTTCTGCCCCGGATAAGCTTAAAAAGCTTGAGCCGGTTTCAAAGTACTGGAATAAATCGAAAAAGCTTGGTGACAGTCTGATCTCAGGACTTGAGGCCAACGGAGTAAAGATCAGCTCTAGCGGCAGTGTGGAAGAGGATGTGGTGCAGACAGCTTATTCTTCTGTTATATCGGCATATGTAAAGCTTGGCGACAAGACCGCAGACCACTCAAAGGAAGCCTGTGAAAAGTATGCGGAAGGACTTGTACTGGGTGTAAATAAGTACTACGGATTTGCGTGATAAATATCATAAAGACATTTAGTGGCAGCAGGACATCTGATAAACGGATGCCCTGCTGTTTTATACTGCCCAGGATATGTTTTTAATCGTGGGAGCCGCACAGCTTTAAGCGGTTATTTACAATTGTGAAAAAATAAATTTTATATAGTATTTTTATTAAATCCGGATATGTATGAAGGTATATGTTGGAATTACGTTAAATATGCCAAATATCTGCTGTGAAATTTTTCACAAAATTACTGTTTTGCACTTGCAAAAATACATAACATGACATACAATATGTTTGCTGACGGAAATTTCATCCAAACAGCATTTGCAACATGCATTTTTTATTATAAGTATCAGGAGGATATTTACTATGGCAGTTAAAGTTGCTATTAACGGTTTTGGTCGTATCGGTCGTCTTGCATTCAGACAGATGTTTGGTGCAGAGGGATTTGAAATCGTTGCAATCAACGATCTTACAAGCCCTGAGATGCTTGCACATCTTCTTAAGTACGACAGCACACAGGGTCGTTACGAGCTTTGTGACAAGGTTTCTTACGGTGAGGATTCCATCACTGTTGACGGAAAGAAGATCACAATCTACAAGGAAGCAGATGCTAGAAACCTTCCTTGGGGTCAGCTCGGTGTAGACGTAGTTCTTGAGTGTACAGGCTTCTATACAAGCAAGGAAAAGTCACAGGCTCACATCGATGCAGGCGCTAAGCACGTTATCATTTCTGCTCCTGCAGGAAATGATCTTCCTACTATCGTATATAATGTTAACCACCAGAACCTTACAGCTGATGACAAGATCATCTCAGCAGCTTCTTGTACAACAAACTGCTTAGCTCCTATGGCTAAGGCTCTCAACGATCTTGTACCTATCAAGTCCGGTATCATGTGCACGATCCATGCTTACACAGGCGATCAGATGACACTTGACGGACCTCAGAGAAAGGGCGACAAGAGACGTTCACGTGCAGCAGCAGTTAACATCGTTCCTAACTCAACTGGTGCAGCTAAGGCAATCGGCCTTGTTATCCCTGAGCTTAACGGAAAGCTCATCGGTGCTGCTCAGCGTGTTCCGACACCTACAGGTTCAACAACTATCCTTACAGCAGTTGTTGAAGGAAACGTTACAAAGGATCAGATCAATGCAGCTATGAAGGCAGCAAGCAATGAGAGCTTCGGTTACAACGAAGATGAGATCGTTTCATCTGATATCGTTGGAATGAGATATGGTTCTCTCTTTGATGCAACTCAGACAATGGTTCTTCCTCTTGACAACGGAACCACACAGGTACAGGTTGTTTCATGGTATGACAACGAGAACTCATACACAAGCCAGATGGTTCGTACTATCAAGCACTTCGGAAGCCTTCTTAATAAGTAATTATCCTTGAAAGATAAATAAGACATGACTTTGAAGAGGTCCGGCCTATATGGGCCTGGCCTCTTTTTCTTGCAATAAGTTATAGTAAATACAACCATAATCGACAATTTAAAGAAGATTTTTGCACATGCTTTTGTCAAAAAACACAAATGGCTGGAAAAATCTTCTATAATATTTCAAAGAGAAAATAAAATCAGAGAGATATTTCTCTCAAAAAGGAGATTCATATGGCAGGATTAAACAAGTTAACAGTTGATGATATCGATGTTAAGGGCAAGAGAGTACTTTGCAGATGTGATTTCAACGTTCCTCTTAAAGAGGGCAAGATCACAGACGAGAACAGACTCGTAGCAGCACTTCCAACAATCAAGAAGCTTATCGCTGACGGTGGAAAGGTTATCCTTTGCTCACACCTTGGAAAGGTTAAGACAGAGGAGGACAAGCCTTCAAAGACACTTGCTCCTGTAGCTAAGAGACTTTCAGAGCTTCTCGGACAGGAAGTTAAGTTCGCAGCTGATCCTGAGGTTGTTGGTGCCAATGCCAAGGCCGCTGTAGCTGAGATGAAGGACGGAGACGTTATCCTTCTTGAGAACACACGTTACAGAGCTGAAGAGACAAAGAACGGAGAGGCTTTCTCAAAGGATCTTGCTTCTATCGCTGATGTATTCGTAAACGATGCATTCGGAACAGCTCACAGAGCACACTGCTCAAATGTTGGTGTTACACAGTTCCTTAACGGTCCTCACGCTGTTGGTTACCTTATGCAGAAGGAAATCAAGTTCCTTGGACAGGCTGTTGAGAATCCTGTACGTCCATTCGTAGCTATTCTTGGCGGCGCTAAGGTTGCTGATAAGCTTAATGTTATTTCTAACCTCCTTGAGAAGTGCGATACACTTATCATCGGCGGAGGTATGGCTTATACATTCGCTAAGGCACAGGGCTATGAGATCGGTACATCTCTTTGCGATGAGACTAAGGTTGATTACTGCAAGGAAATGATCGAGAAGGCTGAGAAGCTTGGCAAGAAGCTCCTTCTTCCAGTAGATGCTGTTACAACAGACCACTTCCCTGAGCCAATCGACGGATCTATCGACACAACAGTTGTTGATATCGACAAGATCCCTGCTGACAGAATGGGTATGGATATCGGACCTAAGACACAGGCTCTTTATGCTGATGCTGTTAAGTCAGCTAAGACTGTTGTATGGAACGGACCTATGGGTGTATTTGAGAACCCTACTCTTGCAGCCGGAACAAAGTCAGTTGCACAGGCTCTTGCAGATACAGATGCTACAACCATCATCGGTGGTGGTGACTCAGCTGCTGCTGTTAACCAGATGGGCTATGGCGACAAGATGACACACATATCAACAGGTGGCGGAGCTTCTCTTGAGTTTCTTGAGGGTAAGGAGCTTCCGGGTGTAGCTGCTGCAGACGACAAGAACTGATATTGAACTGATGTCTATCCGGAGAACAGAATCAAGAATGGTTTCTTCTGACTGTTCTTTGGATAGGATGAATTTAGTACATAGAATAAAGAGAATTTTTTCTTGTGTATGACTGTTTAGGAAATAGGCATACACGGAATGGAGTTTATATGAGAAAGAAAATTATTGCCGGAAACTGGAAGATGAACATGGTTCCTTCAGAGGCTGTTAAGCTTGTTGAGACATTAAAGCCACTTGTACAGAATGATGATGTAGACGTAGTTTACTGCGTACCTGCAATTGATATCATCCCTGTAGTTGAGGCTGTTAAGGGCACCAATGTTCATGTCGGTGCTGAGAACTTCTATATTGAGGACAAGGGTGCTTTCACAGGTGAGATTTCAGCTCCTATGCTTAAGGATGCAGGTGTTGAGTACATCATCATCGGACACTCGGAGAGAAGAGATATCTTCGGTGAGAATGATATCCTTATCAATGCAAAGGTTAAGAAGGCATTTGCTGCAGGTCTTAAGCCGATTCTTTGCTGTGGTGAGTCTCTGGCACTTCGTAAGGCCGGTACTTACAAGGAGTGGATCGAAAGACAGATCACCTGGGATCTTGACGGAGTTACTGCTGATCAGGTTAAGGAGCTTGTTATCGCATACGAGCCTATCTGGGCAATCGGAACGGGAGAGACAGCTACTTCAGATCAGGCTGAAGAGGTTTGCAAGCTTATCCGTGATCTTATTGAAAAGCTGTATGATGCAGCTACAGCAGACGCTGTTCGTATTCAGTACGGCGGATCAATGAACGCAGGCAATGCTGCTGAGCTTTTATCCAAGCCTGACATCGATGGCGGACTTATCGGCGGAGCTTCACTTAAGCCTGACTTCGGTAAAATCGTTAATTACAACAAGTAATTATATCTTTTTGAAAGGCCGGTCCCATTCGGGACCGGCCTTTTGCTGTTATTTGATTCGGTTGTAACCTGCGGCATATATAATCCGATTATAGGCGGAATCAAGTGTGATGTGAACGATTAAATCACCGTTCAGTGTGGTGTCTATGAGTGTGATATCTTTTGAAGTGGAAAGATCGGCATCTTTCAGGATATCAAGGGAAAGAATGCGGTCGCTTTCTTCTTTAAATTGGTCGGAAGAAAGGGTTTCTCCGAGGCTCAGGTGGAAGTCGTCTTCCAGGATACTGCTGTATTTGTAGTAGCGGTAGGAGGTGTTTGAAGGTGCTCCTGATATGTGGGAGGGAAATATTTGCCTGCATATGTCAAAGCACTCTGCATCCACATCTCTGTCTACAACCATGTATTGCTCAGTTTTTGTGGTACTGGAGCAATAGGGCGGTACTATACATAAAACCACAGCTGAGATTACACCAAGTATCAGCACCGGGAGGGAGACTTTTGTGAAAAACTTTGCCCAAAACTGAAGCTCATAGGTTCTGGCCCATAGCCCGAAGACTCCGACAATAAATGGCAGAAACATGACGAGGTAATGAACATTTAATATAGGAGTACGTTCAAAGGACAGCTTTGGGAATCTCATGGACCAAACGAAAACGGCTACAAAATACAGCAAAAGCTGAAGTGCTATTCCGACTATAAAATCGTAGGTCAGCCAGTCATGCCATAGTGTATGCTTTTTGTTTTTGGAATTATCGGATGAAAACTTCAATTAAAGCCTCCTATAGGTTACCGTAAACATTCGGCATAAACAATTTGTTCATATCCACCGGTAAGGGTTCAGCTTTGAGACTAATTATCTTGAACTCATCGAGTTTACTGTTAATGCATCATTTAAACAGTAAAGATAATCTGTCTAAACCACTCTATATGGTTTCGCTATGATTACTGCTCCCAGGGAAGCTCAGGCTTTCCGAAGTGTCCGTAGCTTGAAACGAGATTATAGTTAACATCTTTAAGCTTAAGGGAATTGATGATGCCCTTTGGGGTAAGGTCATAATCATGTTTTATCTCATCCCAGATCTTGTTTCGGTCTTCTTTTTCTGTTCCGAAGCAGTCAACGTAAACTGATACAGGCTCTGCAACACCGATAGCGTAGGCAAGCTGTACTTCGCAGCGGTCAGCCTTTCCTGCCTTTACGATATCTCTTGCGATCTTTCGAGCCATGTAAGCGCCTGAACGGTCAACCTTACTGGGATCCTTTCCTGAGAATGCTCCGCCACCGTGGTGAGCGGCTCCGCCATAGGTGTCGGCGATGATCTTACGACCTGTAAGACCTGAATCCGCAAAGGAAGAACCCATTACAAAACGTCCGGTAGGGTTAACAAGGATACGGAAATCGGTATTTAGACCCATTTCCCCGGCTGTCTCTTTCATGATGTCGGAAACTATCTCACGTACTTCATCAATAGAAGTTTCTTCAGCATGCTGGGTTGAGATAAGGAAGGTATCGATGCGGTGCGTATCATAGTCAAATGATACCTGAGCCTTGGCATCAGGACGTAACTTCTTGAAGCCATCCTTGATATTGAACTCTCTGAGCTTAAGTAGTGCTCTGTTAGAAAGAACATAAGGGATCGGAAGAAGCTCTTCAGTTTCGTTTGTGGCATAGCCGAACATCATACCCTGATCTCCGGCACCGTCATTATCAACGCCCATAGCGATATCAGGTGACTGCTTTGAGATAAGGATGCGAATGGTGTATTTATCAACATCTGTGAGACCGATATTCCTGAGAACGTTTCTTGCAAGCTTCTCGTAGTCTGGCTCGTAATTTGTGGTAACTTCTCCAAGGACGGATACCTCCCAGTCCTTAATGGTTGTCTCGGCTGCAATACGGCCTGCCTTATCATGCTGTAAGATGTCTGTTACGATGGCATCTGAAATCTGATCACAGATCTTGTCGGGGTGTCCGTTTGATACCTGTTCTGATGAAAATAACATATAAATAATTCCTTTCTGACGCATGGCGTCCTGGTGTTTCGAAATACCTGAGATCAGGTTGGAGAAAACTCCTTCTGCTTGATGTATATAAAGGCCGGATGTATGCCGGTTAAAGCACAAGGTACAACCGGACGCATTATGATACAAAAAAAGCCGGTCGAACAATCGACTGGCTTCTAATAAGCATCCTCTTATTGTTCGAAACAAAAAATAGTTCGCTCAGGTTAGCACCTTCCGGTTTTCCCGGGGTTGCTGCGGTTTCATAGCTCCTATGTAGCTCCACCGACTCTGAATAAGTATTCATTTGTACGGCATATTGTAGCATTTCATATCAATTTGTCAACAGTTATATGAGAATACAATGATGCCATACTTGTACTACTATATATTTCTTCGGCATTTGCAGGATATTTATAAACGTTTATAAGTAAAAATGTATCTTGCCAACTCTTCAAAATGTATCTCAGAGGATGATTTGGCGTGAAAATCCTTGATCAGCATGCCGACAGTCAGAGGTGTGGTTCTTTTGCGTGCTGCGATAACATGCAAGTACAGACAAAAAATCCAATACAGACAGGAAGTACACCTAAATGAAGGTGTCAGCCATGGAGTAAGGTATACGGATAATGCGGCTCGTGCATCAGATAACAATCTGCAAAATTTAAGTGATTTTATAAGCGAAAAACCGCATAAAACCTTGGTTTTTTTACGAGGGTCACACTTGTGACCTATATTTTTACCGATAAGTTTTATAATATTATCTTTAATATTTATTGCCCTTTACACTGGTAAGGTATGCACCCTACAGATGTGTCAGGGGCTGTTCGTAATAATCATAAATTGAACAGTTAGGAGGAGACTTAAGTTGAAAAGAAGGAATTTATGTACCACAAAGAAATTGCTGGCGGTGATCATGTCAGCATCCATGATAATGATGAGTACGGCTGTGCCTGCGCTGGCACAGGAAAATGTAGCTGTAGATACTTATGATGATACTGAGGAAGTAGGAAATGAAGAAAACGTTGATAGTGCTGAAAATGAGCAAGGATTTAAAGCAGCTGTAGAAGCTTCATCAAGTGGCGAGGATAAGGAAGCAACTGTCAAAGTATCAAATGATGTGACTTCTAAAACAGAAAACGGTTCTTCCACAGGTGTTAGTGCAGGATCTAATAATGGATCAACTACCACAGTAGAAGTAGGAGGGGATGTCACAAGCTCTGCTGAGAATGGTGATGCAGAGGGCGTTAACGCATCAGCATCTAAGGGATATAACGAAAGTTCAGATACAAAATCCACCACAACCGTGACCGTTGGTGGTGATGTAGCTGCTGAAAGCACACAAAGCAGCACTACCGGAGTTATTGCATATGCAGACGGGGATTCTGAAGCAGCGGTTACTGTTAAGGGCGAGGTTTCTGCAAAAAGTGATAGCGGTAAGTCCACAGGAATAGACACAAGATCAAGTTTATATTCTTCAGCGTATGCAGATAATACCAGCGTAAAGGTTTCGGCAGATAATGTTTATTCCGAAGGAGCTACAGCAACCGGTATTGATTCCGGCACTTTGGGTGGATCGAATTTTGCAAGCAAAGGTAATACAGATATTACTGTTTCCGGCGATGTTGTTGCAAAAGGTGAAGGATCGGGAGGAACAGCAGTCGGTGTCAAATCAGGTACAGGTGCCAAGGGTGATACAGACATCACTGTAGGCGGTGATATCCGTGCTGAAAGTTCAGGAACCGCAACAGGTATAGAGTCCATTACAGATGGGAGCGCTAGTGGAGCCAGCACAAGTATCCATGCAGGCAGTATCTATGCCGATGGTTTAGGAACCGTACAGGGTATCAATATAAGCAACAATCAGGAAGGCAAAACCACAATTACGGTTGATAATGATATAACTGCTGCAGCTTCAGGAGAAAGTGATACTTTAGCTGTGGGAATTGCAGGTTCTAAATTGGGAGAAGGTGATGTTTCTGTCACTGTTGGCGGTGATGTGACAGCCAAAAGCATATTGAAGGAAAGCAGTTCAACTGACAGTCTTTATGAACCACAGGCTTACGCAGAAGCAATCCAAATAGAAGGCAATCAAGGAAAGCTTGAGATCACTGTTGGTGGTAATGTTATACAGGATGGCACTGAAGGTTGGGCTATCGGTGTATCAGATGCAACTGATTTGAGTTACTTCAACTATAACGAAGAAACAGGCCAGCATGAATATGTAGAGAGTTATTCGGCAAATGATAATTCAGATATCGACATCAAAGTGGCCGGTGATGTGGTTGCTTCAGATACTGCTATAGCAATTACCAAAAAGTCGGATAAGAGTACAATGGATTTAGTTGTTGGAGGAACCATTACAGCCGAGGAACATTCTATCGTTGTCGATCCTGATGATAGTACCAATAATCTGAACATAACAGTTTGGAAGGTTGACACCTCTAAAAATAACAATATTGTTGAAAACAAAAGCATAGACGAGACTACCTATAAGGAAACATATACCCGTAATGAGGCTGTTGAAAAGACCATCAACTACATCATCAAGGTAGAGTCAACTACTGTTGATGGAGCATCACTTGCTGTCAACAAGGAAATGGACAGCAACGGTTTCTGGACAGGAAAGGAAGCTGAAAAGGTTTATCTTAAACTGGATATACCTAGTGGTTATGAAGTAGATGATTTCTACAACGGAACAGGGGCAGCTCTTGTAAATGTTGTTAAGGACAGCAGCGGGAATTATTATCTTGAGGTGCCGAGAGGCGGAGGCGTTGATATAGGTGTTAAACTTAAGGCTGCAAGTTCAAATACCGAAAACAACGATACTCCATCCGGCGGCAGCACCGCCCCATCCGGCGACAGCACCACTCCATCCGGCGACAGCACCGCCCCATCCGGCGACAGCACCACTCCATCCGGCGGCAGCGATTCTTCCGTTGACACCCCCTCAGGCGGCAGCGATTCTTCCGTTAAAACCCCCTCAGGCGGCAGCACATATTACAGAGATGATTCATCCTCAGACAGCAGCGATTCCGACGGTGGCTCAGGCAGCACCGGAAGCAGCAGTGCTCCATCAGCTCCGGCTGCTCCGGCAGGATTTGAAGCAAAGTTCAGCGATGTGGCCACAGCGCTGGCTTACCAGGGAATAGATGCTGCAAGCTTCTTCCGTGTAAGCTCTGTGGACTTAATGGGTAATGCTCTCAGCTTAGACATTGGCAGCGTACTTACACCGATTGATAATCTGACAGCTATAAATAACTTCATGGACAGCGGTGCTCCAAGCCTTGGTGCCGATAACATCAAGGGAGCCGGTGTGGTTTCATTCTCTAATGTATTCGCAAACTCAGTTTCCGACACAGTATCTGTACCGGTGGTATCAGATGTTGTCAGCGGATTTACATACACGGTTGCATTCAGTGACGGAACAACCATAAGCGTTCCCTGCGCTATGAACGGCGTCCTGGAGATACCTTTCCTGAAAACAGCGGAAGGTCTGACCTATATAATCTATGGCGTATCCATGGATCCGGGTCTTGCGATGCAGCAGGCTATGCAGCAAACAACCTAGATCAGACTATGATACGATTGTCAGGAGGGTGCGAAGAGGCAGAATTTGCAGGCGGCAAATGCTTTTGGCACTCAAGTGATCATAATTTCATTCAGGAGGAACGGCTTCTACGGAGGCCGTTCCTTTTCTGTTATCTATTATCATTCCTGGCCGATATTTATACCAGACTAATATGCCGGAGAATGCCATGAAGAACCTGAAAACCATGTTCCTTCGTAAAGAGCTTGACTTTACGATGGTGTTTACGATTTATCTTTATATATATACATCCATATCCACAATGACCAACAGGGATTCTGTCGGGTATATAGATAACCATACTCATCTTGTCATGTACTACCTGAACCAGCTTATCTTTGTGGCCGGACTTTTTTTGAATGTTTTTTTCTGGACGAGACTTCCTAAGGATGAGCATAAATCTCTTTACCTTAAGTTTTCGGCTGTAGTTTTCTATCTTGGCAGCTTCGTGCTCATGCTTTACCCAAGTGCCTTCTCTTTTACGGTTATCGCTCCGATAGTGCATCTTTTTCTCGGAATCCTTGGAGGATCAGTGCATTATTTTATTTCTGCCGCACTTATGGGAACAGGTATCCTTGGAAGAGTTATCGCCATTGGCGCAGCCATAACATATCTGCTTCAGTACATCGTTCAGATAGTGGCAGACAACAGTCTGCTTCTTTTGGTTATGATAATATCAGGAGGCATAACACTGATCCCTGTCATAAAAAACTCATGGCAGTGGATCATACTTGAGTGTCTGCCACAGAACAACGTGAAAGATATGGGACAAAACCATACCGCCGAAAAAACCGGAATCAATATCCTGATATCCTTTGTCCTCCTGGCAACAGCGGCTACGTTCCTGCTGTCCTATTGTGACAACTGGCTCATAAACAGTATGCTGAGCAGTCAGCTCCAGGCTGTCAATGCCTACACCTGGCCGCGGCTTTTTGTAATTCCCGGCTATGTCTCTATGGGCATGATCGGTGATCACAAGGAAGGAAGGTTTATGAACGTAAACTTTCTTGCTGTGATCCTCTGGCTCATTATGTGTCCCGTGCTGCTATCGGATATATCGGGAAATAATATTCAGCTCTTTATGGTCATTTTCTATATCGTGGTTGGCTTTTACATGGGATATATATACTATATGTCCTTTTCATTGGCTCCTTATACCGGACGCAACATGATCATCGTCGCAAGTACAGGCAAGATCATTGAAGGTGTTTTTGGGGTTTTTCTGTCTCTTATCCCATGGGGGCTAATGAACACCTGGCACATCATCGCCATCGGTATCATGGCTTCA
Source organism: Oribacterium sp. NK2B42 (assembly GCF_000424445.1). GTDB lineage: Bacteria > Bacillota > Clostridia > Lachnospirales > Lachnospiraceae > Oribacterium. Next base: position 311,530 of record NZ_KE384187.1, read on the forward strand.
TCAGTCATGACCCTTATTCTCGTCAGGAACTATATCTCCATGAAAGAGCCGTTAGCTAAGACAGAGGAAGACCCTGCGATAAGGGAAGAAGATTTACCGGAAGAGATGCCGATGGGAGGAAAGGCGGAAAAAACAGCAGATACAGATGCAGACAGAGATTCGGATACTGACATAGATGCAGATTCAGAGTTCAGCTTATCTGTCAAAGGTGACAGAGATGGTGACAAGGGTGGGCTTTCTCATATCATTGACAGACTTTCCATGAAATATGGCCTCACTGATCGCGAAAAGGAGGTATTTGCCAAACTCATCTTCACAGAGGATTCAGGACAGGAGATAGCTGACGCTCTCTATATCTCACGCCGTGTTTTTCAGAAGCATGTTGCCTCTATATATGAAAAAACAGGCACAAAAAGCCGGTTGGGGCTGTTTTGGATATATCACAGGGAAACAGTCCGGCAAGAAGCTCCATCACCGTGACTTCTTTCAGCCGCCGCATCCAGCAGTCTGCACATGGCCGGGCTGAGCAGTTACGCTCTGACCGTGGAACCGGCAAATATCACTTCATAAGCTGTTTAAATTCTTGATCATTTTGTGTATACTTAGGTAAATTTCGGACAAAGGAGATGTTCATATGCCGATCAAAGTACAGAATGATTTACCGGCTAAGCATATACTGGAAAGCGAAAACATTTTCGTTATGGATGAAAAGCGTGCCCGGTCTCAGGAGATACGACCTCTTCGTATATGTATCCTGAATCTGATGCCGTTGAAAGAGGATACAGAACTCGATATTCTGAGAGTACTTTCCAATTTTCCCATACAGACGGAAATTACTTTTATGAAGGTGGCAACCCATGAGTCAAAGCATACGGATGCTTCCCACCTTAACAAATTCTATATAACACTGGAACAGATCAGGGATGAATACTTTGACGGTCTCATCATTACGGGAGCGCCGGTGGAGAAGATGCCTTTCGAGGAGGTTGAGTACTGGGATGAGCTTAAAGAGATCATGGACTGGTCTCTCACACATGTATTCTCTACCTTCCACATCTGCTGGGCTGCGCAGGCAGGTCTTTACTATCATTACGGGATTGAAAAGGTATTGCTTCCTAAGAAGCTCTCAGGCATTTACCGTCAGAAGGTTCTTCACCGCAAGAAGATGATCATGAGGGGGATGGATGACTATTTCTATGTTCCCATTTCCAGATACACAGGTATAGATGAGGATGCGGTTCGAAACAATCCGGAGCTGTATGTGGTGGCTGATTCTGTAGATCCTGAGGAAGGCGGCATTTACATGGTTCTGGCCTGCTCCAGCAGACAGATATTCATCACGGGACATTCTGAATATGATAAGTACGATCTGGATAAAGAGTATAAGAGAGATTTGGCAAAGGGTCTGAATCCGGACATTCCTGTTAACTATTATAAGAATGATGACCCCTCTCAGGAACCTGTTCTCAGCTGGAGGTCCACTTCAAACTGCACCTATACCAACTGGCTCAATTTCGTTTATCAGGAGACACCTTATGATCTTACGGAGCTTAAGCCGGTTAAATGTGACAGCTATGTTGCGGTGGGTAATCACTTCAGTGAGAGGGATACGACCCTGACCTTTAAAATGGAAGGGGATCTGAGATATAATTGAGATTCCCGGGTCATTCAGGAAACCTACACATAAGAAGTACGATCAGAAAGGTAAATCAGTGGACGTTTTAGAAAGATTTATTGAATATGCAAAGATAGACACACAGTCAAGTGAGACCACCGGTACTCACCCATCGACAGAGAAACAGTTCGATCTTGCTAGACTTCTGGTTAAGCAGATGGAAGAGATGGGAATCAGAGATGTTCGTCTCAGTGACAAATGCTATGTATACGGAAGGATTCCCTCAAATTTAAGTGAGGAGGATAATGCTGTAACCCCGAGGCTTGGTTTTATCGCTCATATGGATACATCACCTGCGGCGAGCGACACAGGCGTAAATCCCCGTGAGATAAAAAACTATCAGGGCGGAGACATCGTCCTGAATGTTGAGAAGAAGGTAGTTCTGTCGCCGAAGACATTCCCGAAGCTTAACACTATGATCGGCGCAGACCTTTTGGTGACCGACGGTACCACGCTTCTCGGTGCGGATGACAAGGCGGGAGATGCCGAGATCATGGCCATGGCAGAGTACCTCCTTACTCATCCTGAAGTAAAGCATGGCGAGATTCTGCTCGGCTTCACACCGGATGAGGAAATCGGAGAAGGTGCGGATTTTTTTGATGTGGCAGACTTCAGCGCAGAGGTTGCATTCACTGTTGATGGCGGAACACTCGGCGAGATCGAGTATGAGAATTTCAATGCTGCATCCGGCAAGGTTGAGATCACAGGTGTTAATGTTCATCCCGGCGATGCAAAGGACAAGATGATCAATGCGGCGCTTGTAGCTATGGAGTTCAATGCATTACTCCCCGAGGACCAGCGGCCGGCTACTACAGAGGGCTACGAAGGTTTCTTCCATCTCACAGGTATCGAGGGTGATGAAGTTCTGACAAAGATGAGCTATATCATCAGAGATCATGATAAGGTGAAGTTTGAGGAGAAGAAGAAACTTTTCCAAAGTGTTGCAGACAGGCTCAATGAGAAGTACAAGGATACAGCGGCGCATGTAGAGGTGGTTCTTAAAGATCAGTACTACAACATGCGTGAAAAGATCGAGTCGGACAATATGTATCTCATCAGCGCAGCGGAAGAAGCATTCAGAAAAGCAGGAGTTGAGCCTGTGACAAAGCCTATCCGCGGAGGCACAGACGGAGCGAGACTCAGCTTTATGGGACTGCCTTGTCCGAACCTTTCAACCGGCGGTGAGAACTACCACGGAATTTATGAGTATCTCAATATCAATTCCATGAGGAAGATGGTGGAGGTGCTCATTAATCTGGCAACGGATATGGTGGGGAAAAAGAAATAAACGGCAAATGAAGCCATGGGGGACGGCTCTCTTCGGAGAGAACCGTCCCCCATGGCACTATAAATGCAATGTAAAAGGACCCTCACATTAAGGGCCCTTTTAATATTAAAATTTAACAAGTTTCTTAATCAATATTCTATTTTTCGGCTAACTAATACAACGGAGTATTCTCCTTTCATTGTATTAGGTATGATAGCTTACTTCGACAAAGCTTTGTGCTATGTCTGCTTCTATACCCGGTAACAAATAGATTTGTAAGACCAATCGTTAACTTTTTAATATGTTCCGAAGATGATTTCCACGTTTCAAGAAGGTTAAATAATAGGAGAAACACTCCTCAGCTGAATAACATGACCACTTGACGTGCTGTTATCATAATCTCTATACTACCTTACCTGAAGTCCGAGGATATCATCCAATAACTGTGCTGGCGTCATCGTTTTCATACCTCTGCTTTCTACAGTTTTCTGAAGTGATGTTTTTTATGATCTCGACGGATCATCATCGCTTTTGTTAACCTCGATCACCCTTTCTCGTCAGGTGATGTGTTAACTCGTTCTTTATTGTGATTTAATGTTAACATGTGGAAGTGATTTTGTAAATATCAAAAAGTAAGAAAAATATTTTTATTTTGTAAGATTTCACCGATTTTGTAAGTTTTTGTTGGAACGGACTTTGAGTCAGTATCACTCGTCTTAAGGAAATGGAGTTTGATGAAGAGGTAAAAAAGATTAAAACCAATATCTATTCATGTTTAAAAGGATGTGCAATGTGGAGACATTGGCATCCTTTTTCCATACTGAAATGATATAAAATATTCAGAAGGTGATAATGTCCGGAGAGAAGCATTCGTTTATTTCATAGCTGTTGCACCGGGAAGACAGAATATTATAAAATGGTGTAAGTAAGGGTCAAATGAACCAAATCATGCGTTTGTGCAAGGATTTAAGACTTTATGACCCGCCCGGGCGATTATTAAAACAGATATATATTCAGCCGGAAACCCCATGACCTTCAGGTCGTGGGATGAATGGTGTTACATAGAAAACGAAGTATGAGATCACGTATTCATTTATCAGAGCATTTTACATATGGTAAGCTGCTGCGGTTTACATTGCCATCCATTGCCATGAATATATTTGCCTCGCTGTATATCATTGCAGACGGATATTTTGTTGCCAATTATGTTGGTAAGACAGAATTTGCTGCTGTAAACCTTATCATGCCGGTACTGAATATATTGGGAACCATCGGTTATATGTTCGGTGTCGGAGGCAGTGCTTTGATCGCAAAGACCCTGGGGGAACAGAAAAAAGAACGGGCTAACCGTCTCTTTTCTCTGATAGTGATGGTATCTTCCTGTCTTGGCTTTTTTCTGCTTGTGGTGGGCTTTATATTTATGCCCCGTATCACTGCGATGCTGGGTGCTGAAGGGAAGCTTTTCGAAGACAGCATACTTTACGGACGGATATTTATCCTGGCTCTGCCTGCATGGATATGGGTGTATGAGTTCCAGCTGTTCTTTGTGACTGCTGAAAAACCGGGACTGGGTCTTGCCGTTACAGTATGTGCGGGATTTAGCAATATTGCCCTGGATGCTCTGTTTATAATCGGTTTCCGCTGGGGACTGGCCGGTGCTGCTGCGGCCTCAGCATTAACACAGGTAGTAGGGGGTGTATTCCCGCTTATCTACTTTGCGCGGAAAAACAACAGCCTGCTGAGACTTGTTAAACCTGAATGGAATGGCAGGGCGGTTTTTAAATGCTGCACAAACGGCTCTTCGGAATTTATGGCGGAAGCCGCAGCATCATTAGTGGGGATCATTTACAATGTTCAGCTTCTTAAGTATGCAGGTGAGGGCGGAGTTGTGATTTACGGTATCCTGATGTATGTAAGCCTGATCTTTACCGCCATGTTTGTGGGCTACTCCAATGGAGTAGGACCTGTTTTCGGCTATCATTACGGCGCTCAGAATCACGGAGAACTAAAAAACCTGTTGAAAAGAAGTCTTTTGATCATCGGCCTTACATCTGTTCTGATGTTTATTCTTTCGGAATTGATTGCATATCCATTTTCAGTATTATTTCTGCAGGGTTCGGAGGAGCTGCTGCCGGAAGCCTTGCATGCTTTCAGGATCTTCTCCGTTGCATACCTTTTCACGGGAATTGCTGTTTTCGGATCGGCTTTCTTTACTGCCCTGAATAACGGACAGATATCGGCATTGATATCCTTTCTAAGGACGTTTGTGTTCGAGCTAGGAGCGATTCTCATGCTTCCGTTGCTGCTCGGAGTGGACGGTATATGGTGTTCCACTTTGTTTGCTGAGCTGATAGCTGCTGTAACCGGCGGCATCTTTATGGTGGCTTTGAGGAAGAAATATCATTATTAGAGTAATTGCAAGTAGTGCTGCCTGAGCACAGTTTTGACAGTTAAGAACCTTCCATGGTGGGAATGTGTAAATTATGGACAAAAAAGAGCTGCGGACGATGATCCGCGAAAAAAGAAAAAATCTTACAACAGACTATAAGGACAGAGCCAATGCTGAGATTGCCACAAGGTTTCTGCTCTATCCTGTATTTCAGCAGGTGGATTCGATTTTCTGCTATGTGAATACACCGGATGAACCTGATACGAGAGCCATCATTGAGACCGCATTTCAGATGGGAAAGATGGTGACGGTGCCGAGGTGTAAGCCGGGACCGGAGCATGTCATGGAGGCGGTTCAGATTCAGAGCTTTGATGATCTGGAGCCGGGAACCATGGGCATCCTTGAGCCGAAAGAAGGGCTTCCGGTCATAGACGGGTACAAGATAGCGCTGGCTGTCGTTCCCTGCATTTCTGCCGACAGATGGGGCGGCAGACTGGGGCATGGAGCGGGATACTATGACAAATGGCTTCACGGACTCGATATCTACAAGTACTGCCTGTGCTTTGAAGAATTGCTTTCGGAGAGAGTTCCCATGGAGCAGAATGACATTAAGATGGACCGTGTATTTACAGAGGATAAGATTTATAATCCGAGGGTTCAGAGCGAGGATACTCTGGGGGAGATAAAAAGGGATGCTGTGAAAAGCGGACTGACAGAGATCCTGAAAAGTCTGTTTCCATGGAAGAAGTGATGCTGAGTGTTTGCATAAAGACATTTCAGTGAAGGATTTAAAATAGTATTCCTGGGAAGATTCGATTTTTTGCAGATGTATTTCTGCATTTTGGGATAGAGATTTAAATAAGAGTTAATAATAATTATTGAAGGAGGGCATGATGGACGAGCAAAAAATCAAGAGACTCAAAGAAATGATAGACGATTCAAAGTATATCGTTTTCTTCGGAGGCGCGGGAGTGTCAACGGAAAGCGGTGTTCCGGATTTCAGAAGTAAGGACGGGCTTTATAATCAGCATGATGTCCAGTTCGAGAAGTATCATCCTGAGTATCTTCTCAGCCACAGCTGTCTTGTGAATGAACCGAAGGTTTATTATGAGTTCCACAGGCAGAAGATGGATACGAGAAAGATCGAGCCGAATTTCGCTCACAAGTATCTTGCGGAGCTGGAGAAGAAAGGGAAGCTGAAGGCTGTGGTGACCCAGAACATTGACGGGCTCCATCAAAAGGCCGGAAGCAAGGAGGTCTACGAGATCCACGGAAGCGCCCTCAGGAACTACTGCATGCATTGCGGCAAGACTTACCCGGTGGACTATGTCTTTGATTCCACTGAGCCAATTCCTCATTGCGAATGCGGAGGCATTATCCGTCCGGATATCACACTTTACGAAGAGAGCCTTCCTGAGATTGCTGTGAGAAAGTCTGTTAATGCCATCGCCGAGGCTGACATGCTCATAATCGGAGGAACCTCTCTCACGGTGTATCCGGCGGCTTCCTATATAAACTACTTTGAAGGAAAGTATCTGGTGATCATTAACCGTGACGCGCTTAAAGTCAGATCCGGGAATCAGGAGGTCTTGATGATAAATGACAGCATAGGAGAAGTGTTTAAAAGACTGTCAGAATTGGAGAAATGATCAGATCCTGTATAGGCTCCGGAAAGGAAAAGAGCCGGAGGGCAACTGTCAATTACACTTCGGGAATAGTTGTCCTTCGGCTTCTGTGATGGACCACCAACCCCGTCCCACTGGCCCATCGACTGAACTATTACAGATTAAGACAACAGGTTTTTTGCTGAAAAGTAAATCAGTTGAATTCCGGAAACAAAGCCTGCATGTCTTCCGGTAATGCCGCGGTGAAGCTCATGGGCTCGCCACTTATCGGGTGCTTGAAACTCAGCTTCCGGGAGTGGAGAGCCTGTCTTTTTATGTAGCGGTAATCCGGGTTATAGAGGAAATCTCCTATCAAGGGATGCCCGATGTGCTTCATATGAACTCTTATCTGGTGTGTTCGCCCTGTTTCGAGCTTCAGGGCAATGAGGCTCAGATCCTTTTCGCTGTCGTAGAGGAGAGGCTTCACGTGAGTTGTGGCGGGGTCTCCGGTGGCGAAATCTACGACACGTTCGATAACTGAGGCTTCCTTCCTTGCGATGGGAGCCGATATGGTCATATCATAGCCTTCATGAGCTGAAGGGTAATGCTTAAGGCAGTCCCTTACGTCGCCCTGACAGATGGCGATATACTGACGGTGGATGGAACGCTCCCTTACAAAATCCCCGAGTCTTGCCGCAGAAAGCATATTTTTTGCTGAAATGAGGAGTCCGCTGGTGTCCTTGTCAAGCCGGTTAATGATGCGGTTAACGTAGGTGTCGAGGTTAAGGACATGGTGAGTGTAGAAGCAGAGAGCATTGGCAAGAGTGTCATCGTAGTGCCCCATGGAAGGATGGATGGGCATGCCGGCGGATTTGTCGATGACCAGAAGGTCCTCATCCTCATAGACGATGGAAAGAGGAAGCTCTGTTTCTACTACATTCTCTCCGGATTCCGTTTCCAATATATTGCAGGTGAGTTCGTCACCTTCATGAAGCATGGCTTTGAGCCAGGCCTTATCATAATTAAGCAAAAGCCCCGGAACATCCGAAGGAATCAGTTCTGTTCCGGTGTTTCGAAGATGATATATAACTGATCTTGAATATCCCATGGAATGAAGAAAAGCCTCTACGGTCTTGCCGTGGAAGCTTTTCGGGATTGTATAAGTTAGTACTCTTAGATTTTTTGACATATGATTTCTTTGCAGGTTGATGAAGTAAGTAATACTTGGTTACTGCCCAGGCATCAACTCCTGCAGATCTGCTTAGACATTGAACTTAAAGGTGTCCTTGAGACCAAGCCACTTCTGATCCTTGTCTGAAAGGTTCAGGGCTGTTCCGTCGTCCATGGCATAGCCTTCGGCAGAAGCATTACCCTTGTACTCACCTGTGAGATGAGGCCACTGAATGTTTATCTCGGGATCGTTCCAGGCAAGGCCGCCCTCGTCTCCGGGATGATAGAAATCGGTAACCTTATAGCAGAACTCGGCAACATCGGAAAGAACCAGGAAGCCGTGAGCGAAGCCTTCTGAAATGTAGAACTGCTTCTTGTTTTCCTCTGTAAGCTCAACTCCGAAATACTGACCGTAGGTTTTGGAACTCTGACGGAGGTCTACTGCAACATCATATACTGAACCCTTGATGACGCGAACAAGCTTGCCCTGAGGGAACTGCTTCTGGAAGTGAAGTCCGCGAAGAACGCCCTTGGTGGACATGGACTGGTTGTCCTGAACGAAAACCATGTCGAGACCTGCTTCATGCATGTCGTTCTGATTATATGTTTCTACAAAGTATCCGCGGCTGTCGCCATGAACGGTTGGCTCGATTACATAAAGGCCTTCGATAGGTGCTTTGGTAACTTTAATCTGTCCCATTTCAACTCCTTGATTTTTATGAAATAAGTATAATTATGGTCGTTCCTGAATGCCTGAAGGATAATGTTCAGAACCGGCTTTTTACACCGGGCATCAGTCAGTTGAGCCCATAAACGCTCATATATTATAAGTCGGTTAATGAAAAAAATCCACCCAAGAAAACATCAATCAACGAAGCCTATAGAAAACCGTCAATCAATCAAGCCTATAGAAAACATCAATCAGCCAAGCCCCACATCCAGTGCCATCATAAGTATGAATCCCATAGCAAAAGCGATGGTTCCTATGTTTGAATGCTCACCTTGATAGTTTATAAAGGGCATTTCTGTCCACGATATTTCTATGAACCTGTCTGAATCAACAGTGAAAAAGCGAATAGATACAGTATAGTTTTAGTTAGGCAAAACAAACATCTTTGGCTAAAAAAATAATGAAAGATATTTTCACTATATCATTGACTAATCTATTAAATATGGGTAGAGTGTTATTAATTGAAAACGATTATTACATCAGTTTCCGAGGACACCGGAAACGATGAACTAAAGAAAAGGAGAGTACGAAAAATGAAGACATGGGTTTGTTCAGTATGCGGATATGTTTACGAGGGTGAGACACCTCCTGAGAAGTGCCCTACATGTGGAGTTCCTGCATCAAAGTTCGTTGAGCAGGCAGGAGAAATGACATGGGCAGCAGAGCATGTTATCGGTGTAGCGGCTGATGCTCCGGAAGATATCAAGGCAGACCTTCGCGCTAATTTTGAAGGTGAGTGCACAGAGGTTGGAATGTATCTTGCTATGTCAAGAGCAGCCTTCCGTGAGGGTTATCCTGAGATCGGTGAGTACTACAGGACAGCAGCATTTGAAGAGGCAGAGCATGCAGCTAAGTTTGCAGAGCTTCTCGGCGAGTGCGTATCAGCATCTTCAAAGGAGAATCTTACAGTTCGTGTAAAGGCTGAGAATGGCGCTACCATGGGCAAGACAGATCTTGCCAAGAGAGCAAAGGCTCTTAATCTTGATGCAATCCATGATACAGTGCATGAAATGGCTCGCGACGAGGCAAGACACGGCAAGGCATTTGCAGGTCTCCTGAAGAGATACTTCGGATAATGCATATGGAGAAGGATAAAGATTTTAACAATAAGCTTTTGGCATTTACATTCTTTTATGCTGTCGTTATATATGTATTCTGCCTGGGATTTTACTTCTGGGACAAGCATATAAATTACAAAGAAATCAGCGGATAATTGGGGGTCTGTTGATTTCTTAGATACAAATGAAGATTGTAAACCTAAGCTGAATGAAGAGGGAACGGAGTGATCTGTTTCCTCTTTTTTGTTGTAGGTCGAGACCACGTGCCGCGCGCTGCTTCAAGTTTTGCCGGCAGCAAAACGATCAAGCGCGTGGCACACAAAACCACCCGCTATGCGGGTGGGTGTTCAAGTTATACAAAATCACCGTATCCTCACTATAATAGTAGTGCT
>NZ_AUJX01000003.1 GCF_000424445.1 Oribacterium sp. NK2B42
ATTGTAGACAGATGGTATCCGTCATCTAAGATATGCCACTGCTGCGGTGCTATCAAGAAAGATTTAAAACTTTCTGACAGAATATATCGTTGTTCATGTGGCTATATTGAGGATAGGGATTTCAATGCAAGTCTTAATCTTAGAGATGCTATAGCTTACGAAGTTGCATAATCAAGCAAACGTAAGTATGTACTGCGGGCTATCGCAGGAATTTACGACTGTGGAGTGTACAAGAACTTGTAAGTAGCGTATTGCTTGCAATCGCCAAAACATACACGTTGAAGCAGTAAGAAGTATCCGTGAGGACTTCAATTTCTCGATGTGAGTATATTTACACACATTTTGAGTGGCAGAAGTAATGATTACCAAACGAATCATTCCGTGCCTCGATGTCAGAGACGGGCGCGTTGTTAAAGGTGTGAATTTCGAAGGACTCAGGGACGTAAACAACCCTGTTGAGCTTGGAAAATATTATAGTAACTGCGGAGCTGATGAGCTGGTATTTTACGATATCACTGCAAGCTTCGAAGGCAGAAAGTTGTTTACAGATATTCTCACAAAGGTTGCGAGCGAGATATTTATCCCCCTCACAGTTGGCGGAGGAATCAATACAGTGGACGACTTCGACAGAGTTCTGAAGTGCGGTGCCGACAAGGTTTCCGTCAATTCCGGAGCCATCAAGAATCCTGACCTCATCAACGAGGCAGCTCAGAAATACGGAAATCAATGTGTGGTGCTTTCTGTTGATGCAAAACGTGTTGACGGAAGCTTCCATGTATTTCTGAACGGCGGTCGTGTGGATACCGGAATGGATGCACTTAAATGGATAGAAGACGGTGTAAAGCGCGGAGCAGGTGAGGTTGTTCTCAACTCCATCGATACTGACGGCGTCAAGCAGGGCTTCGACCTTGAGATGCTGAAAGCTGTCAATGCTATCGTCAAAGTCCCGGTCATTGCTTCGGGAGGAGCCGGCTCCATACAGGATTTTGTGACACTCTTTAAGGAAATCCCTGATATGTCCGCAGGTCTGGCGGCTTCCATTTTCCACTTTGGAGAAGTAAAGATCGACGACCTGAAAAAGACCTTACATGACGAAGGTATCCCGGTAAGATTGTGATAAATCCTTATGGGTGGGTTTGATTCCGTTACGACAGCTTAGACAAATGTGTGTATTAAAGCAAAGGGGACTGCCCCTTAAAGGTGAAGAATTATGGCGATTGAAGATTTCGATATCGATAAAGTAAAATTTGATGAAAAGGGTCTGGTGCCTTGCATTGTTCAGGATTACAAGACAAAGAGGGTACTGACACTTGCATACATGAACCGTGAGTCCTTAGACATCAGTCTTAAAAAAGGATGCACCTGTTTCTGGTCCCGCTCACGTCAGGAGCTCTGGCTGAAGGGCGCCACCAGTGGTAACTTTCAGCATATCGTGACCATGGAGGCTGACTGCGACAGAGACGCCATACTGGTTCAGGTCATAAAGGACGGTCCTGCATGCCACCGCGGAAATGACAGCTGCTTTGATGACTCACTGTGTCAGTATTGGCCTCAGAACAAGCCATTCTAATGTGCCAATCAGATCTGCATCTGTGTGTCAGATACTAAAGCTTCCAAATGCAACTTTAATATAGTCGGTTAGATTAACATCTGTGTGTCAGTAATAAAGGCGGAAAACATGCATTTATAGATGAGGAAAATATATGAGTAAAGAAACCGAATACATGGACATATATAACGAGAAAAAAGAAAAGACCGGAAGAGTAGTGGATCGAAAGACTCCTCTCAAAAAAGGTGAGTTCATGATGTATGTCCTTGCAATCCTGGAAAGGGAAGAAGACGGCAAACTCCTTATCACCCAAAGATCTCTGGATAAAAAATGGGCTGCCGGAGTCTGGGAAATCCCTGGTGGAGGTTCCAAAGCCGGGGAGTTTTCATTAGACGCAGTAAAACGTGAGGTAATGGAAGAAACAGGCCTTGATATCTCAGCATGTCCGGATGAACAGAAAACTCCGGTATTTTCCTATGTTAATGAAGACCTCGAGAGGGGTGACAACTACTTTGTGGACATATATCACTTCGTATTTCCTTTTGATGAGAAGGATGTAACCATAGAGCAATCCGAAGCCATAGACCACAAGTTTGCTACATTAGATGAAATCACAGAGTTAAACGAACAGTCGTCTTTCCTGCATTACAGAAGACTGCTTCAGGCACTTGGAAAAGAGAAATGAATATTTTATAATTTTATCAGTAGATTTCTGAATATACTTCAGAAATCTATTTTTAGTGAAACATTTTTTATCGTACATAGCAGGCAGATATCCACCGGGGACGGTTCTCTCCGGCGAGAACCGTCCCCGGTGGATATCTGCTGAAATGCAGCTACACTCACACAGGAAAGCCTATATGGAAAACTTCAATATAGATGATTACATCGATGACCGCATAACAATTTACTCCACGGATGACCCGGATTTCGGACCTATCGAAGTCTGCGAAGGTTATTACCTTGGGGATCATATGCGCTTTCTTTTAGTTGATGATGCCATGCAGTCGGCTTACTTTACGGATGAGGGTCTCGAAACCGCTCTGCCCTTTGACTATATGGAAAGCTTTAACTGGGTCTACAGAATCAACAAGCACATAAAGAAGACACTGCTGGTCGGTGGCGGTGGATTTACATATCCTCGATATTATCTTGATATGTATCCCGACCGCTATATTGACACCATCGAAATCAGTCCGACCATAGTCGATATTTCCCGAAAGTATTTCGGTCTCACAGAGCTGGAAGAGAAGTACGGTGAGCACCTGAAGGTTATAGTGGAAGACGGCAATAAATACCTCATCGACCTTGCCCTCAGGATCAAGGCTTCGGCCTCGAATACTTCATCGGAACCACCGGCTTCCGAAACCGCAAGTGATTATCATTCACAGGAATCCCCGGCTTACGAAGCCGAAAGTGACTCTCTTCAACAGGGATTTCCGGCTTCTGATGACTCAGGTGACAACCCTGTTTCAACCGATACAGCTAACCAGCCGGGCTCATCATTGAACTCCTCAGCTCAACCGGTAAATGATTTGAAATACGACCTGATCCTGAATGACGCTTACGTAGGTCACAAATCCAGTGATATTTTGAAGAAATCCGCCGCCCTCATCAAGTCCTGCCTCAGGGAAGACGGCATCTATGCTGCAAACCTTGTGATTCCTCTCAAAGGAAACGGCGCCGTACAGCCTAAAAAGGATATGGAGATTTTCTCAGAAGTTTTTAACTACACCTTTTTGCTCCAGTGTGACGATGAGATAAACCCTTATGTACCCCAGAACTGCATCTTTTTTGCATCTGACGCACCTCTTGATATGTAAACACAGGCAGTCATCCACCGGGGACGGTTTTCTCCTGTGATATCGACTTGGACGGTTTTCTCCGGCTATGTCAACTTGGACGGTTTTCTCCGACGATATCAACCTGGACATTTTTCTATGGTAGATAAATGATGGTTACTGATGTATATCGATAGAAATATGATATCAAATATGGTTCAAATCTGAGCCAAGGAGGTCTTATGACTATAAAAGCAAACTACCACACCCACACCACCTTCTGTGACGGCAGCGATTCTCCGGAGGAGGTTGTACAGGAAGCCCTAAAAAAAGGTTTCACTCACCTTGGCTTCAGCGGCCACATGGATCCGGGCGTTTCCATGGATTTCGAAAAATATTTAGAAGAAATCAACCGCCTGCAGAATCTCTACAAAGGCAAAATTCGGATCTTCCGAGGTGCCGAGCTTGATAATGTCTACGCCCCTGAAGCAGTCACCGGAGTCGAATACATCATCGGTTCCACACATTTTATCCCGATTCCGGGAAGCGAACTGTGGCAGAAAACCGCACCCTATGGCACTCACAAAGAAGGCGCTCCGGATTCCGAGGTCTGCGGTGTCGATGGCTCACCCGAGGCTGTCCATGACAATTGTAAAAAATATTTCCACGGTGATTACTATGAAATGTCCGAAAGATATTTCGCCTTTGAGTCAATGGTATGTGACAGACTGAAGCCTACCTTCATAGGACATCTCGACCTCATCACCAGATTCAATGACCTTTCAAAAGAAGACGGAGGCCATTTCCTGGACGAAAGCGATGAGAGATATCTCGCACCTGCAAGAAAAGCTATAGATAAACTTGTGACCTACGGTATACCCTTTGAAGTGAACCTGGGAGCAGTAAACCGAAAGAGAAAACACCAGCCTTACCCGTCTCTTGAGCTTCTTAAATATATAAAAGAAGCAGGTGGAGAAGTTCTTCTGTCATCAGACGCCCACCAAAAAGAACTCCTTGACGGAACCTTCGAGGAAGGCATTGACCTTATAAAAGAAGCAGGCTTCGACCGTATAAACATGCTATGCAGAATATCCGATTTCGAATACGTAATACCCGCAAAAAACACCAGGGACAATACAGGCGGTCCTCTGTACTGGAAACAGCTTCGGATATAGTCTTTAACCGGAGTGTAATCGCTTTCAACAAAATGCTGTGATAAACCTGAAACCTTTCATATAATTTGTGAGACTCATCCATTGATGAAATTCAGAAAAGCTTTAATATAGGGTACTAATAAAAGTAATAGACACTTATCATCACTGTTATTAAAGTGATAACGTAAAAGTAGTCACTCAACTATTTTTGCAAACATCATTTGATTTTATTCCCTGAAAATAAAGTGTTGATTCATCAATGGAGGACCCATGAATCCTCCTTTTTAATTAGAAATATTTGGGTCATTGTCATGAATAGTACTAATGCAGTAAATCTTGGTCACAGTGTAAATAGTTCCAAAAATGAAAATCCGAACAAAACCTCCAGATCTTCTGTCAACATGCTTGAAGGCTCCCTTCTCGACAAAATCCTGCTTTTCGCCATCCCACTTGCTCTCAGCAGCATGATACAGCAGCTCTTTAATACTGCCGACACCGCAGTGGTTGGCCGTTTTGCAAGCTCTCAGGATATGGCGGCAGTAGGTGCCAATGCCTCCGTCATCAGCCTCATCGTTTCCCTCTTCATCGGTCTTTCCGTGGGTGCCAATGTTGCCATCTCGAGACTCATCGGCTTAAACAAAACAAAAAAGATCAACGATGCCATAGGCTGCATCATGCTTCTTGCAGGAGGAAGCGGAGTAGTGCTTTTATTTGTGGGCATACTGTTATCAAGTTCCATACTAACCGCCATCAGCACACCCTCGGACGTACTTCCTCTCGCCATAAAGTATCTCCGCATATATTCGGCAGGCATGCCCTTTATCATGCTTTATAACTTCGGTTCAGCAATCCTCAGAAGTAAAGGCGACAGCAAAACACCTCTTTACTCCCTGATAGTTGCCGGTGTGGTCAATGTCGTCCTCAACCTTCTCTTTGTTATCGCTTTTAAGCAGGGGGTTGCCGGAGTAGGCTATGCCACCGTGATCTCCAATATCATATCTTCGGGTCTGGTGGTGCAAACCCTCGTTAACGGAGAAGAAGACTTCAGATTAAAGCTCAGCAAACTTAAGCCACAGAAGGATGTATTATCCATAGTGCTCAAAATCGGAGTTCCCGCAGGACTTCAGGGCGTAATATTTGCCATTGCAAACACAGTCATTCAAAGCTCCATCAACAGCTTCGGTTCAGCCGCAGTTGCAGGCTCCACCGCCAGCCAGAACATGGAAAGCATGAGCTTTTTCTGGATCAATGCATTTAATCAGGCAGCAACCACCTTCATCAGCCAGAACTACAGCGCAAAGAAGCCTGACAGATGCAGGAAGATATTTATTATTTGTCTTGTAGGCGGACTCGTTACCTGCGGACTTATGAATGTCCTTTCGCTGGTATTCCATGACAGCATCATCGCCATCTTCACCAAAGACCAGGAAGTGGCAAAATTTGCCCTTATACGCATGTCCCACGTAATGATATTCCAGTGGATGGCAGCCTCCTACGAAGTATCCGGCTCCTCCCTCAGGGGCATGGGCATCTCAATGCTCCCGACCCTCCTCACCGTCTTCGGCTGTGTCGGCTTCCGTGTTATGTGGGTACTCCTGATTTTCCCTCTGTTCGGAACCTTCACCTCCCTCATGATGGTCTACATTGCCTCCTGGATCATCACCGGTACCTCAGTACTTACAGCATATTACCTGAAGGCAAAAAAACTTCTGAGATAGATTTAATAGTTAATCATCCTGAAGCAATAGATTTTCTGCAAACCTCATATCGCTGACTGACTCATATTGAATAAATCTGGGTTTGCGGTCAATCCTTTAGTTAGCATCAGATGACTCATTTTGTATATATCTTGATATGCAGTCATACAGATACCTTGCTATTGTTGACTCATTTTGAACAATTCTGGGTTTGCGGTCAATCCTTTAGCTAGCATCAGATGACTCATTTTGTATATATCTTGATATGCAGTCATACAGCTACCTTGCTATT
The DNA here is from genome assembly GCF_000424445.1 of Oribacterium sp. NK2B42. GTDB lineage: Bacteria > Bacillota > Clostridia > Lachnospirales > Lachnospiraceae > Oribacterium. Next base: position 6,474 of record NZ_AUJX01000003.1, read on the forward strand.
GTTGACTCATATGAAACAATTCTGGGTTTGCGGTCAAACTCACATGTTAACAGCGGTCATCCGGCTCTGATCCACTTGACAACTGTCCATTTTGGAAATATGATGTAACAAGTTTTATAAACCAAAAGACGTTGATGGTGCACAGTAGTACAGAGCCACCTCTCCAAGAGAATGACCGTGAGGCGCTGAGAGCGGTCTGAGAGATTCTGATATGAATTTTCCCACCGGAGTCGTCCGGATGAAAACCTTCAAAGTAGTCCGGAACGTGTTATGCGCGTTAAGCATATCGAGTGTCTGATGATAAATCATCAGGAACCTGGGTGGTACCGCGAATTATTTCGTCCCTGTGTCTTAGAAATAAGACGCAGGGACTTTTTATATATGCCCTAGATTTTCAATCGAGGGAGCCTCGCGGCTTAGAGCGGTTCAAAGGAATCCGCCGGGATTCGTACCTTACTGTCCTCGAATCAAATAACAAAGGAGAGACCAAATGGAAAACACAAAGTTGGAAGAGCTTAAAAAGCTTGCGCAGGAGCATATCCGGAACGCAAAAGATACCAATGCACTCAACGACATCCGTGTAAAGTATCTCGGAAAAAAAGGTGAGATCACAACTATGCTCAAGGCTATGAAGGATCTGAGCCCTGAAGAGAGACCTAAGTTCGGTCAGATGGTCAATGCCATCCGCGAACAGATCGAAACAGAACTCAATCAGCAGATGACTGAGCTTCAGGAAAAAGCCAAGGAAATACGTATGGCAGCAGAAACCATCGACGTTACACTTCCTGCAAAGAAGATGGCTTACGGACATGCTCATCCAAACACCAGAGCTCTTGAAGAAGTAGAGAAAATCTTCGTTGGAATGGGTTATGAAGTAGTTGAAGGACCTGAAGTTGAGTATGACGAGAACAACTTCGAAAAGCTCAATATCCCTGCAGGACATCCCGCAAGAGACGAGCAGGATACCTTCTACATCAATAACAATATCCTCCTTCGTACCCAGACTTCATCAGTACAGGCAAGAGTTATGGAGCAGGGCAAGCTTCCTATCCGTATGATCTGCCCGGGACGTGTTTTCCGTTCAGATGCTGTGGATGCTACCCATTCACCTTCCTTCCATCAGATCGAGGGACTTGTTATCGACAAGCACGTAACCTTCGCTGATCTTAAGGGAACACTTGATAAATTTGCAAAGGAACTTTTCGGACCGGAAACCAAGACAAAGCTCCGTCCGCATCACTTCCCATTCACGGAGCCATCAGCAGAGGTTGATGTTTCCTGCTTCAAGTGCGGCGGAAAGGGCTGCCGTTTCTGTAAGGGGGAGGGCTGGATCGAGATTCTCGGCTGCGGTATGGTTCATCCTCACGTTCTTGAGATGTGCGGCATTGATCCTAAGGAGTATCAAGGCTTTGCCTTCGGTGTAGGTCTTGAGAGAATCGCCCTTCTTAAGTATGAGATAGATGATATGAGACTTCTCTATGAGAATGATACACGTTTTCTCAGCCAGTTCTGATGAAACATAATGCTTTAACACAATAGAAGAGGAGAATCACCATGAATACATCAATGAATTGGATCAAGGAGTATGTTCCTGATCTTGACTGTACTCCCAAGGAGTGGACAGATGCAGTAACACTTACAGGTACAAAAGTTGAGACCTGTACCATTTTAAATAAGAATCTCGATAAGATCGTAACCGGTCAGATAAAGACCATGGAGAAGCACCCGGATTCAGACCACCTCTGGGTTTGCCAGGTTGACGTAGGACAGGAGGCGCCGGTTCAGATCGTTACAGGCGCACAGAACCAGAAGGTTGGAGATGTGGTTCCCGTTGTTCTTGACGGCGGAAAGGTTGCCGGAGGACATGACGGCGGAGAGATGCCGGAGGACGGCGTAGTAATCAAGGCCGGAAAGCTTAGAGGAATCGAGTCCTATGGTATGATGTGCTCCATCGAAGAGCTGGGTTCAACCAGAGAGTTCTATCCTGAAGCTCCTGAGTCAGGCCTTTACATCTTCCCTGAGGGAACTCCTGTAGGACAGGACGCTCCTACATTACTGGGTCTCAATGACGCTATCCACGAGTATGAGATAACTTCAAACCGTGTTGACTGCTACAGTGTCATCGGTATCGCAAGAGAAGGCGCAGCAACCTTCAAAAAGACCTTCGTAATGCCTAAGGAAGAGAAATCCGGCAACAGCGAGGATATCAATGACTACTTAAGCGTCGAAGTCATTGACACAGATCTCTGCCCGAGATACACAGCCAGAATGGTTAAGAACATCAAGCTCGAGCCATCTCCAAAGTGGATGCAGATCCGTCTTGCCAGCGCCGGCATCAGACCTATCAACAATATCGTAGATATCACAAACTATGTAATGCTTGAGTACGGACAGCCGATGCACAGCTACGATTACGATATGATCAGAGGTCACAAGATCATAGTTAAACGTGCTCAGGACGGAGAGGTATTTGAGACTCTGGATCAGCAGGAGAGAAAGCTTGACCACACTGTACTTACAATCTGTGACGCAGAGGGTGCTATCGGTATCGCCGGAATCATGGGCGGCCAGAACTCAAAGATCACTGATAACGTAAAGACAATGGTATTTGAAGCAGCTACCTTCGACGGCACAAACATCAGACTCAGTGCCCGTAAGGTTGGCGACAGAACAGACGCTTCCGCTTACTTTGAGAAGGGTCTCGATCCAAACCTTGCAGAGTCAGCCATCAACCGTGCCTGCGCTCTTATCGAGGAGCTTCATGCAGGTGAGGTTATCGGCGGAATGATCGATGTTTATCCTGTAAAGCGCGAGGCTTCAGTGGTTAAGTGCAAAGCTTCCGAGATCAATCATCTCATCGGCTTCAACCTTACAGCACAGGAGATGAAGGAGTACCTTGAGCGCATTGAACTCAAGACCGAAATCGGTGCTGACGGAGACAGCCTCACAGTTACAGCGCCTACCTTCCGTCAGGACATCCACCTTATGTGCGATGTAGCAGAGGAAATCACAAGATTCTACGGCTATGCCAATGTTCCCACCTCACTTCCCGGTGGCTCCGAGGTAACCGGCCGTCTCGCTCCGGATCTTGCAATCAATGAGAGAGTCAGACATTACGCTCAGGCACTTGGATACTCACAGGCTTTCATGTACAGCTTCGAGTCTCCAAAGGTTTACGACAAACTTCTTTTCGCAGAGGATGCAGCTGAGAGACAGCAGATCAAGATCTCCAATCCTCTCGGTGAGGACTTCTCTGTTATGAGAACCTCCAGCATGAACGGAATGCTCACCTCACTTTCAACCAACTTCAACAGAAGAAACAAGGTTGCAAAGCTTTATGAGATGGCCAATGTTTACATCCCGAAGGCATTACCCCTCACAGAGCTTCCTGACGAGCGCATGACTCTTACACTTGGCTCCATCGGAGAGGGCGACTTCTTCGACATGAAGGGCGATGTTGAGAACATCCTTAACCAGCTTGGTATCAGAGGACGTTTCCACTATGACGCACAGGGATGTGAGAAGCCATTCCTTCACCCGGGACGCCGCGCAAACATCATTTACGATGGCAAGGTTATCGGATACCTGGGAGAGGTTCATCCTACAGTGCTTGAGAACTATTCAATCGGTGACAGAGCATACATCGCAGTTCTTGATATGCCTGAGGTTTATCCTCTTGTTAATGATGATACCAAGTTCACACCGCTTGCCAAGTTCCCTTCAGTAAGCCGTGACTTCTCGATGCTGGTACCTCTTAAGGTTACAGCAGGAGAGATAGAAGACGTGCTTACCCAGCGATCAGGAAAGCTTTGCGAGTCAGTTGAACTTTTCGATATCTATGTAGGAGCACAGGTTCTTGCAGGCTACAAGTCCATGGCCTATAAGGTAACCTTACGTGCCCAGGATCACACACTTACAGACGATGAGATCAATTCTGTAGTAAAGAAGATCCTCAACGGTCTCGAGAGACTCGGAGTTTCACTCAGAAGCTAAACTCTCCAGTAAAGATCCTCAACGGTCTCGAAAGACTTGGTATTTCACAAGAAAACTAAATAACGGAAGTGGCCTTCGCTTTAGATGATCATCATCCAGGCGAAGGCCACTTTTAAATATATGAGGCATCCATCTGTCACAATGTGAATGTCTTAAAAACTGCAGAAGAAAACCACCGAGGAACACCCCCGGTGGTTGTGATTTATCTTACTGGCTAAACCAGTCATCTTCATCTTCGTCCTGCTTTTTAAAGAAATTGTAGATCGTATCAAAGATGTCTTTTAGAGAAGTCGACTTAAGAACGTAGCCCGCAGGCTTAAGCTTAAGCACCTCCATAACACTTTCGGAATCATTGGCACCGGTCAGAAAGATAACCGGTATATCCATGGTTTCCGGATCATTTTGCATGATCTGAAATACTTCCCTTCCGGATTTCACAGGCATGAAATAGTCGAGGAGTATCAGATCAGGCTTATTCTTTTTAAGATATGCAAGTGCCTGATCACCGTTCTTCGCAACAGCGATGCGGTAATACTTCATCAATGCACCGTGGAGCATCTTGAGATACATGATATCATCATCAACCAGCAGAATTAATTTTTGTTCTTCAGCTGCCATAGTTAACCCTTCTAAAATATACTGTAATTAATATTGAAATTTCTGATAAGCTCCTGTACCAGATCCCAGTCTATATCATTAAGAGCAGCCTTGATCTTTACAAGCGTATTCTTCATATAGGGAGAGACCGATTGTGCCATAAGGAAATCCACCAGCTTTTCACAGGCATCCAGATCGTATTCTTCAGCCTTATGTTCGAGCAATTCAATAAAGCTGACGACCCGGTGTGTCGCATCTTTAATATTGTTCAGACTCTCAGATTAGCGCCCTTGAAATCTCTCTCAAGCTCACGCTTTTGCTGCTTCTTGGCAAGATCTGCGCGCTTGTCATAAAGCTTTTTACCACGGCAGAGGCCAACCTCCACCTTCACAAGAGATTTACGGAAGTAAACCCTGAGAGGAATGAGAGCGTAGCCCTGTTCCTTTAGCTTTCCGAGAATCTTGTTTATCTCGTACTTATGCATGAGAAGCTTTCGGTCTCTGAGAGCGTCCTTGTTGAAGATATTACCCTTCTCATAAGGATTGATATGCATGCCCTGGATGAAGACCTCGCCGTTTCTTATGCCGCAGTAAGCCTCTTTGATGGAGCATTGGCCCAGTCTCAGTGACTTAACCTCGGTGCCCGCAAGCTCGATGCCGCACTCGTAAGTCTCGTCTACAAAATAATCGTGATATGCTTTTTTATTGTTGGCTATGAGCTTTGTGCCTTCTTCTTTACCATATGTCGCCATAGCAGTCCTCCTCATCCCTTATCAACTGAAAATCTATAGTTCTTGTGAGCTTGTCGGCCCTTATTGCCCTGACACGTACCTTGTCCCCGAGTCTGTAAACCCTGCCGGTTCTTTCGCCCACAAGCTCATACTTATCCTCATAGAACACGAAATAATCATAGTCCATAAGTCTCAGGGATACCATTCCCTCGACGGTGTTTGAAAGCTGTACATATATGCCGTAATTCGTGAGACCGGAAACGATACCGTCAAACTCCTCATCAAGATGATGCTGCATCCATTCACATTCCTTCAGCTTATCTGTTTCTCTTTCCGCCTCATCAGCCCTTCTTTCCAGAGTTGAAGATCTCTCGGCAACTCCCGGAAGGAGACTATGATAATGTGAAAGCCTCTTACCCTTAAGCTCGCCCCTCAGATCTTCCTTGATTATACGATGAATCTGAAGATCGGGATATCTTCTGATGGGAGAAGTGAAGTGGCAATAGTACTTTGCCGCCAGACCGAAATGTCCGCTGCACTCGGTGGAGTAGCGCGCCTGTTTCATTGACCTTAGGGTCATGGTCTTGACAATCGGTTCCTCGGGTTTTCCCTCTATGGACTCAAGAAGCTTCTGTACTTCCTTGGGTCTAATGCTTTCTTCGTCACGTATTCTTATAAAATGTCCGAAATTCTCAATGGCACGTCCCAGAGCCTCAAACTTTTCCGGATCAGGTCTTTCATGAACACGATATACGAAAGGCATCTGCTGCCAGAAAAAGTCCTCGGCCACAGTTTCATTGGCAGCCAGCATGAAATCCTCAATGAGCATGTGTGCTTCGTTTCTGATATAAGGAAGAATCTCCGTAACCTTACCCTTATCATCAAGAATGATCCTGGTCTCGGGGAAATCAAAGTCGATACCCCCGCGCTCGTGACGGCGGTTTCTCAGAAGCTTTGAAAGCTCATACATTCTGAAAAGCATATCTCTATAAGGGAGATATGTTTCGAGGTCTTCGCCGTTTGTAAGCTCCGCCCCGGTAAGAACGGAATGAACCCCGTTGTAGGTCATTCTCTTATTGCTGTGGATCACTGATTCACATATCTCATGGTCGATGATCTTACCGTTTTCATCTATCTTCATGATGCAGCTGAGAGTTAGTCTGTCTTCATCCTCGTTGAGAGAGCAGATGCCGTTACAGAGCACTCTCGGAAGCATGGGGATGACACGGTCTGTAAGATATACGGAAGTTCCGCGGTTCAGGGCCTCCTGATCGATGAGACTGTGCTCTGTCACATAATGGGAAACATCCGCAATGTGAACATAAAGCGTATATATCTTTGAAGCTTCATCGTAAGTGAGAGAGATGGCATCATCCAGATCCTTGGCATCCTCACCATCGATCGTAACAGTGATAAGGTCTCTGAAATCGTGGGCACTTCTCTGTGCCAGAGCCTCCTCTGGAACAGTATCGGGGACGTTTTCTGCTGCCTTCATGATTTCCTTAGGGAATTCTTCAGGCAGTCCGTAAGCCCTGACTATAGAGAGGATGTCCACGCCGGGATCATTAACATGACCGAGAATTTCGGTGATTACACCCTCAGGCTTATGCTTTGCATCTCCGTAGTTTACGACCTTGACGACTACCTTGTGGCCGTTTACGGCACGCATATCCTTGCCCTGAGGGATGAAAATGTCCTTAAGTATCCGCTGGTTGTCAGGTTCAACGAAGCCGAAGCTTTTCTGTTTACGGTAAATGCCTATGATTTCTTTATTTGCATGCTCAAGAATCTGAGTTACATGTCCCTCGGAACGATGACTGCTGTCCGGATTTCTTGTGATGATGATCCTGACTCTGTCTCCATCCAGGGCATCCCCGGTGAAATCAGCGGGAATGAAAATGTCATCCTCATCCTCATGTCCTTCGAGACTTACAAAGCCAAAACCTCTCTGGTTTGCTATAAACGTACCTACATGAGTGAAATTCTCCGTACGTCCGTATCTTCCTTTTTGTGATATACCGATCTTTCCGGTAGATACCAGTCTGTCCAGAACTTCCTGGAAATCCCTTCTTTCAGGTTTCGGTATCCCCAGAAGCATGGCCATTTCTTTAGCTTTCATGGGCTGATAGATTTTATCTTTGACTAAATCCACTATCAGCTTTGCAAGCTTTTCCTTTTGATAATCCTGCATATAAACTCCTTGTCCGGATTCTGTGATCCGTCGAAATAGAAGCATAAGTCCTTGAAACGACAGTCCTTTAACGCGAGGGCTGACGCTACATGCAGAGTTGAATTCGAAAGCCTGTAGCAGATCAACACATTGCTGTATTGATACCGAACTTATGCAGAAAAAAACCTGCATACCTAATTGTATGCAGGTGTGAGATAACTGTCACTAAACTTATAGTTCAATCTTTTTGAGATCTTATAAAAACGATCACCAGATGATATCAAGTACCAGAGCGATGAGGAAAAATAAAGCTGCAGCGATCTTTGTGAACTTCTCGAGTCCGCCTTCGATGGAACGTCCTTTATTCTTTGACCAGTATGACTCAGCCATTCCTGAAATAGCTCCAAGTCCTGCACTCTTGCCTTCCTGCATAAGAATGATAGCTGAAAGTGCTACGCCAATGATACAAAATATGATTACAAGTGCGATTTTCATAAATCTTCACCACCTTATTCGCAATTAGTTTTCAAAATACCGTAGTACTATAACATGTTTTTATTTTCATTTCAAGTGGTATTGAAAGGCGGTAGTAATATTTATCTTTAAGTGTGTAACAGTTCAGCCAGGATGCCTTATTTTCGCAGTGAACAAGGCATTACATTGACCCATATTCCGGTTACCAGCATTTGAGTCATCCTGAATGGCAGGTTATAATGACCTAATTTCAGGTAATCAGGATTTGGGTCATCCTGAATGGCAGGTTATATTGACTCAATTTCAGGTAATCAGGATTTGGGTCATCCTGAATGGCAGGTTATATTGACTCAATTTCAGGTAATCAGGATTTAAGAAAAAAAAAATGGCAGATTACATTGACTTATATTCTGAATTCTGAGTTTTAAGGTCAATCAGTGGTTCCAATAACTCCAGATGGTGGGGAAAAAAGTCGACCACGGTCTTCGCGAACCATTGCCGGCTGAACTGTTACCTTTAAGTATAATTTGTTTCAAAAAGCGAAACAAATGTCGGGACATATGTTTCGGCTGGTAACAATATTGCTTATGGCCGATATTCGAACGGTAGTTCGAGGAGGCGTTGCGGCAAAGCTGTAGGGTCGGGCGTTTGTGCGGTGGAGTAGAGTGTGACTTTGCCGGGGGTGGTGCTGTCGGTGAGGAGGTTGGCTTCGCGAAGGCGGCGGCGGGTTTCACGGGAGGTGCCGTAGGCTCCGTCATGAAAGACTACGTCGTAGCCAAGGGCTTCACGGATTCTGTCGGTTACGAAGGGGAAGTGGGTGCAGCCGAGGACGACGCTGTCTACTATTTGGCCTCCGCCTCCGTCTTCTTTTTTGCGGAAGGGCTGTAACAGGTCCTTCAGGTAAGCATCGATCTCGGGGGAGTTTTCTTTGCCTGCTTCCACCAGAGGGACTATTCCGGGAGCCGCAACGGGGTAGATGTCGGCATTCTCGCTGAATCTTCCTATAAGATGGTGGAGTCGCTCTCCGTGGATTGTGGAGTTGGTTGCCAGCACCAGAACGTGGGGATAAGCATTAACAGCTTTATCCACTGCAGGTTTTACCGCAGGCTCCATGGCGACTATTATAGCATCTTTATATTTTTCTCTGAGATAGGTTGCTGCCGCAGATGTGGCTGTGTTGCAGGCGATGACTATGGCTTTTGCTCCGTGATCAAACAGGAAGCGAATGCTGTCGTCGCACATTTCTCTTATCCGTTCTTCACTTTTATCGCCGTAGGGTGCATTGATGCTGTCCCCGTAAAATATAAAATCTTCATTTGGCATGTCGTGTTTCAATATCCGAAGCACCGAAATGCCGCCAACGCCGGAGTCAAAAACTCCGATTGGAGATCGTCTTGAAATCATATGTAACTCCCAAAAATAATTCTATATTTTAAATCACAGCTCCGGCAGTTATCCACCGGGGACGGTTCTCGCCGGCGAGAACCGTCCCCGGTGGATAACTGTGTATTCATTATCGGATTCTTAAGCCGAGGCTCCCCATTCATTAATGGATGCCCACGGCATTCACTTTACAATCAGTATATCAAATCATAGGACTATTTACCTGTCGCTTCAAGTTGATTTTTCCCTGTCGTCAAAATATACTTAAATGAGTGGGACTGTGGAGAGTGAATTCAAAGCAGTCCGTTATCGGATATTACAATTAATTACAATCATATCATATTTCTAAAATTTGGAGGTCTCCTATGACAAGTGAAGACAAAGTCAGTGTAACCGATCTAATAAACAGAGTGAAGCTTGTGAATCTCACTCCCGAGATTAACACAGATAATATATACATTACCATACCCAATGTTAACCGCCCGGCTTTACAGCTTGCGGGATTTTTTGATCAGTTCGATTCAGAGCGCGTTCAGCTTATCGGTAATGTTGAGAATGCTTACCTCATGACTTTCGAGGCACCTCAGAGAAGAGCGAAGTATGACGCCATTACAAAATTCCCGATACCTTGTATCATTTACGCAAGAGATATCGTTCCTGACAGCTGCATGGTAGATGCCTGCCGCACCGCAAGGATACCTCTTTTGCAGTCTTCAAAGCCTACGACTGAGCTTGAAGCTGAGATCATCAGTTTTCTCAAGGTAAAGATGGCTCCGATGATTTCTGTTCACGGAGTTCTGGTTGATGTTTACGGCGAAGGTGTTCTCATTATGGGTGACTCAGGAATCGGTAAGTCCGAAGCAGCCCTTGAGCTCATCAAAAGAGGACACAGACTTGTATCTGATGACGTTGTAGAGTTAAGAAAAGTAAGCGACGAAACACTGGTAGGTTCTGCTCCCGATATCACAAGACATTTCATCGAGCTTCGAGGCATTGGCATCATAGACGTTATGCAAATGTTTGGTGTTCAGTCTGTTATGGATACCCAGAACATTGACATGGTCATAAAGCTTGCAGAGTGGTCAAAGGACAAGGACTACGACAGACTGGGACTTAAGGACAATTACACAGAGTTCCTTGGCAACAAGGTTATATGCTATGATATCCCGGTTCGTCCCGGACGTAATGTTGCCATCATAGTAGAATGTGCAGCCGTTAACAATCGTGCAAAGAAGATGGGTTACAATGCGGCACAGGTGCTTTACGAGCGTGTAACCGCAAATATGAAAAACAATGAATAAGGAAAATATTGAATGAAAGTTTTGAAAAATGAGCCTCTGAAGAAGCACACAAGTTTTCGTGTAGGAGGTCCTGCAAAGGTATATGTTATTCCGGAGGACGATTATGAGCTCCGGAAGCTTATAGAGTTTCTCTATGAGGAAAAGCTTCCTTACAAGATCATCGGTAACGGAACAAATCTTCTTGTAAGCGACGAAGGCGTGGATACCATTGTTGTGGAGATCGGAAAGACACTGGAGGGATTGACGCTCACTGTTGAGGGTCAGGATCCGGAGACATCCTGTGCTGATAAACAGTGCACAGTGACTGCATCTTCCGGAATAAACTCAGGCATCTATGCAACCATCGAAAAATCCGGTAAGAAAACCAAATCCGGAGCCACAGATCCAGACCGAAAAAAATCAGACAAATCCACCGAAGAAAAGGATGCCAATGTTTACCTCCTTAAGGTTATGGCCGGCACTCTCATCGGTAAAGCTGCTCAGTTTGCTGCCGATAACAGTCTCACCGGAATGGAAGCCCTGAGAGGAATTCCCGGAACTGTAGGAGGTGCGGTGACCATGAACGCCGGAGCCTACGGCACCGAAATGATAGATATTCTCAAGTCAGTTGACGTTATCACAAAGGAAGGAAAGCTTCTGACACTTACTCCAGGGGAGCTTAAGCTCGGCTACCGTTACAGCATCGTTCCCGAGAAGGAATATGTTGTGGTGTCGGCAACATTTGCACTTAAAAAGGGAGATAAGAAGGAGATTAATGCCTTGATGGCGGACTACCAGCAGAGGCGTAAGGACAAGCAGCCTATAGATAAGGCCTCAGCCGGCTCCACCTTCAAGAGACCTGAAGGACACTTTGCCGGAAAGCTGATCGAAGACTGCGGTTTAAGAGGCTATAAACACGGCGGTGCCATGGTAAGCGCAAAGCATTGCGGATTTGTGATCAATGACGGAACCGCAAGAGCAGCCGATATTTACTGGCTTATCTGCGAGATACGTAAAAGAGTACTTTTGGAACAGGGTGTAGAACTCACTCCGGAGGTTAAAATATGGGGAAACTTCTGATAGTTACAGGCATGAGTGGTGCAGGAAAAACCATTGCCCTTAAATCTCTTGAGGACATGGGGTACTACTGCGTTGACAATCTGCCCATCCCTCTTGTGGATAAATTTGCAGAGCTGATCACTGACGGTAATGAGCAGATCACCAAGGCTGCTCTCGGCATAGATGTACGTTCCGGAAAGGATCTTCCTTTGCTTAAGGAAATCTTTGATGAATGGGACATCAAAGGAAATGTGGATTATGAGGTAGTTTTTCTTGATGCATCGGACGAAACACTTTTAAAGCGTTTTAAAGAAACAAGACGTGCCCACCCTCTCAGTAAGGATGGAAGAGTAGAGACCGGAATCGAGGCTGAACGTCAGGAGATGGACTGGCTGAAGGAAAATGCCGGTTTCATCATTGACACTACCCGCTTACTTACAAAGGAGCTCAGAGCTCAGCTTGCCGATATATTTGAAAAGAACAGGGCTTATGAGAATCTTCAGGTGACCATATTAAGCTTTGGTTTCAAGTACGGTATCCCGGAGGATTCCGACCTGCTTTTTGATGTGAGATTCCTGCCCAATCCCTATTATGTTCAGGAGCTTAAGACTCATACGGGACTTGAGCAGTGTATAAAGGATTTTGTTCAAAAGGATGGGGTAGCAGATGAATTTCTGAAAAAATTGAATGATATGGTAAACTTCCTTATTCCTCATTATATAGAAGAAGGAAAAAACCAGCTGGTTATCAGTATCGGCTGCACCGGCGGAAAACACCGTTCCGTTACCATAGCGGAGCTTTTATACCAAAGCCTGAGTAAATCAGCGGATTATGGCATACGTATCGATCACAGGGATATAAGCAAATAGACATTCAGACAATATGTATGAATTTTAGACATTTTCCTATGTAATATTTTTATGGATATACCCATAAAGAATTTTGTATCCAATGTCTTTGTCGAGTTTTAACAATATGACTGGTTTTTGATTACCGTTTTTGATACTTTTTTCAAACCCGGGAGATTCAGAATGGAACAATCTAAAAACAAAATATCTTTTTCAAGCCGGGTAAAGGATGAGTTACGGAAAAAAGACTTTACAGCTTATGAAAAAGTAATTAATATTGGTAGCGTCGATTCAAGGGATTTGAAAACCCGCTCTTACATAAGAGAATGTTTTTTAAATTCCGGTTCGGTTACAGATCCAAAAAAAGATTATCATTTGGAGTTTGTCTGTGATGGTGCAGAAGACGCTGACCGGATTTCGGACGGATTATGTGCATTTCAACTTGAACCAAGGATTATGGAAAGAAACGGTCATCTGGTGGTTTACCTGAAGGATGCCGAACAGATATCCGATGTTCTCAATCTCATGGGTGCTGTTGACGGTCTTATGGAATTTGAAAATGTACGTATACTCAAGGAAGTCAGTGAAAAGGTCAACAGACGCGTCAACTGTGAGACAGCCAATCTGCAGAGAACAGTTTCTGCAGGCATCAGACAGGTTTCTGACATCGAACTTATCGAAAGGGAGCTGGGACTTAAGAATATAGATCCGGGACTCAGAGAGATAGCTGAAAAGAGGTTGGAAGACCCCAATGCTTCTCTTTCGGAACTGGCAGAAAGACTCAGTGAACCCATTGGAAAGAGCGGAGCCAATCACCGTATGAGAAAGATTGCAAAAATCGCTGATTCCTTACGTAGAAAGACCGCCGAGAGTATGAAAAGAAGTTGAGTTTTTTGTTAATTGCAATGCAAGGGGGAATCCCGGTATTCATTGCTCACATTAGCTGATCTTCATGGAGGACAATGATGAAGGACACAAACGTAGTAGTTAATTTACCAAAGAAATCTGATGACCACCCTGTGGCTATGCTTGTACAGATCGCCAGCAGATATGAGTCACGTATATATATGGCCGACGGTCCAAGAAAGGTTAATGCCAAGTCAATCATGGGCATGATGGCACTCGGAGTAAACAATGGTCAGGAGATCGTTATTTCCGCTGAAGGTTCAGATGAGGATGCAGCTGTAGAAGCTCTCGCACATTATCTCAAGGGCGAAGCAGTTTAATAAACATAAATAGTAAAATGCTCAAGGGGGCTATCGTTTTAGATGATCATCATCTGAAGGGTAGCTCCCTTTTATTTTCTCAGGCTATCCGGGAGGGACGGTTCTCACCGAGAGGGACGGTTCGATCCACCGGGGACGGTTCTCACCGGGAGGGACGGTTCGATCCACCGGGGACGGTTCTCACCGGGAGGGACGGTTCGTTCCACCGGGGACGGCTCTCACCGAGAGGAATGGTTCGATCCACCGGGGACGGTTCTCACCGGGAGGGACGGTTCGTTCCACCGGGGACGGCTCTCACCGAGAGGAATGGTTCGATCCACCGGGGACGGTTCTCACCGGGAGGGACGGTTCGTTCCACCGGGGACGGCTCTCACCGAGAGGAATGGTTCCCGCCGGGAGGACGGTTCGATCCACTGTGGACAGCTCCCGTTGGATGTTTTTATTCAGAACAAATATTCTAAATTTGCGCCATGTGTGGTATGATGTATTTGTTTTTCAAAAGAAGCATTCAGCAATAGGAGATTAAAATGGCTTTTACACATTTACATGTACATACATCCTACAGTCTTTTGGACGGAGCGGGAAGAATCCCTGAAATGATAGCCCGATGTAAGGAGCTGGGGATGGATTCCATGGCCATCACTGACCATGGCGTTATGTACGGAGTCATAGATTTTTATAAAGAAGCAAAAAAACAGGGCATCAAGCCTATACTTGGCTGTGAGATTTATCTGACTTCCGGTTCAAGATTTGACAGAGAAGTCGGGAAGGGAGACGATAGATATTATCACCTGGTGCTTCTTGCGGAAAATAACCTTGGTTACTCAAATCTCATGAAGATCGTGTCCCGTGGCTTCACAGACGGTTACTACTATAAGCCGAGAGTTGATTTTGAGACCCTTGAAGAATTCCACGAAGGGATCATCGCACTTTCGGCCTGCCTTGCGGGAGAGGTTTCGAAAAATCTCACCAGGGATCTTTATGATGAAGCAAAGGCTGCGGCTCTTCATTATGTAGAGATTTTCGGGCGTGACAACTTTTTCCTGGAGCTTCAGGATCACGGATATCCTGAGCAGAAAAAGGTTAATGCAGGAATCCTCCGTCTTCATGAAGAAACCGGCATACCTCTGGTTGCCACCAATGATATACATTATACCTATAAGTCCGATGCCGAAGCTCATGATATCCTTCTGTGCCTTCAGACCGGAAAAAAAGTGTCCGATGAGGACAGAATGAGATATCCCGGAGGACAGTTCTATATAAAGTCGGAAGAGGAGATGCAGACGCTTTTTCCTTATGCAAAGGAAGCCCTGGAGAATACTCACAAAATTGCCGAAAGGTGTAATGTTGAGATCGAGTTCGGACATTATCATCTTCCTAAGTATGAGGTTCCGGAGGGCTATACCCCCGTGAGCTTCCTTACAGAACTTTGCGAGAAGGGCATGGTGGAACGTTACGGAGCGGAGGCTTCAAAGTATGAGGACAGACTCAGATACGAGCTTGACACCATAAGATCCATGGGCTTTGTTGACTACTTCCTTATCGTTTGGGATTACATCCATTATGCCAAAACCCATGACATTTCCGTAGGTCCCGGAAGAGGCTCGGCTGCCGGCTCCATCGTTGCCTACGCCATAGGCATTACCGACATCGACCCCATGAGATACAATCTCATATTTGAGCGTTTCCTGAATCCGGAACGTGTGACTATGCCCGATGTGGATGTGGACTTCGAATATGAGCGAAGACAGGATGTCATAGATTATGTGACAGAGAAGTATGGAAAGGACTGCGTTTCCCAGATCGTAACCTTCGGTACCCTTGCGGCAAGGGGAGTTATCCGCGACGTGGGACGTGTTCTGGATGTGCCTTACGCAAAGTGCGACCTTATCGCGAAGCTGGTACCTAACGAGCTGAACATTACCCTTGATAAAGCTCTGGAAATGAACCCGGAGTTAAAGTCAATGTATGAATCCGATGAAGAGACACATCGTATCATTTCCATGAGTAAGCGTCTGGAGGGACTTCCCAGGCACAGCTCCATGCATGCGGCGGGAGTGGTTATCTCGGGAAAGCCGGTTGTGAATTACGTACCTCTGTCAAGAGGCTCCGACGGCTCCATCACCACTCAGTTCACCATGACCACCATTGAGGAGCTGGGACTTCTCAAGATGGATTTCCTGGGACTCAGAACCCTTACGGTTATAAAGGATGCGGTCAGGTATGTTAATGAATCCTACGGGGTGAATCTCGACATAGATAAGATCGATTATACCGATCCCAAGGTTTACAAGATGATCTCCCAGGGCAAATGCGAGGGCGTGTTCCAGTTGGAATCCACGGGAATGAAGAATTTTATGAAGGAGCTTAAACCTCAAAACATAGAGGACATCATAGCGGGTGTGGCTCTTTACAGACCGGGCCCCATGGATTTCATTCCCAAGTACATCAAAGGAAAAACAGACCCTGACAATATAAGCTATGACTGCCCGGAGGTTAAGCCCATACTTGAGAACACCTATGGATGCATCGTATACCAAGAGCAGGTAATGCAGATCGTCCGGGATCTGGCCGGTTATTCCATGGGAAGATCCGATCTGGTTCGTCGTGCCATGAGTAAAAAGAAGACTTCCGTCATGGAAAAGGAACGGAAGAATTTTGTTTACGGAAATAAAGAGGAAAATATCCCCGGCTGCATAGCAAACGGCATCAGTGAAGAAATCGCAAACCGAATCTATGATGAAATGATCGACTTCGCGAAGTATGCCTTCAACAAGTCCCATGCAGCCTGCTACGCGGTTGTGGCTTATCAAACTGCGTTCCTCCGCTGCTACTATCCGGCAGAGTTTTATGCGGCTCTCATGACCTCCTTTATGGACAATATGTCAAAAACCGCAGAGTACATAGATGTTGTAAAGTCCTTCGGCATCAGGATACTGCCCCCGGATGTGAACCATGCGGAGGTTGGTTTCTCCGTCAAGGATGGAGCCATAAGATACGGTCTCAGTGCTGTAAAGGGTGTGGGACGTTCTGCCGCCATTCAGATCATCACCGAGAGAAATCAGCACGGTCCATTTAAAGATTTTGAAGATTTTGTCACGAGAGCCTCGGCCAAAGGCATTAACAAAAGAGCCATAGAGTACTTTATACAGGCCGGCGGGACTGATGAATTCCCGGGAAACAGAAGGCAGAAGATGATCGTGCTTCCTATGATCCTCGAGAATAAAGCCAAGGAAAAGAACAGCTCCATGGCAGGGCAGATGACATTGGCAGACCTACTGGGGGAGGACAGTAAGGATGCGGAAGAATTCAGGATAACCATGCCGAAGCTTCCTGAATTCGATCTTTCAGAGATACTCCAGTTCGAGAAGGAGGCCCTCGGTTTTTATCTCAGCGGACACCCACTGGATGAATTCCGAGAGGTAATGAATGCCAATATCACTGCCACCAGTCTTTCATTTAACCGGGAGGCACAGACAGACCGGGAGCCTCTCAGGGATAAACAGCAGGTGACAGTAGGCGGCATAATCACCGGTATAAAAAACAAGATTACCAGCAAACAGCAGCAGATGGCATTTATAGAAATAGAAGATATGGTCGGTACTATTGATGTGGTGGTATTTCCAAACACCTATCAGAAAAAGCGTGAGCTTATCCGGCCTGACAACAAGGTCTTTATCTTTGGTTCCGTTGATATCTCAGATGATGCCAATGCCAAGCTTATCGCCAACAACATTTACACCTTTGAGGAGGCGCCGAAAGAGCTCTGGCTTCAGTTTGAGGATAAAGACAGTTACCTGAAACTTGCGCCTCAGGTAGACCGAATACTTTCGGAATATAAGGGCCTTGACCAGGTTTCTGTATATCTGAAAAAAGAAAAGGCTGTAAAGAAACTAAACCGGAAGCAGTCTGTTAATGTGAATGATGCACTATTAACAACACTTTACAGCTTACTTAGTGAAAAAAATGTCAAAGTTACATATAAAGTATTGAAAAAAATACAAAATTAAACTAATATATAGTCTCAGTTTAGAGTATTTAATTTAATAAAAAATAATTATGATAAGTTCTGTTTTAAGTCTGAAGCATCTTTCGGACTGATTCAGAAGAATCTTCTCAAATACGGAGGAACTACTATGGCTGCTAAAGCTGTGAAAACAATCGGAGTTTTGACATCAGGAGGCGATGCACCGGGCATGAATGCCTGTGTAAGATCTGTTGTAAGAACCGCAATCCATGAAGGTCTCAAGGTAAAAGGAATCATGAGAGGTTATGCGGGACTTCTTCAGGAAGAAATCGTGGATATGGATACCACATCCGTTTCCGATACCATCAGCCGTGGCGGAACTATTCTTTATACAGCGAGATGCCAGGAGTTCACAACACCTGAAGGTCAGCAGCGTGGTGCAGAGGTCTGCAGAAAACACGGAATCGACGGAATCGTAGTAATCGGCGGAGACGGATCCTTCAGAGGTGCCGGAAAGCTTTCAGCTCTCGGCATTAACACCATAGGCTGTCCAGGAACTATCGACCTTGATATAGCATGTACAGATTATACCATCGGTTTTGATACAGCCATCAATACAGCAATGGAAGCTATCGATAAGCTCAGAGATACTTCTACTTCCCATGAGCGTTGTTCTATCATAGAGGTTATGGGCAGAAGAGCCGGATATATCGCTATGTGGTGCGGTGTGGCAAACGGTGCAGAGGAGATCCTGATTCCGGAGCGTTACGATGGAGATGAGCAGGCGATCATCAATCGTATCATTGAGGCTCGTAAGAGAGGAAAGAAGCACTACATCATCATCAATGCCGAGGGTATCGGACACAGCACATCCATGGCTAAGCGTATCGAGGCTGCTACAGGAATCGAGACCAGAGCAACCATCCTCGGACATATCCAGCGTGGTGGTTCACCGACCTGTAAGGATCGTTACTATGCATCCATGATGGGTGCAAGAGCAGCAGAGCTCCTTCGCGACGGTAAGTCAAACAGAGTCGTCGCCTATAAGCACGGTGAGTTCGTGGATTTCGATATCCAGGAAGCACTCCAGATGAAGAAGGACATCCCTGAGGATCAGTACAGGATTGCAAATCTTCTCGTAAGATAATCATTTCAAAGATGTGGTTTCACTTATGAAGCCACATCTTTTTTGTTAACCGCCAATCCACCTTCTTGAAAGCATTCTAAACTTGTGTTATCATGCGTGCTACACATCTTATATAAGTTATCCACCGGGGACGGTTCTCGCCGGCGAGAACCGTCCCCGGTGGCACACGGAAGGATATTTTATGGCAGATTATAATAATAAAGAAAACCTTGAAGGCAGCAATATCGTCCTTTGTGCGGCTAATACCTATAATCAGAAGTTCTTTTTGAATCCGGATTACAACAATCTTCCGGAGGATGTGAAGAAGGAACTGAAGATCATTTCAGTAGGTTATACAGAAGAGATAGGCGGCATCTTCCTGATGGAGTTTAACAGGAATGACAAGCTGGTGCTTAAATCCATGCATGAAGACGGTGACAGCCTTTTTGATGAAGATAACTCAAGAAAGAAAATAGACGAGCTTGCCGAAATATATGAACCCCTGTTTTCGAAGCTGGAAGCCTACTACACAGCCCTGCAAACACTTCGTGGAAACGCCAAAAGAGGCGGAGAAGATGTTGAGATAACCGATGAGGACCTTAAGGGAGAGTCAGGTTTAAACAATCCCGAAGGTATCGCAGAGGTCAGACAGGCCACTGCGGAAGAGATGCAGAGCTTCTACGGCGATGATACCGATATGGATCAGACCATTGTCAGCGAGGAAGAGCAGGGCACCATCAAAAAGACAGGTTCCTGGGATATGCCGGTACACCCCGACGACCCTGACGCAGAACAGAACGCCTATCATACGCTATTTGGTGATTGATCAGCTTTCGGAGAAAGCTGATGCCGCCCAGCCGGCGAGGCTGGTTTCGGCTCTGCCGAAATAAACGAAAATGCCTGCGCGATTTGTGGCAGATTCCGAAAGAATCTGTCATGCAGCGTCAGCCCTCGCGATGCGAGTTTGAATGGGCTGACGTTCCCAATTAGCGCAATCTGATGGCATTTTCCCCTTGTAACTGTAAATTGATAGAAAGACTACTAATGCATATAGGAAATATAGAATTAAAGAATAATGTTTACATGGCGCCAATGGCCGGCGTCACAGACCTACCCTTCAGAACCCTTTGCCATGAAATGGGAGCCGGTCTTACAGTGACAGAAATGGTAAGCGCCAAGGCCATATTATATAAGAACAAAAACACCGAGGAGCTCATGACCCGGGGCGGAGACGGAAATCCCGTTGCGGTACAGCTTTTCGGATCAGACCCGGAGATAATGTCTGATATTGCCCATCAGATAGAAGACCGGTTCGAAATCATTGACGTGAACATGGGGTGTCCTGTGGGTAAGATCGTCAGTAACCATGAAGGCAGCGATCTCATGAACCACCCTGATCTGGCTTATGAGATATTAAGCCGGATGGTAAAGAAATGCCACACCCCCATAACCGTCAAATTCAGAAAAGGTTTTGCAAAAGAAGATGATACGGCAGTGGAATTCGCAAAAATGGCCGAAAGTGCAGGTGTTTCAGCTGTCACGGTACATGGAAGGACCAGGTCCCAGATGTACGCGGGAAAAGCTGACTGGGACGTTATAAGACGTGTCAAGGAGGCCGTAAAGATACCTGTATTCGGAAACGGAGACTTATTCGAGCCTGAGGACGCGAAAAGGATGATAGAAGAAACCGGCTGCGACGGAGTAGCTCTGGCAAGAGGTGCACAGGGTAACCCATGGCTCATAAAAAGGACTGTGCATTACCTTGAGACCGGTGAACTACTTCCGAAGCCAACCATATCAGAGATCATCGAAATGATCCACCGGCACACTGAACTTATGAAGGAAATCAAGGGCGAGTACACCACCATCAGGGAGATGCGTAAGCATATCTCATGGTATACGGAAGGGCAGCCTAAATCATCAAAGCTGAGAGCAGAAATCAACACAGCCGGCAGTATCGAAAAACTCTTTGAGATTGTTGACAAACTAGCCATTAATGTATAAAATCACCAGTTGTAAAAGAAGCATTCAAATTTGACATATGTACAAATTTTTATGATAACAGTTTGCCGGGTCTTTCCGACAGCAATATATGTGAAAGGAGCTATGTAAAACATGGCAGAAGAGCAGGTAGTTAAAAAGAATTTACTCACACGTGCAGGTCTCAACAAATATGAGGCTGAGCTTCATGATCTCAAGGTAAACCGCAGACAGGAAATCGCTGCCAAGATCAAGGAAGCAAGAGAGCAGGGTGATCTTTCAGAGAATGCCGAGTATGATGCAGCTAAGGATGAGCAGCGTGATATCGAGGCAAGAATCGTTGAGCTTGAGGCTCTTCTTAAAAATGTAGAGGTTGTTGATGATTCCGTTGAAGGCGAGATCAATGTTGGCTGCCGCGTAGTACTCCTGGATGAAGAGTTTGATGAAGAGGTAACATATTTCATAGTAGGTTCATCAGAGGCCAACAGCCTTGAAGGAAAGATTTCAAATGAGTCTCCTGTAGGACATGCACTCCTTCATCACGTAGCAGGTGATGAGGTTGAGGTTGAGACAGAAGCCGGTGTTCTCAAGTTTAAAGTACTTGAGGTTTCCCGTCACGAAGCAGAATAAGAAATCTACTTAAAGTCTTTTTATTCCTTCTGTCACACAGAGGAATCGGAAGTTTAATATCACAGACGGCAGGGTGAATATGACCCGGCCGTCTTCATTAGCATAATAGATCAAAGTTCAAGGAGAAAAGAATGGCAGAGAATCAGCAGAACAATCAGGAGAATCAGGAGGCTCTGGACACCAATCACATCGTACAGGCACGTCTTGACAAGCTTGCAGAGCTTCAGTCAGCAGGACAGGATCCTTTTCAGATAACCAAGTTCGATCAGACACATCATTCAGAGGAGATCAAAGATAATTTTGAGGCTCTTGAGAACCAGCATGTAGCTATCGCAGGTCGTATCATGCTGAAGCGTGTTATGGGTAAGGCTTCATTTGTACACCTTCAGGACAAGCAGGGCAGGATTCAGGCTTATGTATCACGTGATGGCATCGGTGAGGATGAGTATAAGGCATTCAAGAAGCTTGATATCGGTGATATCATCGGCATCGAGGGATATGTATTTAAAACAAAGACAGGTGAAACATCTGTTCACGCTGAGAAGCTGACACTCCTTTCAAAGTCGCTTTATCCCCTTCCTGAGAAGTTCCATGGTATTCAGGATACTGACACAAGATACAGACAGCGATATGTAGACCTCATCATGAGTGAGGAGTCAAAGAAGGTATTTATCAAGCGTTCCCAGATTATCAGCGAGATCCGTAATTTCCTTGCAGGACGTGACTTTATGGAGGTTGAGACTCCCATGCTGGTTTCCAATGCCGGCGGTGCAGCTGCACGTCCATTCGAGACACATTACAATGCTCTGGATGAAGATGTTAAGCTCCGTATATCTCTTGAGCTTTACCTTAAGAGACTTATCATCGGTGGCCTGGAGAGAGTATTCGAGATCGGCCGTGTATTCCGTAATGAGGGTGTAGATACCCGTCACAACCCTGAGTTCACTCTTATGGAGCTTTACCAGGCATACACAGACTATGAAGGCATGATGGAGCTTACAGAGTCAATGTTCCGTTACCTTGCAGAGAAGGTTTGCGGCTCAACCACCATCACATACCAGGGAACAGAAATTGACCTTGGAAAGCCATTCCGTCGTCTCACCATGACAGAGGCCATCAAGGAAGAGAGTGGTATCGATTTCGATACAGTAAAGACACTTGAAGAGGCCCGCGAACTTGCAAAGAAGAACCACATTGAATTTGAGGATCACCACAAGATCGGTGACATCGAGAACCTCTTCTTCGAGACATTCTGTGAAGAGAAGATGATCCAGCCTACTTTCATCATGGATCACCCGGTTGAGATCTCACCTCTTACAAAGAAGAAGCCATCAGACCCTTCAAAGGTTGAACGTTTCGAGCTTTATATCTACGGACGTGAGATGTGTAATGCTTACTCCGAGCTTAATGATCCTATCGATCAGAGAGAGCGTTTCAAGGCTCAGGATGCACTTGCAGAAGCCGGCGATGAGGAAGCAAACCATACAGATGAAGACTTCCTTCACGCTATGGAAATTGGTATGCCGCCTACCGGAGGTATTGGTTATGGAATCGATCGTTTGGTAATGCTTCTCACTGACAGTGCTGCTATAAGAGATGTGTTATTATTCCCGACACTCAAAAGCGTGAACTAAAGAAAGCCAGTATTTTCAAGGCTTTCAAGGATTCAAGAAAGCAATTTGCAACAATTTTGCAACAAAATAGGGATTGATAATGCGTTATAGTGCGTAAAATCATCCCAAATACATTCTCACAAGTTTAATAATTTAGCACGACAAGGACATTTTCCAAGAGAAATCTTAGAAGGTGTCCTTTTTCGTTATGGTCAAAATTATTTCACAAAGGAGGATGTGCCATGGCAACAAGTACAGCGATAGGTGCAGGTAGAGCGATTATGAGAATAACCGTTCCCGAAATGAGACAGATTTTATACCCAATCAGAGGAGGAATGAAAGAGTATGTTAAAAGTAAGAGTTTCGGGATCGACCTACGAGCTTAAAGCTTATCTGGAGCACATGGAAAAGGACAAGGTGTACCAGGTCACAAGTCAATCGAAGCCCTTGAAAAATAAGGGAACAAACAAGATTTTCCGGGTTTTCTCGGATGTTGACAAAAGAACAAGAATAGAAGCCCGCAACAGGCAGGGCAACAGATAAAAAAGGAACTAGGAGGAACGGTTATGGCAAAAGTAATCGCAGTAGCTAATCAAAAAGGGGGAGTCGGGAAAACAGCGCTGGCAAGTAATCTTGGCGTTGGCCTTGCTATGAAGGACAAAAGGGTACTTGTAATCGACACTGATCCCCAGGGTAATCTTACATCAAGTCTTGGAGTTGATAATGCGGATGAATTGGAAAATACATTGGCGTCTTTCATCGAGCGAGAGATAAATGAGACTCCAATAGATTCTGAGGAGTATATTCTCCATAACGGTGAGGGCGTGGATATCATGCCGTGCAATATAAAGCTTGCCGGGATGGATTATATGATCATGAACGCTTTGAGCAGGGAGCATCTTTTGGATGCTTTCGTATCAAGCGTCAGGGATGAATACGATTATATTTTGATTGATTGTTCACCCAGCCTCAATCTGGTAACAATCAATGTACTGACTGCGGCGGATTCTGTAATCATACCAGTAGAAGCATCTTATCTTTCAATGGCAGGGCTTCAGCAGCTTCTGACATCTATAGGTTCGACCAAGAGGAAATTAAACAGAAAGCTTGAGATCGAAGGTATCGTTATCAATAAGGTAAATACCCGTACAAACCATGAGAAGGATATCATAGAAAAGCTCCGCGATGCATACGGAAGCCAGATAACAGTTTTTGATGTGATGATACCGGAGTCTGTGAGGGCAAAGGAATGTACCGCTTTTGGAGTCAGTATATATAAGCATGATCCAAGGGGCAAAGTTGCAAAAGCTTTTGAAGAACTGACGAAGGAGGTGCTGGGACATGGCTGCTAAGAAAACTCTTCCGGACAGAGTACAGCTTAAAGGATTGGATTCGTTATTTGGCATAGATCAGGAGCAGACAGGACAAGTGCTTGATGTTCCTATTAGAGAGCTTTTCCCATTTCATAATCATCCTTTTAAGGTATTAGACGATGAAAAGATGGCGCAGACTGTTGAAAGCGTCCGTGAGAATGGAATTCTTGTTCCAATCATGGTTCGCAATCGACCGGAGGGTGGCTACGAGGTCATATCCGGTCACAGGCGTAAACATGCGGCGGAAATCGTAGGATTACAGACGGTTCCGGTGATCATAAGGGATCTGACGGACGATGAAGCCGTGATAGCGATGGTGGACGCTAACCTTCAAAGAGAAGAGATTCTGCCGAGTGAAAAGGCGTTTGCATATAAAATGAAGCTTGACGCGATAAAGCGACAGAATAAGGCGGGACGTCCTGATGCAAATAATTCTCGCCAAGTTGGCGAGAATTTATGGAGTGTGAATCAGCTCAGTGAGGGCAACAGTGATAGTGCAAGAACTATCCAAAGATATATCCGTTTAACGGAATTGCTCCCTGACCTATTGGAAATGGTGGATAGCAAGAAGATTAAATTCAATCCGGCCGTTGAATTATCATATCTCTCACCGAATGAACAGTTTCTTCTTTTAGAAGTAATGAAGGAAGATGATGTTGTTCCGTCTCTTTCGCAGGCACAGCAGATAAAAAGACTCTCACAGGAAAATAGTTGCACAAAGGAAGCACTTCATGCCTTGTTGGCAGTAGCCAGTATTAAGGAAAGAAATGTGGTCATCAAGCATGAAGTTATCATGCAGTATTTTCCGGCTGAAGCGAGTGATGC
The DNA here is from genome assembly GCF_000424445.1 of Oribacterium sp. NK2B42. Lineage (GTDB taxonomy): Bacteria > Bacillota > Clostridia > Lachnospirales > Lachnospiraceae > Oribacterium. The sequence goes on from NZ_AUJX01000003.1 coordinate 31,748, forward strand.
AGAAATAGAGAGTCTTATTGTAAGACTGCTTGCTGATTACCGTAAGACGCATGGAGGTATGTAAGATGCCAAAGTACGATTACGAATACTATTCCGGTGCAGAGAGTGAACAGTTCCGGTTCTTAAAGATACCGAAGATATTTTTCGAGGATCCTGACTACGAAGAATTAGGTCTGGCTGAATGTGTATTATATGGGTTCCTCCATGAGCAGGTGGCGTTTTCCAGGCAGAATGGATGGGTTGATGAAACAGGAAAAACCTATGTCATAAGATCATTGGAATCCATACAGAAGCTGCTTCACGGATGCAGTGCAGATAAAGCAAGATCCACGCTAAAGAATCTGATAGACTTCGGACTTATCGAGAAAAAACGCAGAGGACAGGGCAAACCGGATATCATCTATGTGAAGAATTTTGTAACCAAGAAGTCGGAAATATCGTCCTCTAAAAAATCGGAGGACTGTGGAAAACTTTTTTCTGAAACAGGAAAAACCAATGTCTTGAGTGATGAAAAACCGATCTCTAGAGATGGGATTTTTCGTGTTCTTGAAGCAGGAAAAACCGCACCTATAGATACTAATAATAATTTAAAAAATATTATAGAGCCTAATCTTAATCCTATCCAGGTTTCTTATAATACTAAAGGGGCAGCTGAGCATATGAACAACTCAGGATGGGATGAGGATGCGATTGAAGATCTCATAGATCAGGTCAAGGAAAATATTGATTATTGCGATTATGCGCCCAGATACAAGGCTGAGTACAACAACCGTTATGAGGAAATGTATCAGGTGATTGTTGAGATGGTTGTCGGGAAAAGAGAGAGTCTGGTTATTGGTGGAACAGAGTATCCCCAGAGCATTATCAAAAAGCGGTTCCTGTCCTTGAATGCCAGCCATATTGATTATGCGATGTGGAAGATATCAGAGAACCTTGGAGAAATCCGAAACATGAAAAAATACATGATAGCAACTCTCTTTAACGCACCGACCACGATAGACAACTTTTATACGCAGCTTGTCCATCACGACATGTATAGTGAGAAATGGATCGAGATGAATGAGCAGAGGAGGGCAGCCAATGAGTGAGAGGATATCGGCGATCATTTTCAAAGTCATGTTACCGTTACTTGCAATCAGCTTTATGGTGCTGTTCTGCTATCCTGTCTGCAATAAGCCGGAAGGGTTTGACTACTTCCTGTTTTGGATTCTAGTGGGATTCCCGTTTGGAATCAGAAGGATGTGGCTGTGGCTTATTCCAAGGAATTATGGAATAGCAGGTTCTCTTGGAGTTATTGCCCTGGATTGCATCGTCGGAGGGATCATAGGCGGATTTATGGCAATTATAGCCATAGTAAAAGCGGCAGTGACAACTGTGCAGGTGATAACGGGGAGGCTGTGATGGAATGAAGGAAACATTAGCGGAGAAATGTCCGCAGCTTGCTACACAGTGGAGCAATATGAATCTTCCGCTCAGACCTTCTGATGTGACAATCGGATCACAAAAGCGGGTATGGTGGAAAGGTACCTGCGGTCACGAATGGCAGGCGATAGTTAAGAACAGGGTAAATGGCGCTGACTGCCCGTATTGTTCAGGCAATCAGCTTTTGAAAGGCTTTAATGACCTTGCTACGATGAAGCCGGAGCTTATATCGGAATGGTCAGACCAAAACCTGCCGCTTTTGCCTGACATGGTTTTATCCTGTAGCAATAAATCTGTCTGGTGGAAATGTATCCACGGTCATGAATGGGTTGCAAAGGTAGCTGACAGATATTACGGGAGCCAGTGTCCGTATTGTGAGGGGCATAAGGTATATAAAGGCTTCAATGATCTTGCCAGTAATTTTCCGGAGCTTGCCAGGGAATGGTCTGAGAAGAATTCGCCCAAGAGGGCAGATGAAGTGTTCCCGAAGTCAAGAGAAAATGTCTGGTGGAAGTGCCATGTGTGTGGTTATGAGTGGCGGGCAGTGATTGACAGCAGGGTAAAAGGTTCTTCCTGTCCGGTATGCTCTGACAGAGTTGTAGAAAAAGGTGTAAATGACCTTGCCACAACAGATCCGGTGCTGGTACGTGAATGGGATCATGACAGGAATAAAATGATTTCTCCTGAATCGGTTCATCGTAATTCCATGCGGATTGTCTGGTGGAAATGTCATCATGGTCACAGATGGAGAGCGAAGATCGCTGACAGGGCTATTGATAATGAGCCGTGTCATATATGCAGGAAAGCATTTGAAAAAGAATTCCCGGATATGCTTCTTAGATATTATCTTTCGCAGGAAGGATATACGATTATCATAGATGAAGAGGAACTGATCGGTGTTCCGCTTTCAAATTATATAAAAAGTATAAATGCGGTTATTGAATTTTCAAAACCGTTTTACAATACAAAGGACGGATATCGGTGGGAGTATGCAAAGACGCAGCTCTGCAGAAATGCAAGAATAAAAATGATACGGATCCTCAAACAGAAAGATAAAGAATTTGAAGACTGTGTATGTATCACAAGGCTTGATAATTCTGATGAAGCACTTGCAGAGGCGATCAGGCTGGCGCTTCATATTCTGGGTATAGAGATTGAGCCTGATGTGACAACAGACAGAGAAATTCTGTTCGGAAAATATATGGAAAAATGAAATATGGTAAATACAGCGATAGGGAGCGGTTTTAGACCTCATAAGAGGAATGAAGCTGCTCCCTTTTTTGTGTTAAGGAGGCGCTTATGACAAAGGATTTGAAAACGCTTGTTGCAAAAGAAATAGAGAAAGGTTCTACACCCTTGAAATTCAACAATCTTATTGTCCCGGCAGAAGCTTTCCGGGAAATAGACAGCAAAGCGCGGCTTGTAAATATTCTTCAGTATCTGCTCCGTGTGAAGGAGCATAAGAAGCTTATATGGAACGATACCCTTTCAGCCAATAATGTTTATATGGATGTTTTCCTTGGAAAGACTGACTTTCACAGGGCAGCACTTATTACTGGCAGGGAGGAAATATACAGGCATATCAACTGGTACGGGGGAAAGCTAAAACCCGATTACAATGGAAAGACTGTGATAGAAACGGATATCTGCACATTTTCCATCTCAGCTGAAGAGCTTGAGAAAAGTAAGAAAACCTATGAGGGCAAGGATACCTACGCCTTTTATTTGGGAAAATATCAGATACGCTCTCTTTATGCGGATTGCCTTGAGTACAGACAAATGGTCGCACGGGATGAAAGAAATGCTCATGCGGCTGATGGTGATACACAACAGGCGGCAGGTGACAAATACAGAGAACTTGTCAGGCTGAATGATGATGTAATAAGAGCCGTTCTGTTCCAGTGCCTCTTGTTGGATGATCTGAGGGTCGAGTATGGGACAGTATTTGCCAATCTATATACGATTTATCTTTTGAATTAATAGTCCATTGGGATGGAAAGGAACGATATGAGAAAAATATACCTTAGGAGGCTGCTGGTGCCTCCCTGGCGGTGAACATAACCAGAGGATAAACGAAAGACAGGAGGATGATGATGATGCAGGAAGAAGTAACACAAAAATCTATTGCCCTTGTGATCAGAACCTCCAAACTGACCGCCGATGTGCTGAAAAAAGCCATGATAGCCTATCTTAATCATCTTAAGAATAAAAGGGCTAATTGGCACGGGAAGATTTCCGTAAAAAAGCTCATGGGTAAGGATCAGGGTGCGAATACCATGGAGATAACAGAGAACAACATTAAATCTTTTGAGCGTGTTGCAAAAAAGTACAATGTTGATTTCGCCGTGAAAAAAGATAAGACCGTGGATCCGCCAAAGTATGTAGTTTTTTTCAAGGGCAGGGATGCCGACGTGATCGCGATGGCATTCAAAGAATTTGTGCATGGAAATGAAAAGAAGCAGAATCGTGAATCCGTAAGGAACAGGCTTAACCGTTATAAGGAACTCTGGACTCAAATGATGAACAAGGAGCGTGCCAGAGAAAAAACCAAGAACAGGGGACCGAGCCTATGAGTAAGGTAGTAGATGGAATTGTAAAAGATTTAAGGAACATACCCGATTCCATACGGAAAAAGATGAAAGGAACGGGTAAAAACAAGCTGATCCGCATGAGCATCCCCTATGTGATCGTAGGATATTGTTGTGATAAGTCAGCATGGATGTTCAGGAATGTCGAAGGAGAATTCTTCCCGAGGCTTATGGATACGGCTTCAAGGTTGGGAGAGGCTTTTGCCAATCCTCTGCCAAGTTTTAATCCAATGGATCTGCTTTTTGGAGTGGCTTGCGGAGTAGGCTTTCGCCTGGTGGTATACTTCAAGGCAAAAAATGCCAAGAAGTTCAGACACGGTGTGGAGTATGGTTCCGCAAGATGGGGAAATGTCAAGGATATCGAGCCATATATGGATCCGGTATTCGAGAACAATATCATCTTAACAGCATCGGAGCGGCTCATGATGTCGGGCAGACCAAGCTCACCGAAATATGCCAGGAATAAGAATATCCTGGTCATAGGAGGTAGTGGTAGTGGAAAGACCCGCTTTTTCGTGAAGCCGAACCTGATGCAGATGCATAGTTCCTATGTAGTTACGGATCCAAAAGGCACAGTCCTGATTGAATGCGGGAAGATGCTTCAGAAGGGCATTCCGGTAGTCGATGATGACGGAAAAATCAAGAAAGATGATAAAGGAAATCCCATTTTTCAGCCATACAAAATAAAGGTTCTGAACACAATAAACTTTGCACGCTCCATGCACTATAACCCCTTCGCCTACATTCGTAGTGAGAAGGATATCTTAAAGCTGGTAAACACGATCATAGTAAATACGAAGGGAGAGGGCCAGCAGTCCGGGGAAGATTTTTGGGTCAAAGCCGAGAAGCTGTTATACACGGCATACATCGGCTTTATCTATTATGAGGCTCCGGAAAGTGAGCAGAATTTTTCGATGCTCATAGACATGATCGATGCCAGTGAGGCACGTGAGGACGACGAAAGCTTCAAAAACCCAGTGGATCTACTTTTTGACGAGCTTGAAGCGAAGAATCCGAATCACTTTGCGGTGCGCCAATATAAAAAATACAAATTGGCCGCCGGTAAGACAGCTAAGTCTATACTTATTAGCTGTGGAGCGAGATTAGCACCATTTGATATTGCGGAGCTTCGTGAGCTTACAAGTTATGATGAACTGGAGCTTGATAAGCTGGGGATAGAAAGAACGGCATTGTTCGTAATCATTTCCGATACGGATGATACATTTAACTTTATTGTCAGTATCATGTACACCCAGCTTTTTAATCTGCTCTGCGAGATCGCTGACAATGTTTATAACGGGAGACTGCCGATCCATGTGCGATGTCTTTTGGACGAGTTTGCAAATATCGGTCAGGTCCCCAAGTTTGAGAAGCTGATAGCGACCATCAGATCGCGAGAAATATCGGCTTCTATTATTTTACAGTCAAAGTCCCAGCTCAAGGCAATTTATAAGGACAATGCGGACACTATCGAAGGCAACTGCGACACGACCCTGTTTTTGGGAGGCAAGGAAAAGACAACCTTGAAAGAAATGGCAGAGATCCTCGGTAAGGAAACCATTGATCTTTATAACACCTCAGATACAAGAGGTACGAGTCAGTCCTACGGTCTGAATTATCAGAAGACCGGGAAAGAACTCATGAGCCAGGATGAGATAGCAGTCATGGACGGTGGGAAATGTATCATGCAGCTGAGAGGCGTGAGACCTTTTTTCTCAGACAAATTCGATATAACACAGCATAAGCAATACAAGAAGCTGTCCGATTATGACAAGAAAAATGAATTTGATATTGAAAAATATGTCAAAAACCTCTGCCATGCGGTGGTAAAGCCGGATGACAAGATGGATGCGGCATTTGAATATGATGCCGAAACAGGAAAAATTGAACAGGTCAAAGGCGAAAGGTCGGAGAAATCCGGGACTTGAGCCAAGACCGCACTTACAACTTCATAGGATGAAGCTAAACGGATCCTTGCGGACAAACCTGATGCGGATTCCACCTATAAAGGAAGCAGACGATGAGCGCCTACCAAGCAAACATCATCATCTGCCTCAAGTAGGAATGGCATAACCAGACCCTGCGTTCATTTTATCAGATATGTGCGATACAGCACAGATAGATGGTGCAGGGTATTTTTATGCCTTCCAAGAGTAATTAAAAACATAAACAATAACATTTTTTGGAAGGAGGATGGACATGTGTTTTGTTGTTTTGTCCAGTTTTTATAGAAAATGAACAAAATTCTAGTTTAGAACTGAGATAGAAAACCCAGTAAAAACCCAGTAAATAAACGGGTTAGCACGATAAAACAGGACACATGTTCGACTAAATGATATTATGGCATTTTTTTCTAGTAGCGTAACAGCCCTTAAAACCGTCGTAACCGCCATAGGAGCAGGTGTTGCTGTATGGGGAATTATAAACCTTTTGGAAGGATACGGCAACGATAACCCAGGTGCAAAATCACAGGGAATCAAGCAGCTGATGGCGGGCGGAGGTATCGTAATAATCGCCCAGACGGTGATCCCTCAGCTTACTTCCCTCTTCTCATAAGGAGTAGATCACGATAGATGAACACTATCGTTGAAAAGATTACCGAACTCATAAAGGAAATGCTGCAAGGTTGGGTAATGTCTAACCTCGATGGGATGTTTACCGATGTGAACGAAAAGGTAGGCACCATTGCCGGAGAGGTTAGCCAGACTCCCAGCGCATGGAACGCAGGTATTTTCAATATGATCAAGAACCTGTCAGATACGGTCATCATACCGATTGCCGGAATCATCATAACCTATGTGTTGTGCTATGAACTGATAACGATGGTAATAGACAAGAATAACATGCATGAATTCGATACGAGCCTTTTCTTCAGATATCTTTTCAAGGCCTGCATAGCTGTAATGCTACTTAGCAAGACTTCAGATATCGTTATGGCGATCTTTGATGTAGGCGGTCACATGGTAAATGAGGCTGCGGGTGCCATCACAGGTTCCACGTCGCTTGATGTGGGAGCTACGATTCAGTCCATGTTTTCATCACAGCTATCAACCATGGAGATAGGGGAGCTGATAGGTCTTGGCATAGAAACGATGTTCTGCAGCTTTTGTATGAAGATCATGTCCGTTTTGATCACCGTCATATTATACGGGCGCATGATTGAAATCTATCTTTATGTTTCGGTAGCGCCGATGCCTTTTGCAACTCTTGTGAACAGGGAGTGGGGAAGCATCGGATCCAACTATATCAAAGGATGCATAGCACTGGCTTTCCAGGGATTTTTCATTATGGTATGCGTGGCAATCTACGCAGTCCTTGTAAATGCTGTAGCAGTAGCTTCAAATCTGCACTCGGCACTTTGGCAGGTAATGGCGTATACCGTTGTCCTGTGCTTCTCCCTGTTTAAGACAAGTTCACTTGCAAAAAGCATCCTTCATGCTTCATAAAAATCGGAGGTGACAGAGAACATGGCAATCGCAGTTGATGTGGCAAAAGACCCGAAGGCGATCAAGTCGAAATTCATTGGGAATTTTACAAAGCGTCAGGTCATTTGCTTTGGAGCGGCTGCTGTGGTGGGAGTACCATTTTATCTTCTGACAAGAAAGGTAATCGGGACGGACGTGGCTGCCCTCATGATGGTGGCAGTCATGCTCCCGTTCTTCTTTATAGCAATGTATGAAAAGGACGGAGTGCCTGCGGAGCAGTATTTGAAGCAGGTCATAGAGATGAGATTTATCCGGCCCGGGATACGAAGGTACAAGGTGGAAAACCTCTACGAGCAGTTAAGAGAAAGAGAATCTATGGAAAAGGAGGTGGAAGCTCTTGAGCGCAAGCAAAAAAAGTGGAAAGAAGAGCGTTACGGCAAAGCCGAAGGTAAGCGGGAAGCAGACGAATAAGCCAGCAAAGACAGCACCAGCCAGGAAAGGTGGTAAGTCGATATTTGAGAGATTCACGGGGCTTACCCTTGCAGAGTTTCTTAAGCTTAAGAAGCTCAAAAAGACGCTTTCCGGAAATAATGGTCAGTCCGGCAATCAGATTTCCACACAGCAGACCATAACCTTTGACAAGATGTATCAGGATGGCATCTGCAAGGTTAGAAAGAATTATTACACGAAGATGATTGAGTTTTACGATCTCAATTATGTACTTCTGGATGAAGAAGAGAGAGCGGATATACTGGGGCTGTATTCACAGCTTATCAATTATTTTGATCCTACCATCAGCTTTCAGATTTTCCTCTTCAACAGGCATGTGAATGAGGAGACACTGGCGGCACAGTTTGAGATCTCTCCCCAGGGAGACAAGTTCGATGATATCCGTGAGGAGTTTTCGGATATGTTAAAGAAACTATCTGCAAAGGGAAATAACGGAGTCATAAAAAGCAAATATATTGTATTCGGCATTGAAGCGGAGAATATCAAGGAAGCAAGGCAGAGGTTCATAAGCCTGGAGGCGGATATCATTAAGAATCTCAAGAACCTTGGTACCAATGCGAAGTGTCTTGACGGAAAGGAACGCTTAAGAGTCCTGTATGAATTCTTCAATCAGGATAAGATGGAGCCTTTTCGTTTTTCATTTAAGGAAATGGCAGAGTCCGGCAACAGTGTAAAGGATTATATCGCACCGCAGGGCTTTGAGTTCCGTTTCCCCGGAAGATACAAGATGGGGCATATGTTTGGAGCAACCAAATATCTGGATATCATATCCCCGAAGCTGAATGATGAGCTTTTGAAAAGGCTTTTGGATATTGACAGTAATATTGCCATCTCCATTCACATGAGGACAATAGAGCCGATAGAAGCAATTAAACTCTTGAAAAGGGCGCTTTCGGATGTTCAGAAAACGAAGATTGACGAGCAGAAGAAAGCGGTTCGTGCCGGATATGATATGGATATTCTTCCCACAGACATTGTTCTGTATGAAAAGAATACCATGGAGCTTTTGGATGATCTGAATACCAGTAATCAGAAGCTCATATGGACAACAATTCTGATATCCAGTTTCGGAAGAAACAAGAAAGAACTGGAGAGTGTATCGCAGAGGGTGTCAGGAATCATACAGCAGGCAAACTGCCGTCTGATCGATCTTCAGTACAAACAGGAAGCGGCTATGAATGCGGCAGCTCCCATCGGTATCAATGATACAAAAGAGGGCAGGCATCTGATAACAAAGAACCTTGCTATTCTTGTACCATTTAATACTCAGGAACTGTTCCAACAGGGACAGTCGCTTTACTACGGGCTTAATGCCCTCAGCAACAATATGATTATGGCAGACCGTAAGAAGCTTCGTACACCGAACGGCGTAATCTTAGGTACGCCCGGTTCCGGTAAATCATTTTCTGCAAAGCGTGAGATCCTTGGGAGCTTTCTTGTATCAAGGGACGATATTTTGATCTGTGATCCCGAGGGCGAGTATTACCCGCTTGTAAAGGCGCTTGGCGGCGAGGTGGTTAAGCTGGCAACCAATTCAAAGGATTATCTGAACCCAATGGATATACAGCTTTCCCATAAAAATGACAGGGAGGCTCTTAAGCTTAAGAGCGATTTCCTCATCACGCTCTGTGATGCCATCGCAGGCGGAGAGACTGGTCTTGCCAATGATGAAAAAGGTATAATCGACCGCTGTATCGAGGGAATTTATGATGAGTATTTCAAGGATCCCAAGCCTGAGAAGATGCCAATATTGGAGGATCTATATGATGCCCTTGTAAAGTATGAGCCGGATAAGGCAGTATCGGAGGAGCTTGCCATTGATGCAAAGCAGAAGGCGGTTCGTATCGCAAACAGCCTTGTTTTATATGTGCATGGCTCTCAGAATTATTTCAACCACAGGACAAATGTGGACTCTCAGAACCGTATTGTCTGCTTTGATATCAGAGACCTTGGAAAGCAGCTGAAAGAGCTGGGAATGCTGATCGTGCAGGATGCGGTATGGAACAGGGTTTCCCGTAACCGTGAGCGAAGAGTTGCTACCCGTTACTACTGTGATGAGTTTCACTTGCTTTTAAGAGATAAGCAGACAGCACAGTATTCGGTTGAGATCTGGAAACGTTTCAGAAAGTGGGGCGGTATTCCCACAGGACTTACACAGAACGTAGGTGATTTCCTTCGTTCGGAGGAGATTGAGGGTATCCTCGGTAATAGTGAGTTTGTATATCTCCTCAACCAGAACGCGAAGGATCAGGTAATCCTGGCAGATAAGCTGGGACTTTCAGAAAAGCAGCTCCAGTATGTTACAAACTCAGAATCCGGATGCGGACTTATTCTTTTTAATGATGTGGTCATTCCATTTGCAGACCGGTACCCGACGGATACCAAGACTTATGCCATCATGAATACCCGTCCTCAGGAGGAAGAGGAGCATACTGCTGATAAGGGAGATGATTCGGATGGCAAAGAAAAAGAATAGCACGGCAAGGAAATCCATATCTGATGCAACCGGTATAAAGTCCGAAGGATTTGATGGGAAATCCGATACCGGAGAGTTTAAGAAAGAACGGGCTGGACCGAAAAGACCTGGCGGTACAAGGGTTAAGGGTAGTGCTTCAAAACAAAAGACAGTAAGTGAAGCACAGGAGATTTTTAATAATACTTCACAGAATCTAACTACCAAAGCGGATGAAAAAAGCAGAAAAGCAAATCAGGAATTTTTCAGTAAACATGAAAATGAAGATGAAAAGAATGCCGAGTATGTTTCTCAGCGTGAGGAAACAAGAGCACTCCGTAAGCACAGACAGCATGATAGCCGTGCAAGGGTAAAGGACAGTTTTATCCAGTCTGATGGAGATTTTCATGGTAAGACAGGCTTTGTGGAAGAGGCGGGTGCTGAGACAGCGAAAAGTCGGAAGCTTGATATGCTTAAGAAAAAAGCGGAAAAAGCCGAGGCAAAAGCGCAGAAGGCAAGAAAGAAAATGCCAAAGCGTAAGGAATATAAGCTGGTTCGGCACTTCGATGAAAAGACCGGGAAAACCACCTATGAGCTTCAGACCAATAAGGTTATCAAAAAGCCGAAGCCAGATAATCCCATAACAGCGGCAAACCGCAGGGCAATGATGGAGGCGCAGGGGATCGTGCATGACAAGATCTCAGAGGATGAAAAGGACAATTCCGGGGTTGAAGCTGCTCACAAGACAGAAGAATCAGTGGAAACGGGGATAGCCAAAGCCGGAGAGTTTAAGCGAGCTGAACAGGCCCAAAAGATAAATAAGGTGGCGGCTCTGGAAAAGAAACAGTTTAAGGCGGAGGTTAAATTCCGTTATCAGAAATATCTGGAGGAGCACCCCGAAGTAAAGAAGAAAACCATTCAAAAACGGCTTCAGAAACAAAGGATCAAGCGCGAGTATGCAAAGGCAATAAAGAAGGGAACGCAGGCAAAACAGGCGGCTGGTTACGCACAAAAGGCAGCAACGACTACCACGAATATGGCAAGAAAAATAGAAGAGTTTGCCCGGAAGCATATAGGAGCGATTGCAACTATAGGACTGTTCGGGCTTTTCTTTTTGCTCATATCAGCGAGTATATCGAGCTGCTCTGCGATATTAAATGGTGGTCTTTCGGCAACCATGGCAGGAAGCTATCAGAGCAGGCCTGCACAGCTTGATGCATCGGACGAAGCAATGACCTCAAGGGAAATGGCGTTGCAGAACACCATCGACAATATCGAAACAGACTACCCTGATTATGATGAGTATAATTATAACCTTGCGGAAATCGGACATAACCCTTTTACGTTGATCAATTATCTGTCTGCCATAAAGGTGGATGTGGTAGCTTCGGAGGTGGATACCGAGATCGAGTCGCTATTTGAGGAAATGTATGAGCTGACTCTTACACCAAGGGAAGAGACGAGGACGCGGACGGTCACAAATGATGACGGTGAAGAAGAGGAAGAGGAGTACACGGTGCAGATCCTTGATGTGGAACTGACAAGGAAACCACTGGAGGACATCGTGGAGGAGTGTCTCACCGGGAACTATGATGCGAGCGTTTTATATGCGGCATATCAGCAGACCAATGGTGCGCTTCAGCAGTTTTATACCCCGCTTGATACTGACTGGTACAGCCTGATAAAGAGCTACTATGGATATCGGAAAAATCCCATTACCGGAGATAACCAGTTCCACAGGGGAATTGATATAGCAGTACCGGAAGGAACAGAGGTGTATGCAGGTCATGACGGAACGGTGACCACGGCGGCTTATGACGATGAATACGGCAATTATATCGTAATCACAGATTCTCTTGGCTTTACCACCAAGTATGCACATCTTGAAAGCATGAATGTCAGTGCAGGCCAGACGGTAAAGCATGGAGCCGTTATAGGAAAGACCGGCAGTACCGGAGCTGTGACGGGCAGCCATCTTCATCTGGAGTGCTTATCGGACGGGGAGTATTATAATCCCCTTTTCTATTTTGAAAACGGCAATGGTTCTATATACGGATTGACTGATCCTGTGGGAGGTAGTGGAGATGTTGCAGCGCTTATAGCAGAAGCGGAGAACTATCTTGGATACCCTTATGTATGGGGAGGCAGCAATCCGTCAACGAGCTTCGACTGCTCCGGTTTTGTATGCTATGTGCTTACCCACAGCGGTTACTGTAATATGCCGAGAACCACGGCACAGGGAATATATAACCAGTGTCAGCATATCAGCGCATCAGAGGCAAGAGCCGGGGACATTATCTTTTTTACAGGTACATATAATGCCGGTAACCCTGTTACGCATGTAGGTATCTATGCCGGCAATGGACAGATGATCCATGCGGGTGATCCGATCAAATACTCTTCCATCAATACATCGTACTGGCAATCGCATTTCTATGGATTTGGCAGACCACCGGGACATTAAGGAGAGAAGATGAAAAGAGAAACAATCAAGAAAAACCGCATTCATGCCGCTGAAAAGAAAGAGTATTACACCGAGCGTGAGAAATACTGGGCAAGACTAGAACAGGAAGCGGATGATGCAGAAGCGATGAAAATCATCAGAAAAAAACATATTACACCTGAGCAACTGGCGCTGTTTAACAGCCTTTCGGAAAAAGAGGTTGCAGACATCCTGTCTACAAAGGAAAAGTCAAGTACCCCGCCTGATGAAGGCGGGGTTAATCATGCAGAAAATGAAAAGGAGATAAACGAAAATGCAAAGAAAGCTTTCAGTTAGGATTATTGCATCGCTGATTTTATCGGTGATGCTTTTTGCACTGCCGCTTGGAGCAGCTCTCGCGAATAGCTCCACGACAGTATCGGTATATGCCGAAGAGAGCGTGTCGGGTAATTCGACAGGAACTGCTGATGATTCTGCAACGGGAAGTAACACGAGTGACAGTTCTGACGGAAACGGAACAGGTACGGATGCTCCGAACCCATCTGAAGGCGCTGATGTCGGTACCGTTGATAATTCCAATAAGGGTGACAGCGCTTCTGATAATGGAACAGGGCCATCCGACCCCACACCGGCTACTGAACCTGCGCCTGAACAGGAGCCAAAATGTATCTGTGACAGCAAGTGTTCACAGTACGATTACAATCATGCATGTCCTGTGTGCAGTAAGAATTATAAGGACTGCACATATAAGGATCCAAGCGTAAAAATCACGATCAAAGTACCGGACGAATGGTATTCAAGTGGGACTTCCGTGAAGGTGAAGTTTAAGGTCGAGGATATCCTTGATACCGGGAATTTTGCCATAAAATCCGTAAAGGCAAAGATCGGACAGAATGGCAGTTACAACGATGTTACAGAGGATATGTACCTTGAGATTTCTGAAAACTGTACCGTATATGTTCTTGTGACAGATGCCAATGATAAGAGTTATGAGCGGAGCCGCTCTATAAAATGCTTTGATACAAGTAAGCCCACCCTTAATGCGGCAGTATCAGACGGACTTTTGACCATTCAGGCTTCGGACAATGACTCCGGTATCCAGGTTATCTATGTGAACGGGTATGAGTTTACGGATATCACAAATGGCACTGCAAATATAAGACTTTCCCAGTTTGATGCCGGATATGAGTATTTTACGATCACGGCCATGGATAATGCCGGCAATGTTTCGGAGGTATATAAGACAAAGAACCCTTATTACAAGGATCCGAATTCTGATGATGACAGTAATCCTGCAGAACAGCTTCCTAAAAGTGCTGAAGCTACAAAGCCTTCGACTGCTACGGCAACTGTGACAGACCATACAAAGACTGACAGTAATGGAAATACTACAAGTACGGTTAATGCTGCCGGTACTGCCAGTGCTAATACTTCGCCTGAAGCACACAAGAAAGCAGAGCTAGCAAAGGCGGATGCAGAGGAAACCGTCAAAAAGGATGATGAAAACGAAGAGGATAAGAATCTTGGAAAAGAGTTTTATACCATTGAGGCTGCAAGCGGAAAGGTATTTTATCTGATTATCGACCGTAACGGAGAGGAGGAGATGGTCTACTTCCTGACAGAGATCACAGAGAATGATCTTCTTAATGTCACAACAGACAATTCGGAGACTTTGCCGAAGAACTCCGCGGCTCTTGAATCCCAGATTCCTGTGACAGAGAGCGCTTTGCCAAATAATAATACGGATGTTGATGACACGCATGAAGTAGAAACGCCTTCAGAGACAACTGTAGAAACGGCGGAAGCTGAAACAGAGGAAACGGTAGAAGATGAACCGGAAGAGCCTGTTAAGAGCAACCCGATTTTAGGCTACATCATAATGGCAATTTTGGGAGCAGGAGTTATCGGAGCGGCATATTATTTCAAGGTCGTAAAGAAAAGGCAGGACGGCGATTTCATCGAGGATGAGGACGAAGATCCGGAAGAGGAAGTATATGCGGATGATGCTGATGAATCTGAAAAAGATGAGGATGATGCATGGTTTGACGAAGGAGATCAGGATTATCCGGAACCTAGCGAGGAGCAGAAGGAACATCCTGCGCCTACAGCAGATGATATGGAAGATGTAACTGTATCTGATCCAGAAGACGAGAGTTCTGAGGATGTATTACAAAAATAATTATTGATCTATGGCGGAGAGGTTATCCTCTCCGTCAGTTTATGAAAGGAGGCTTTTAGATAATGGAAGACATTAAACAGACGGTAGATCATGTCCTGGATGATATCACTGCAAAGCGCAATGAGGCGATGAGAAAAAATAACGCAACAGAGCAGGGCGGTGAAAGAAAGATGGAGGAGATCACAATCAAGTTCGGAAAGGGCTGTGTGGGTGAGCCATTTATGGGGAAGGATGGAAAAGAGTATAAGCAGATCCTTATTCCTAATAAGGATGCGAATGATCACAGTCCCTGGGCTACTTTTGTAGCGAGATCAAATGCGGTACATGAGGATAAATTCGGAAAGGGGATGTGGATGAAGCTCCCCGCAGACGGTCATACCACAGTACGGAAGGATCACTGCATCGGGGAAGGTGCTGACGGTAAGAAAATCTGGGAAACGGACAGGACAAAAGTATCCAACAGAGAGCTGAAAGGCATGGTGGAGTTTTATAAGTCCAGAGGCAAGGAACAGGAGGAAAAGCCGAGAGGATCCCTGAAAGACAGGCTTTCAGAGAAGAAAGCGGAAGTGTCCCATCAGAAGCATGATGCGCCTCAGAAGACTGCCACTAAGTCCAAAGAAGCTTCTTTATAAGGAGGCTGCCATGGGATACAAGTTAGTGGTTACCGAGAAGCCCAGTGTGGCCAGAGCCTATGCGGATGCGCTTGGCGTAAGGAATGCGCAGGATGGCTACATCGAAGGAAACGGTTATATCATTTCATGGTGTGTGGGACACCTGATAGAGTTGGCACAGGCAGATGCTTATGATCCTTCACTTAAGAAATGGTCGTATAAGTCGCTCCCGATCATGCCGTGGAAGTGGCAGTATGAGATCAAAAAGGATACGAAAGCTCAGTTTAAGGTGCTAAAGAAACTCATGCACGATAAAGGCGTGGACGAGACTATTTGTGCAACCGATGCCGGGCGCGAAGGCGAGCTGATTTTCAGACTTGTATATGAGCAGGCAGGATGCGATAAGCCTATTAAGCGTTTATGGCTTTCCTCCATGGAAGAGAGCGCCATAAGGGAAGGTTTTGCCAATCTAAAACCCGGATATATGTACGAAAATCTTTATCAGAGTGCATTATGCAGACAGCAGGCCGACTGGCTTGTAGGTATCAATGGCACGAGACTTTTCACAGTACTTTACAACAGGCTTTTAAAGGTGGGAAGGGTGCAGACTCCTACACTTGCAATGCTTGTGGACAGGGATGAAGCAATCCGTACCTTTAAGAAAGAACCGTTTTATACCTGCCATATAGATGTAAACGGCATGGAAGCGGTATCTGATAAGTTCAAGACCAAAGATGAAGCAACATCTGTAGAGGGCTGTGCTGTATTTAATCAGGTTCGTATCACAAAAGTGGAGGAGGAAGAAAAAAGTGTCGCACAGCCGAGACTTTACGACCTTACCACCTTACAGAGGGACGCCAACCGTATTTTTGGATTTACGGCAAGGCAGACTTTGGATTACACTCAGAACCTTTATGAAAAGCGCCTTTGTACATATCCGAGAACTGACAGCCAGTTTCTATCTGAGGATATGGGGCAGACTGTAGAGGATGTGATCGGAGCAGTGTTTAAGAGTGTACTAAAGATGCCGCTGGATTATTCGCCGGATATCGACCGAGTCTTAAACAGCAAAAAAGTCACAGACCACCATGCCGTTATTCCTACGATGGAAATAGCGAAACAGGATATGGATGCACTTGCAGAGGGAGAGAAGAAGATTCTTTCCCTCATTTCATATCGTGTTCTATGTGCTACAGCAGGACGACATGTGTTTAAGAGCATGAAGGTGGAGCTTGACTGCGACGGGTACAAATTTCATGCAAGCGGAAAGACCATCATATCCGAAGGCTTTAAGAAATATGAAAAGATGCTCGGGAACTGCTTTAAGGTAAAAGCCGACGCAGAGGATGAGGAACAGTCTTTGCCTGTGGTACATGAGGGACAGTCATTTCGAGATGTTAATCCGAGAGTGGTCGAGGGCTTTACGCAGCCGCCAAAGTCATTCACAGAGGATACGCTCCTTAAGTATATGGAAACAGCCGGTGCATCGGAAATGGATGATGATGTGGAACGTAAGGGGCTTGGTACACCTGCCACAAGAGCGGATATCATCGAAAAGCTGGTAAAGGATGGGTTCGTCAAAAGAGATAAGAAAAAGCTGATTCCTACGGATGACGGGATCAAGCTCATAACCATCCTGCCGGATGTGGTGAAATCTCCGCAGATGACAGCAGACTGGGAGAATGCACTTGTCCTTGTCTCAAAAGGTGAGATGAGTGCGGATGCCTTTATGAAGGGCATTAAGGAAATGGTAACGGAGTTAATAAAAACATACAGCAGAGTAAGTGAGGAGGAAAAGAAAGTGTTTGATTCAGAAAATGCAATCGGGAAATGCCCGAAGTGTGGCGGGGATGTCGTTGTTGGCAAGTATGGAGCTTACTGCACCGAGAAATGCGGCATGAGCCTTGGCTATGCTATGGGAAGAAAGCTGGAAGAGGAGCAGATTAAGAAGCTTCTTGCAGGAGAAAAGATCTTAATGAAAGGTCTTAAGAGCAAGAAGGGCAAGACCTATGACGCTTTTCTTAAACCTGAAGGTGTGGAGTCATATGATTACACCAATAAGGATGGGGAGGAAAAGGAGGGATTCCAAATTAAGTTTAGCTTCGAGTTCCCGGAAAATAAGAAGGGAGCGTGAGGAGCATGAAAAAAGCTGTAAAAGTTATGTTTGTCATGATTGCGGCAGGTGCAGCTGTATCAGCAGTAATCATTGGCATAAAAAAGCACAGGGACAAAAAAGAATATTCCTGTGATGATTATTATGATTTTATGGAGGAAACAAATGATGAACAGTAAAAACTATGTAATCGCAACTGAGGTTGCAGAAAAGCCAAAGACAAGCGGTAAGGCACGCTTCACAGCATATATGCAGGGCATGAAGAAGCTGGAGCGTAAGGCACAGATGCAGAAGGAAGCAGCAATGAAGGGAGGAGCAAAAGCATGAATTACGAAGAGTTTAAGCAGGAAGTGGCAGATCGTATTAAGGAGTTTCTGCCTGAGAAGTACGCAGATGCGGATGTATCCATACAGACTGTTGTGAACAACAATGATCAGAAGCTGGATGGTCTTATGGTAAAGCTTGAGGACAGCAATATCGCTCCCAACATTTACCTCAATCAGTTTTATGAGCAGCATGAGGACGGCAGACCTATGGATGATATCCTGGCTGCAATCGCAGATGTCCACACTCAGCATGAGATGTCACAGGATTTCGATGTTAGCAGGCTTACGGATTTTGACAGCGTGAAGGATCGTATCACCTGCCGCCTTATCAATGCAGAGCATAATGCGGAATATCTTGCAGATAAGCCTCATACCATGGTGGATGACCTGGCTGTTACATACCATATCGCAATCGGCAAAGAAGAGAGCGGCACAATGAGCGCACCTATCACCAACAGTCTCATGGAGGGATACGGTGTGGATGTAGAGCAGCTCCATCAAATCGCCCTTAATAACATGGACACCCTTACTCCGGCAACCTTCAAGAGCATGACAGAGACCATGGTGGATATGATGCTTCCTGATATGATGCGAAATGGCATGACAGAGGAAGAGGCAAGGGAGGCCATCGCCGGTATGATCCCGCCTACACCTGATGAGATGATGTATGTACTTTCCAATGAGGATAAGTTTAATGGTGCGGCAGTTCTCCTTAACGATAAGGTCATGGATGATATCACCGAGAAGCTGGGTCAGGACTACTTCATCTTACCTTCGAGTGTGCATGAGGTGCTGATCGTGCCCAAGAATGATCAGATGGATCTTAAGACTCTTGAGAGCATGGTGCAGGATGTGAATGCCACACAGGTATCGCCGGAGGAAAGGCTCTCCAATCATGTATATGCCTATGACGCAAAGGAGCATGAGCTTTTCCGTGCAGACAAGGCAGAGGAAAGGGCTGCGGCAAAGGAAGCAGAGGCTTCAAAGGAAACTGCTGTAGAAAAGACCTCTGCAAAAGAAGAAAAGAGGCAGGAACGTCCTTCCCTTAAGGAGAGACTTGCTCAGAAGAAAGACATTGTTGCCAAGAATGAGGCAACCAGAGAGCCTCGTCAGATGAATAAGGACAGAGGCTCACAGGCTTTGGCATAAAGCGTAAAGATTTATTACAGGTGAGCGAAAAATCCCCCGAATAGTCAGAGCGCTTATTCGAGGGAAGATATTTTATAGTTTTTCAAGACGCATTTTGTATCCAAGAGATCGGATTACTGACATAAAAGTGCTGTAGGTGATTTTTTCGGCGCTTTCATTGTTTCTAAGCTTTTGAATCACGGTAGGAGAGACAGAAGCCTTTTGTGCAAGTGTACGGACTGAGAGATTTTCTTCTTCCATTTTTTGTATGATAAACTCGGAGAGAAGGAAATCATCATATTCCTTGTCGAACAAAGCCTTCTGCTTGGGATCATCAGTTATAAATTCATCAAAAGTGGATTTCATTGCATTATTCCCCCTTTCCATTCTTATTCTTTTCATCAACCGCCTTTTTATACGCTGCCATGTTCTTTAGCGCAGTGGACTTTTCGTTTGGAGGCAGTTTATCTGATTTCTTATGGTATGCATTTGTGACGATAATCTTCTTTCCTGTGAAGAAAAAGCAAAGATATCTATCCGGCTGAGGCTTAAAAGCGTATATATCATCGCCCTCATTCCGGAACTTTGTTTTATCGTAAATGATACCAAAGTCGGCAAGTTTCTTTACAAGGATAAGAAACTTACGTTTCTGAACAGCAGACGCTTTCAAAAAGTACTCATAAGCCTGACTGATACCCTTGTCATCGAAATACCACTCGACTTTATAAAACTCACCTTCGTAAATTAAACATGTATCTTTATTCATGGCTTAAGTGTATCACATTTGTGGTACACATGCAACTATAAAATAATAGAGGAGAAACAGGCTATGGCAAGAAAATATGATGAGATCAAATGGCTTGCACAGGCTACGGCGCAGGATTTATCGGCAGATACGGAAAAGTGGAAGGGATTCCTTACCACTGCCGGAAGGCTATACCGGTATTCTTTCATGGATCAGCTGCTTATCTATGCCCAGAGACCGGATGCCACAGCATGTGCAGAGCTTGAAACATGGAATCAGAAGATGAACTGCTGGGTCAACCGTGGCTCCAAAGGTATCGCTCTTTTGGATGAAAGCAGCGGCAGACCAAGGCTCAGATACGTTTTTGATGTATCAAATGTGCATCCCGGATGGAATGTGGGAAGACTTCCGTACATATGGCAGATCAGAGAACGGAATGAGCAGACTGTTCTTAACAAACTTGAAAACATATATGGAAAAACTGATGAAAGCAGACCTTTCGGTGACAGACTGGTGGAGCTGGCACACCGTATTGCGGATGATTATTACGGGGATGTAATGCCGGATCTTCAGGACAGGGTGGATGGAAGCTTTCTGCAAGGATATGATGAAATGAATCTTGAGCTTCGGTTGCAGGATACCATGAGAGACTCCATCGCATACACGCTTCTTAAAAGGTGCGGTGTAGATACAGAGCTATATGATTTTGACTTTCGTTATCTTCATGAGTTCAGCGATGTGAAAACACTTTCGATACTGGGTAATGCTGTATCGGAAATGACAGAGCCGGTGCTCATGGAAATCGGAAGAGCGGTAACGGCACAGGAGCGTCATATCGCCCGATATGGCGAAGTAGAAAGACAAACGGAGAATATATCACAAGCCGTAGAAAAAAGCCAAAATACGCTTGCAAATGAGGCTCAGAATGAATATAATGCTTTAAAGCGTGAAAGCGAGCGGCAAGGTGATATTTCCACCGATGATTATGAAAAAGGCGAAAGCGCTAATATTTCAGAACAAGGAGGAAATGACCATGGAACTGACTTACATGCAGAGCGGGGATTATCTGATCCCGAACCTGATCGCGAACAGCGAGCCGGAGGAACCCTTAACGAAGTACGGACTGATGCGGAGGAATTTCTTAAAGGAACACAGGAGAGGAACCTACAGCGGGATGATGTTGGAGGGGAATCTGAAGGAGCACTGCCTGATGATTCAGAAACAGGCAGAGGAGAGGATGGATATTCTGACCGATCAGATGGCGAAGTCACAGGGAGTGAACGAAGCCCTGAAAGCATCAGACCAGATGAAGTGGGTGGGGCTGATGAACAACATCCGGGCATCGGCGGAGGAGATAGTTTTATCGGAGCTGATCTACAGCTAAACCCTCCGGATGCAGAACTTAAGCAACTGAATATGTTTGACCTGTTCCCCTCATTTGCGGAGCAGGTTGGAACGATAGCAGCAGCGGAAGCAAGCGTGAAAACGAAGGCTCCCGCTGTTTTTATGTTAAAAGACGATCAGCTTCTTGATGTGATAAGGTCCGGTGGCGGTAAAGAGAATAACCGTAAGCGCATCTATGCGAAGTACCAGGCAGGAAAAGATGCTGCGGAAATGACGGATTTCATTAAGAACGAGATCGGAACGACAGGTAAGGGTTTTGAATTTGACGGGCAGAGGGTATCTGTCTGGTATAACGAAAACGGAATGAGCATCGCACCGGGGAACTCTGCTCAGGTGGACTTTGCCACTACCTATAGTTGGAGCCTTGTGGAAGAGTTCACCCGTCAGATGGTGGAAAACGGCTCATATATGTCAAGAAATGAAGCCTTTCTTGTGGACAGTACCGAGCGGGCGAGGGTGGCTGATCAGATATATTTCTTCTTCCGTGACGGCATTGATGATATGCCTGATTCTCTTTCCATCCAGGGAAGTAATTATCCCGACAGCCAGGCACATATCGCAGAGCTTTTAACTACCCATGAGGGAAGGGAGCTGCTTGCAGAGGAGATTGGCAGGGCTGCGGACAGGATAGAGAGCGGAGAGTTACAGATACGATGGAGATATGTAAAAGAGCCGGAGTACCTACTTTCAGAGATTGCCGACCTCGATGCGGAAAGAAGGGAGTTTCCTCTTGCAGATGAGGTAAATGTAAGGCTTGAAAACTTCATTACCCAGGATGAGATTGACAGCAGGCTCACCCATGGAAGCGGTGTATCGCAGGGTCTTTTCCGTATATACGATTATTTTAAGGAGGGGCATGACAGCAAGGATAATGTTGCGTTCCTTAAAAAAGAATATGGTACAGGTGGACAGTCGGATGCCCTGATCGGAAATGACAAGAGTTGGGAAGACCATGATGCAAAGGGCATTCAGCTTGACAAGGGAAGTATCATGGAGCCTTATACATCCGTGCTTCTTAACTGGAACGTGGTAGAAAAGCGTATCCGTGAACTGATCGCAGAAGATAAGTACCTGTCTCCCAAGGCAAAGGAAGCTTATGCGGAGTATAAAAAGGAGCAGGAAAAGGAAGCTCTTGCGGATGAGCAGGAAAAACTTGTTGATGCCATTGAAGCCGGGGATGCACAGGAAGAGCCTGAAAGCAAAGAGGCAGATCATAATCCCGAATTCGGTCCGCCTGTCGGACGGGGAGAAAACAGCCGCTGGTCGATAGTCCATGAAGCGGATGATGAAAATGATAATCCCCAGGAGTGGGCAACAAAGCTCCCTTCCGGTCAGTATGTATGGATAGACCGTGAGGAAGATGGTTCATATGGGATTCATCCGGTTGCTGATTCTTTTGCTACTCCTACGGAGACCTTCAGGACTCTTGAAGAGGCGCAGGAGTATGTAGACGAGACCATGCGAGGAGATTTAGAGCAGGAGTCTCCGACATATACAATCTATCAGATCTCTGACGAAGCAGAGGACAGACGGGATATCATCTTTGAAAATCTGGAGCACCTGCAGAACAGAGGACTGTCTGTTGATGCGGCAAACTACGAGGCTGTCTATACCGGAGCATTGGAGGAAGGCACTACCCTCGAAGATCTTTATGAGAAGTTCAACATAGATCACCCTGCAGATTACAAGGGACGCTCCATGTCCGTATCGGATGTGGTGGTATTGCATCAGAATGGTGAGGACAAGGCATATTTCGTGGATTCATTTGGATTTTCGGAGGTGCCGGAGTTTCTTCGGGAAAAAGAAGCAGTCCTTACTCCGGAGCAGGAGCAGGCAAAGGAGCTTATCAATGAGTTCTGCTACAGGGAGTATGACCACGATGCGGATTTCTCTGACCTTTCCAATGTGGAGATAGCTTATACCGACCTTATAGATGAAGCAGACGGAAAAGAGTACCCGATACAGGCGTCTGTAGACCTTGAGCATAACAGCATCCGTCTTGCGATTGACGGGCAAATCATTTCTCAGAATGAATATGATACCCTTACCGACCTTATAGAAAATGAGCTTAAGTACCTTGATTTTGACGAGCTTACCTATGTATCAGAAGAGGACTGGGCGAAGTTCCATAACATGGAGCTTACCGCAGAGGAGATACAGAACATTTCCTATATCGGAGCGGAGTACAGCAATTTCGGGCATACTGCTGAGTATGAGCTTGAAGCAGATATCCGGGGAGAGCATCAGAAGATTCATTATGAGGTTACAAGGCATGATGGGGATGAAGAGAGTTTTTCTATTCATACAGATAAGAACGATATTTATGACAGGCTTTCTGAACCGGAGCTTCGTAAGCTGGAGGAGAAACTATCAGATGAAGTCAGGGTCGGACAGTATGAAAAGAAGATTGAAAAAGCGGATAGCCTTGATGCAGTTAAGAACATCCAGTATGAGTTTATGGATGATGAGAGCTTTCCAAGGAGGCTTGCTGGAAGATTTTGGGAATCCTATAACGCAAGAGAGGCAGAACTATCTGAGACGGCAAGGATTGAAGCAAAGAATTTCCGTATTACTGATGATGACCTGGGAAAAGGCAGCGCAAAGGAAAAGTTCCGTGGCAATATCAGGGCGATTACAACTTTGAAGCAGATCGAGGACGAACACAGGACAGCCACGCCCGAAGAACAGCAGATTTTATCACAGTATGTCGGCTGGGGCGGACTTGCGGATGCCTTTGATGAAACAAAGAGCAACTGGTCTGCGGAATATCGGGAATTAAAGAGTGTGCTGACACCGGAGGAGTACAATTCTGCAAGGGAGAGTACCCTTAATGCACATTTCACAAGCCCCGTGATCATAAGAAATATCTATGAAGCTCTGGGACAGATGGGCTTTGAAAAGGGAAATATCCTTGAGCCTGCCATGGGTGTAGGGAACTTCTTTGGTATGCTGCCAGAGGAGATGCAGGACAGTAAGCTATATGGAGTGGAGCTTGATGATCTGACAGGCCGCATCGCAAAGCAGCTCTATCCGCAGGCAGATGTGCGTATCAGCGGATATGAAAAGACCGATTTTCAGAATGATTTCTTTGATGTGGCGGTTGGAAATGTTCCATTCGGAAATTATAAGGTCAGCGACAAGCCGTATGATAAACTGAATTTTCAGATTCACGATTATTTCTTTGCAAAGACCTTGGATAAAGTAAGACCGGGCGGTATCGTAGCATTTGTTACAAGCAAGGGAACCATGGATAAGCAAAGCCCACAGGTGAGAAAGTACCTTGCACAAAGGGCAGAGCTGCTCGGTGCGGTGAGATTACCCAATACAGCTTTTAAGGAGAATGCCGGTACAGAAGTAACGTCCGACATTCTTTTTTTCCAGAAAAGGGACAGGCTGATGGATATAGAGCCGGACTGGGTGCATCTTGGCATGGATGAAAACGGTATCGCCATGAACCAGTATTTTGCAGACCATCCTGAGATGATCGTAGGAAAGATGGAAATGGTATCCGGACCTTTTGGTCTGGAGAGTACCTGTGTGCCGGATGAGAGCAGACCATTTGAGGAGCAGCTTCGTGAGGCAATCAGCAATATTCATGCGGAATATGAAGCGGTGGAGCTTTCAGCGGATGAGCTTGGAAAATCTGACCTTGAAGTAATACCGGCGGATCCGAATGTAAAGAATTACAGCTTCTGTATGGTGGATGATCATGTGTATTATCGTGAGAATTCCGTTATGAAGCCTGCCGATGTGTCAGAAACACAAGAAGACCGCATCAAAGGTATGATCGCTATCCGTGACTGTACGCAGGAACTTATTCAGATGCAGATGGAGGATTATCCCGATGCAGCCATTACGGAGAAACAGGCAGAACTGAACGGATTATATGATAAGTTTTCCGATAAATACGGGCTTATCAGTTCCCAAACCAATAAGAGAGCCTTTAATCAGGACTCTTCATACTGCCTACTCTGTTCTTTGGAGAAGCTGGATGATGAGGGGAAGTTTCTTGGAAAAGCGGATATGTTCACGAAGCGTACCATCAAACACGCAGAGGTGGTGACAAGCGTTGATAACGCAAGCGAGGCATTGGCGGTCTCCCTGGCTGAAAAAGCCAAGGTAGACCTTGCCTATATGGCAGAGCTTACGGGAAAGGAAAAAGAAGCCATAACCGAGGAGCTGGCAGGAGTTATATTCCGGAATCCTTTGACAGACCAGTGGGAGACAGCAGATGAGTATCTGTCCGGTAATGTCCGTGAGAAGCTGTCCATAGCAAAGAACTATGCGGAGAATCACCCAGAGTATCAGGTGAATGTGGCGCATCTTGAACAGGTAATGCCAAAAGATCTTGAAGCATCGGATATCGAAGTACGCCTTGGGGCAACATGGGTAGACTCGAAATATATCGAGGACTTTATGCGTGAGACTTTCCAGACACCGGGATATCTTTTTGACCGGAATGTCATGGGCATACAGTATTCGAATGTGACCGGGCTTTGGAATGTAAAAGGTAAGAATGCAGACTATGGCAATACCCTTGCCAACATGACCTTTGGTACAGGAAGGGCGAATGCCTATAAGATACTGGAGGACAGCTTAAACCTTAAGGATGTGCGTATCTATGATACTATCGTGGAAGATGGCAAGGAAAAGAGGGTGCTGAATAAGAAGGAGACCACCCTTGCTGCACAGAAGCAGGAGGCAATTCGTGAAGCCTTTAAGGACTGGATTTTTAAGGATTCGGAGCGGAGAGCCAATCTTGTAAAGGTCTATAATGAGCGTTTCAATTCCACAAGACCAAGGGAATATGACGGATCACACTTGCAGTTCCCGGGTATGACACCGGATATAGAGCTTAAGCCGCACCAGAAGAATGCGGTAGCCCACGTATTGTATGGGAATAATACGCTCCTTGCACACTGCGTAGGTGCCGGCAAGACCTTTGAAATGACTGCGGCAGCGATGGAACTGAAAAGGCTGGGACTTGCACAGAAGTCGCTGTTTGTAGTACCAAACCACTTAACAGAGCAGTGGGCATCAGATTTCTTAAAACTTTATCCCGGAGCTAATATACTTGCGGCAACGAAGAAGGACTTTGAGCCTGCAAACCGTAAGAAGTTCTGTTCCCGTATAGCGACAGGCGATTATGATGCTGTTATCATCGGTCATACTCAGTTTGAAAAGATCCCTCTGTCACAGGAAAGACAGGTGGCGATACTGGAGCGGCAGATAGATGAGATCACGGAAGCCATAGCACAGGCAAAGGCTGACAGGGGTGAGCGATATACCATCAAACAGATGGAAAAATCCAAGAAGCAGCTTATGACAAGGCTTGATAAATTAAATGATCAGAGCCGTAAGGATAATGTCGTAACCTTTGAACAGCTTGGCGTTGACAGGCTTTTTGTAGACGAGTCACATTCATACAAGAATTTGTTCCTATATACCAAGATGCGTAATGTAGCAGGTATCGCACAGACAGAGGCACAGAAGTCGCAGGATATGTTCAACAAATGCCAGTACCTTGATGAACTGACAGGTGGTAAGGGTGTGACCTTTGCAACCGGAACGCCAATTTCCAACAGCATGACAGAGCTTTACACCAACATGAGATATCTTCAGTATGGTACGCTTCAGAAGCTGGGACTGGGGCAGTTTGATGCATGGGCGGCTAATTTTGGTGATACACAGACTGCAATAGAGCTTGCGCCGGAAGGAACCGGATACAGGGCAAAGACGAGGTTTGCGAAGTTCTTTAACCTGCCGGAGCTGATCGCACTTTTTAAGGAGAGTGCCGATATACAGACACCGGATATGTTAAAACTCCCTGTGCCGGAGGCAGAGTATGAAAATGTGACATTAAAGCCGTCCGAAGCGCAGAAGGAAATGGTAGCATCCCTGGCAGACAGGGCAGAGCGGGTGCGTAACCGTATGGTGGATTCATCTGTCGATAATATGCTTAAGATCACTAACGATGGCAGGAAGCTCGCCTTAGATCAGCGTCTTATGAGCGATATGCTGCCGGATGATCCTAACAGTAAGTCCAGCGTATGCGTGGAAAAAGCATTTGAGATGTGGGAGGAGACAAAAGATAAGCGGTCGGCCCAGCTCATTTTTTGCGATTTGAGTACACCTAAAGGAGATGGAACCTTCAATGTATATGAGGATATTAGGGACAAGCTGATAGCAAAAGGAGTGCCACCGGAAGAGATAGCCTTTATCCATGATGCGAATACCGAGACGAGGAAAGCGGAGCTGTTTGGCAAAGTAAGAAGCGGACAGGTCCGTTTTTTATTGGGATCAACACAGAAGATGGGAGCCGGTACGAACGTGCAGGACAGGCTGATAGCACTTCATCACTTGGATGTGCCATGGAGACCGTCTGACATTGAACAGCAGGAAGGTCGTATCTTACGACAGGGTAATACCAATCCGAAAGTAAAGATCTTCCGATATGTCACGGAAGGCACATTTGATGCCTACTCATGGCAGCTCATCGAGAATAAGCAGAAATTCATCGGGCAGATCATGACCAGTAAATCTCCGGTCAGAAGCTGTGAGGATATCGACGAGGCGGCTCTTACCTATGCAGAGGTCAAGGCACTTGCTACGGGTAATCCGTACATTAAGGAAAAGATGGACTTGGATATCCAGGTATCGAAGCTGAAGCTGATGAAAGCGAACCATACCAGTCAGAAATACAGACTGGAGGATAATATTGCGAAGAATTATCCGCAGCAGATATCAGCGTTAAAAGAGCGTATTGCCGGAATGAAGGCAGATATCGCAACCTATAATGCAAACAAGCCTGCGGATAAGGATATCTTCACCATGACGGTAGCCGGAAAGACCTATGATGACAGGAAGGAAGCCGGAACAGCGATCATCGGTATCTGTAAGGAAATGAAGCAGGCAAATGTGGCTGTGCCAATCGGTGAGTATCTGGGTATGAAGATGAATGTAACCTTTGATTCATTTTTCAGGAAGTTTACGCTGAACATGAAGGGAAAACTCAGCCATGAAGTGGAGGTTGGCTCTGATCCGTCCGGTAATATCACCCGTATCGGTAATGCCATGGAATCAATGTCAAAACAGCTTGAGGATGCGATTGCGAAGCTTGCCAATGTGGAACAGCAGCTTGAAATCGCAAAGATTGAGGTGGAAAAGCCGTTCCCGCAGGAGAAGGAGCTTAACGATAAGCTGACAAGGCTTGCAGAACTGAACAGCCTGCTTGATATGGATGAAAAAGGCGAGGATGCAGTTGATCTTGATGAAGATGCTCCAAAGCCGGAGAAAGAAACAGCAGAACAGACCGAGACGGTAGTGCCGGCACAGGAGGCTACCAAAGAGGCAGGTCACATATCGGAGGATAAGGCTGAAATAAGCGAAAAAGCTGAGGAGGCTGATATATCAGAAACAGAGGATATGGGGAACCCTGCAACAAAACCGGAGACAAAAGAGGAAAGACCGTCCCTTGTCGCAAGGCTTAATGAGAAGAAGGCGGTTGTAGCTGCCATGGATCAGAAAGCACCTGCGGTAGCAAAGAAAAAAGAAGAGGTTATAGCATAAGATTAAAAGGCTTCGGGGATTATCTCCGGAGCCTTTTGGAAAGGAGCGGAAATGGCAAAGGATGAAACAAAAGGCGAAAGCCTTAACGATGCCGCTGTCATAAGCGCATTTAAGGACAAGACCAAAGAGAAATTTCATGAGCTTGACGGCATGGATCCTGAAACGATAGAAGCTAATGTCAAAAATATAGTGCAGGGCATTGTGAATGATTATGGGATGGATGTAACCATTGAGGATGTAGTGGTATCCGGCAGTAGATGCAGAGGCATGGAAGAGCAGGGGTCTGATCTTGATGTTGTGCTGTATTACAGCGGTTCGGTGAGAGAGGACGATCTGTTTAACACTCTTAATCAGGGAAATATCATTATGGGTGGTGTAAAGCTCGATATAAACACAATATCACAGGAACAGCACGGGAGTCTTTCCGAGTATCTGACAGGCGTGGAAGCGTACCTTGCCGAAAAGCAGGCACAAATGATGCAGGAAGCGCAGCAGCGTAACACGGAGATAACCTATACCGTTGCGGAGTGCGGCGAATTTCACAGCATGGGAACCTATCATGAGGGAATTTCCACTATAGAAGAGGCAAAAGCTCTGTTTGAGAGCATCCGTGAAAATCATAGCAATATGATCCCTGCTGTCGGCATCAACATACATGAAGCCGGGACACCGGAGATAGATGATGTGCAGATGGATGTACTTTATGGAAACAGCATAGATCTTGATGATCTGCGGTATGTTCCTCAGATATGGAATAATCAGGAGGGACTCTCAAAGGTCGGACAGATCATTGATGAATTCCCGGATGTAAAGGTAATCGGGACACTGCCGGGATTAACTGTACAGGATATACCGGAACAGGATATGGATGCTGTTAAGCCGGTATATGTGGACGAGGCTGCGAAGCTGGCGGCTGAAATAGACCGCTTTTCCAGTGACTTTGATCCGTATGAGTACAAAGATACGGTCGATAACTGGGAGTTACAGGTGCAGAACATAGCCGATGATATAAGAAACGGCAACTCTGCGGATTATAAGAAGTACCTGGGAACTGTGATAGAAGAGAGTGACAACATCGAGGATGTCCGCAAGGCTGCGGAACTTCTTGTGAAGCTGGCAGAGTATAAGCCACTTGCCAAAGTGGAGGAGCTTGAAGAGGTCAATCTTAACCAGATCGACAATGTACTCAGCAACACGGTTCCAAAATCCGAGGAGAAAAGGGAAGCACGGCAGGCGGAGCAGGAACGCATCGAGGAAGAAGAGCGAAAGCGCAGGGCAAGAGGGGAGCGTCCATCACTTCGGGCGAGACTTGCGGCAAAGAAAGCGATAGTAGCTGCCGGAGGCGGAAGCCCCCAAAGAAGTAAACAGCGAGAGGCGCAGGAAGCATTAGCTTCACAGAGGGGTTTATAAAATTAGTGTTTGTGTATGTGGCGCGGGATCAGGCAGCGCAGCGGGAATTGATGGAAATGGAATAGCCTGTAAAGAAATATCTTCAAATTTAGTGTAATTACTAAGAGCAGGGAATTGTGATAATCACAGCCACCCTGCTCTTTTCATGTCTATTTAAAATTCGTAAAACTATTAATTTCTTTACTGTCGTAAATACGTACACAAATATTTCTTAAATCATTATATGACGTTTATGTCAACTTCATAAGCAAATCATCGGAAAATAAGGTAAACATGCCTAAAAATCCAATAAACCATCCTTGACCATCTAAATAAATTTCCAATGATTTGCGAATACTGATTTGACTTTATATTTCTTTATCGACACAAATACCCGATTTCTTTAGTACAAATTAAAAATATTTTTAAATCAGGCTTTTAATGCTACAAGGGGACAGTAGAAAGATGTGATAATCAGCTAATTCTCCGTCAGCAGATGCGTCTGATTTGCCAAAAGGAAAGGAGACCAGAATTATGGCTAGAAAAGGTGAAAACATCTACAAAAGAAAGGATGGACGGTGGGAAGCCAGATATATCATTGGCCGCTATGCAAACGGACGGGCAAAATATCGGTCTGTTTATGCATTGAGTTACTCGGAAGTTAAGAAGAAACGTCAGGACGAAATGCTCAAGATGGCAGACATGAACTATGAAGGCCAACCTAAAGCAGGAACGGTTGAAACCGTTGCAAAGGCATGGATCAAGGACAGCTCCCACAAGTGGAAGGAATCCACCAAATGCCGCTATCAGGAAAAGCTGGGCATCTACATTCTGCCGCATTTTGGAAAGCGTGAGTTTTCCGACATCAGCACAGCGGAAATTGAATCCTTTATATCTATGATTCAGACAGAAGGAATGACGGGCAGAAAACCAGTCGGTGCCGGCACAGCCAGGTCTGTGCTGACAGTTTTTAAGCAGATACGGCTCCATGCGCTCAAAATGGATTATCAGGTACGCTTTAACCCGGAGTGCATTGTAGTCAGATCGCAGAAGGCAGAAATAAAGGTATTTTCTGAAGCAGAGGAGAAGAAACTTGTTGCCGAGTTAAAATCCGATACTGATGAGACGGATGTAGGATTTCTCACCTGTCTGTTTACGGGCATCCGCGTCGGCGAACTTTGCGCTTTGAACTGTGACAATATAGATCTGGAGAGTAGAGTAATCCGTATCCGTGCCACCATGCAGCGCCTTCCGGATCATAGCGGAGGAGATAAAAAGACGAAGGTCACGATAAGTAAACCGAAAAGTGAATGCTCAATTCGGGATATACCCATAAATAAAGAACTTTTAGAAGTGCTCCGCAGGTTTTACAAACCCGGAGCATTTCTGTTGACCGGCGATAAGGAGAAATTTGTAGAGCCAAAGACTATGGAGAACCGTTTTAAGAGCATCCTTAAGAAATGTGACTTGAAGCCAGTCGGTGTCCACAGCACCAGACATACTTTTGCATCCCGTTGCATTGAGAGGGGGATGGACCCCAAGACCTTATCAGAGATCCTCGGTCACGCAAATGTGGCTACCACGCTCAATACATACGTCCATAGTAACAAGAAGAGTAAAGAGGACGGAGTGAATATGCTCTCAGATTTATTCTCCGTATAGAAAATGGTCAGATAAGCCAGAAATGCTTATAAATTCAGCATTCCTTAGCCCTGTTTATAGAAATTAATAGATTTGCGAAAATAAAGCGAAAGGTGTTTGAAAGTTGGATTATATTATAGTGCAAGCCGGTGGAAAGGGAACCCGGTTGGAATATTTGACGCAGAATAAACCCAAAGCATTGGTGCCAGTAGACAATCTACCGATGTTGTTCTATTTATTCAAGAAATACCCGGATAAGAGATTTGTGGTAATAGCTGATTATAAGAAAGAGGTGATGCGTGAGTACCTCGCTTCTTTTGCTGATGTTAAATATCAGGTTGTGGACGCTTCTGGAACTGGTACATGTTCAGGGGTAAAACAGGCGATAGATCTTATACCGGATGGCAAGCCATTCATGTTAGTTTGGTCAGATCTGATTCTACCGGATAGTCTGGAGCTTCCAAAGGAATACGAGGATGATAAGAAGCCTGAACATGACTATGTTGGCCTTTCAGAGACGTTTTCATGCAGATGGAGGTATGAGAATGGATCATTTAAAGAGGAAAGATCAACAGAGCATGGTGTTGCAGGCTTTTTCTTGTTCTCGGATAAGAAAAAAATAATAAACGTGCCTGAAAGTGGAGAACTTGTCAGGTGGATGAGTGAACAGAACTTATCATTTGAAACTGTAGGTCTCACCGGAACACGAGAGTTCGGAGTGTTGGAAGAGTATGAAAAGCTTCCACAGGCAAAATGCAGACCATTTAATAGGATTACAGTTGATAGAGATATTCTGATCAAAGAACCTATTGATGAACAGGGGAAAAAACTGGCTAAGAGAGAAGCAGCATGGTATGAGAAAGCCAGATTGTTGAATATTCCTGAATTACCAAAGATATTTGAGACTAAGCCTTTGAAGATGGAATTTATTACGGGTAGAAATATATATGATTGTGACTTTGACTATGAAACAAAGAAGTCAATACTTAGGTCGCTTATAAGTGCGCTAAAAGCTCTTCATGAAAGTGAAGTAGTTGCGGCTGATACCTTTAGTATAGAGGAGGCTTATTTCAATAAAACCATGGATCGTCTTGCAAAAATACAGGATCTTATCCCTTTTGCCAGAGACAAGGAAATTGTGATCAATGGTAGAAAATGCAGGAATGTTTACTATCACAAAGGAGAGCTACAAAAGAGAATAGAGAAACTGAAAACAAATTGCGATAGATTTGCTTTTATTCATGGGGACTGCACATTCTCTAATCTGATGGTCAGGGAAGATAACAGTCCGGTTCTAATAGATCCAAGAGGATATTTTGGATTCTCGGAATTATATGGTGATGTTAGATACGATTGGGCGAAACTCTACTATTCTGTAGTGGGTAATTATGATCAGTTCAATCTGAAGAGATTTCGATTAGAAATTGGAGATGATCTTGACGATGGAGTGCATTTGCAAATTACTTCAAATCACTGGGAGGAATTGGAAAATGATTTCTTTGATATGACCGGAGCTGATAGAGAAGAAATAAAGTTACTGCATGCGGTGATCTGGTTATCACTTACAACGTATGCATGGCAGGATTATGACTCTATATGTGGAGCATTTTACAACGGACTGTATTACTTGGAGGAAATATTATGATTGCATATTACAAGGACGTGATGCATACAATCGAGGATTCTTTGGAATCCATTGAAGAAAATCTGTATGAACAAATCATAGAGGAGTGTGTTGATACTCTAAAAAACGGAGGGAAGATAATAGCCAGTGGATTAGGTAAAAATGTTCCTATATGTGAAAAGTTTGTAGGAACATTAAATTCATTAGGTATTGATGCCAGATTCCTGCATACAAATACAGCTGTTCATGGCGATCTTGGAATGGTAGGAAAGAAGGATATCGTTTTCCTTTTGACAAAAGGTGGAAATACAAGTGAGACGGTTGATCTTGGAACGCATCTGAATAAGCGTGGTACCAATACATGGTTGATGTCGTTTTATGGGGATGGAAAAGCGTCAAAGGTTGTAGAGAAGAAATTCATAATGCACCTCATAAATGAAGGAGATGAATGGGATATAGTTCCGAATAATTCCACCACTGTATATCTAATAGTTCTTCAGGGAATGGCGATAGAAATTGGCAAGCGATTAGGAATCACCTTAGATGATTTTAAAGTAAATCACCCTGGCGGTGGAATAGGTGCAAGATTGTCGGGAAAGGATCAGCGGTGATAGGGCATATTCTTGGAGGATGGTTATTCTGGCAAAGAATAAGAATAAAATACGCTGTTAATTATAGTAAGGCACTGATTGTACTTTCTGATGAAAATCATGAGTTGGATAGGCAGGTATTATTACACCTACCTGATTTTACAGAAAGAAAACATGTAGAGTGTGCTGTTGTTCTATGTGTTGAAAGGTGTATATCAGAATGGACACATTTTATGTCTGGGAATAATAGTGTGTATATAGATGCTATGTCAAAAGCAGACATGGAAAAGTTATATGACTATTACAGTTTCATGAAGTTTTTTGACAATATTGTTTTTACCTATGTAGATAAGCCAGAGGACAATTTACTTGGAACATATCTGGAGAAAACTGATGTTAACGAGGAAGATGCAGCGTGTCTCGCATTGTTCCATCTTAGATCTGTGCCTAAGGCAAGGAGATAATTCAGAAAATGTATGATGTTGAGTTACATCGGACAGAACGAATTTTAAAATTTCGTAATACCATGGGCCTGCTGAAGAACAGAGATGTTTATTTGTTTGGAGTAAGTGATAATTCAAGGCAAATAATACAGATACTACGTGAATGTGGAATCGAGCCAAGGAATGTAATTGACAATGATTCATCAAAGCAAGGGAGTTATTGCTCTAGACTGAAAGTGATTTCATTTGATGAGATACAGAAACCGGATAATAAAAAGAATCTATATATTATTTACTCCGCATACTGGAGGGAGATGGTTCCACAGCTGACCGATAAAGGAATCTTGAAGAAAAACATATGGAGGCTGAACCGTAAGCCTGGCTTATTATTATTATCATTATTTAGGGCGTACAGGGGTAGAACGTATTATAAAGCACTTAAAAGAAAATATGGTGATGTGCCAGTTTTTATCTGTCCGTATACGGGAACAGGAGATATCTATTTAATTGGTACATTTTGGGATGAATATACCAAGAGAAACAACATTAACGACTATGTTTTTGTTGTAATTAGTAAAGCCTGCAAGAAGGTCGCTGATCTCTTTGATATCAAGAATATAGAGGTAGTTAAGAAAAAAGAATATGCGTCGTATTTGATTGAATATCATCTATATGACCCGGAAAAAGGAAAGATGAAATTGCTTAATGACTGTTGGGCGCAGGTGCATACCAATCAAGTGGAATGGTTCAGAGGATACAAAGGATTATACTTTACTGATTTGTTCCGTAGGTTTGTATTTGAGCTGCCTGATGATATTAAGCCCAAACATCCGACTTTAAAAAATGCAAATGACATAGTGAGAAAAATATTTGAAGAACATGGTTTGATTTCAAAAAAGACAGTTATTTTGTCACCATATTCAAATACCCTTTCAGACCTACCAACAGAATTTTGGGAAGAACTTGCATCTAGGCTGGCAAAGAAGGGATATAGGGTTGCGACGAATAGTGGAGGGAAAACTGAGCCCGCAATAATGGGAACAGTAGGTGTTTTTTTTCCGTTGGATGTAGCGCCGCAGATTATTGAGGAAGCAGGTGCGTTTGTCGGAGTAAGAAGCGGATTTTGCGATGTGATAAGCGGTACAAAAGCAAAAAAAGTGATTCTTTATGATAAGAGCAACAGGTTTTATATGGGAAGTGCATTTGAATACTTTTCTCTCAGAGGAATGAAATTATGTGATGATGCTGTTGAAATAGAATACGAACACAATGCTACTGAGAATATTGCTGAGCAAATAGCTGAAATAATATAAAAAGGAGCGGATTAGAATGAGCACTATAGTAAGAAATAAGCACTGGATAAACAGGTTGCCTCATATTTATGAAATAGATGATCTTATAGCTTTTTGCAGAAAAAACAAGAGAATCTATATATATGGGCGGGGCGAAGCTCAAGAATGGCTCTTACGTTTTCTTGATATGTGTGGGGTAGTAAGTGTTGAGGGATATGTAGTCTCTTATGATCCAAGTGAAAGTAATTTCTGCTATCGTAAACTACCGGTAAAGCTGATAGATGATATTATCAATCAGCCTGATGTAGGGATAGTTTTAGCACTGTGCGATAGATATCACGGGGAAATTATTCCCATGTTCAGAGATAAAGGGTTTGAAAATTGGATATCTCTTACAGAGCATACTCGTCTTGGAATTGCTGAACAAATGGCACCAAGGAATAAAGACGAAATGACTTTTGAAATCAGTTTGGCGGATCATTGCAATTTATCGTGCCAGATGTGCGATCATTTTTCGCAGTTGTCGGATCCATGGTTTGTTGATGTTGAACAGTTTAAAAAAGATATAAGACGGATGGCTGAGATATACGATCATGAGATAGGTGCCATATCATTACTTGGAGGAGAACCTACTCTTCATCCGCATTTGAATGAACTTATAGAGTATGTTAGAGAGCAGTTTCCTGAAACGGAGTTAATTCTATTGACGAATGGGGTGCTTCTAACAAATTTGGAAAATTCATCACAGGGTAATTTGTGGGAGATTCTAAAAAAGAACCATGTTCATGTAACCGTTACAGTCTATCCGATAAAACTCGACTATATAGCCATTGAAAAGAAAGCGGCTGAATATGGTGTGTCGCTGAAATTGTCATCGGATATTCATGCAGTTGAGGCTACAAAACAAACCAAAATATCTGATAAACATGCTATGGATTTGGAAGGTAAAGTCCCTAAAGAACACTGTGTGCATTGTTTATATTTTAATAAGTTTAATGTTGTTAAAGATGGTAGGTATTACATGTGTCCAGTGCAGGCTCATATAAATATTTTTAATAATAGATTTAAGAAGAATCTCGAATATGCAGAAAGTGATTATCTGGATATTTATGAAGTAAATGATTGGCATGAGTTTGCTGAATTTGGTTCGAAGTGGGTTCCTTTCTGCAGATTTTGCGATCAAAAGAACTGGAAACATGATTCTAATTGGAAACCAAGTACCAAAAGCATTAAGGAATATGTGTGATGAATATAAAACTTAACAATGGAATTTTTATTCCTCCGATTGGAATGGGAGGTTGGTCGCAAAAAAAGGATCAAATACTCATGGCACTTGATGCAGGGTATAGACTATTGGATACTGCAGCTCAATATGGTAATGAAGAAGAGTTTGGAGCAGCACTGTCAGAAAGCGTCGTTAGTAGGGATGATATTTTTCTGACCACAAAGCTTTGGACGGATGATATTCGAAGACGTAGGACTAGGGATGCTTTTCAGGAGAGCCTTGAAAGATTAAAAACTGACTATATAGATTTATATTTGATTCATTGGCCGGCGGAGGGATATGAAGATGCGTGGCTTGAAATGGAGGAGTTATATAAAGAGAAGAAAATTAGAGCAATTGGTGTGAGCAATTTTGAAATTAAGCATTTTGAGGGTTTGAAAACAAGAGGGGCAAGTATATTGCCTGCTGTTAATCAGATAGAAATACATCCATATTTTAGAAACAATGAAGTAGTTGAGTATTGCAAGAGTAAGGGCATATTGTCAGAAGCATGGTGTCCTTTGGGTGGACCGAATAACATGGAGTCAAATGATGAACAAATTATTAAGATTTCAAAAAAATATAGTAAAACACCGCAACAAGTAATACTGAGGTGGCATTTTCAAAGGGATATTATTACCATTCCTAAAACTTCAAGAATTGAAAGAATGAAGGAAAATATAAGCATATTTGATTTCAGCCTCAATGCTGATGAATTTGAAGCGATAGACAACCTTGAAATGGGGAAAAGAATAGGGGCTGATCCTAATAATTTTGATTTTTAAAAATGGAGTCGATGACTATGAAAGAGAAAGCGTTTCAGGATGACCCGAGTGTATCATTTGAAAGTTGTTGCGTAGTAAATGGAGAAAGATGGTTTTTTGCAAATGAATTTAATGCGTTGTGCTGTATGAATACGAATGATGAGATTGTTTTTAAGGGTGTAGCTCCAGGTGAAAATGATTCGTCTATTTATCTGTTTGCAGACATAAAATATTTTGATAATAAAATATTTCTAATTCCCAGAGGTGCGTCTGCACTAATTGTTTACGATATAGACTTGAATACATTTAAGCGATATGAAATAGAAGCTCCGTCAACAACTAATAAGAATCCATATATTGACTATTTGAAGTTTAGCATTGGAGTAATACATGAAGGAAAGTTATATATGATTCCACGTACATACCCCGCAATAGTTGTTTTTGACATAAGAAATGAATCACTTGAGTACGAAACGGATTGGATAGAACTGATTAATGACCATATTTTTGAAGGGGAGGCATTCTTTTGGTCAGATTATAGTATATCCAATAATGAACTTGTATTAGCTTGCGCTAACAGTGATTGTATAGTAAGAAGATCATTTGTTACGAATGAATATTCGGTTCAACACGTATTAAATGATAATAAAGGCTTTTCCGGGATAGAGATAATTGATAATCATATGTTCTTGTGTAGCAGAAAAGATGGACAGATATGTAATGTTGATGAGAATGGGGTTGTTAATAAACTATGCATGCCGGAAGGTTTTAAGGTAGAAAGAATAATCGGTTTCTCAAAGCTTCTCAAATTAAATGGATTTCTTTATGCAATACCTATGTGGTCAAACTACTTTCTTCGAATTAATATAAATAACTCACAGATAGAGGTGGTCAAAAACTATGAGGCTGAGAGACAGGGAAATGAAGAAGTGGCCACTTGTTGTGCATGGATAGAAAATGACAAAGTATATCTGGACAATAACCTAGCACATGTAATAGATGTATACTCTGATCATGGATTCCTGGATGTAATAGAATTGAATACTAATTGTATTTTTACGAAATCGCGAATTGAATTCATGGCGGAGAATGGCGTGATTATTCATGAAAATAAGTTCAACTCATTGGATAAATTTTTGAGTTATATATGATGGACTTCCACATTCTTAGCGAAATGTATTTTTGATAGGTGATATATGCATAAAGAAAATATTAACAAGACAGTACTTATGGATGAAGGATGTTATGGCTGTGGAGCATGTGGCAATATATGTCCTGTAGATGCAATAGTCATGGGTTACGATGACGATGGCTATTTGACTCCTGTAGTTGATAATGCTAAATGCATTGAATGTGGTAAGTGTAGGCAAATATGCCCTCATATAAACAATGTACCGATTACAACACATTTTCAATATGACGAGAGTGTTTGTTTTGCAGCATGGGCACCCATGGAAGTACGAATGAAGTGTTCATCAGGAGGAGCAGCTCCTATATTTTCTAATTCTGTGATAGAAAATGGTGGGATAGTATATGGTGCAGTTTGGAATGATGATTTCTCGTGTAGCATTACAGGTGCTTCGCTGTTACCAGAAACAGTAGAACATCGCTATTCTAAATACTTGCAAAGTAATACAGAGTTAACATTTCGTGAAGTTAAGAGACAGTTAGAAACAGGAAGACAAGTGGTTTATTTTGGTATGCCTTGTCAAATTGCGGGTTTGAATAGTTTTCTAGGAGAATTGCACGATGTAGATAATTTGATTACAGTTGATCTTATTTGCTCTCATGCGCCATCTGCGTTCTATTTTAAAAGATACATTTCTGAAAACTATCCAGCTTTAAAAAAAGTTATATTTAGACCCAAAAGGGATTTGGGATGGACATGTGATGGACATGCGATGTATATGTCTGATGGAGAAAGATTTTTATGTACACAATCTTCTGATCCGTATCAGGCTGCATACCATGGTTTTATAATGCGGAGACAGCTTTGTGAGGACTGCCCGTTTGCATATTTTCCAAGGCAAGGAGATATAACCATTGGAGATTTTTGGGGTATTGGATATGAGGATTCTTCATGGGATGATCACAATGGTACAAGTTTAATAATCGCAAACTCCCATAAAGGACTTGATTTTGTAGGAAAGATCAAAGAAAGGTTTGAAAGAATTGAAGAAGTTCCAATTCAATGGTCGAGAAATAAAGGAAACAGAATTGGCAATGATTGCCGGAAAGGACACAAAAATGCTAGATACTTCACAAGATTATTAAAGAAAAAATCTTTTAGTAATGCAGTATATGATGCGCTGCAAGATAAGCATGATATAGGTCTTATTTGTTATTCGAATCGTAATTATGGAAATAATTTAACAAATTATGCGTTGTATCGGTATTTAAATGATGTTGGATATTCTGTTCTGGTGATTAATACGCCAAAGGATTCTTTTTTTAATCAGGATATATATTTTGGTGATGGGTTCATTGAAAACCCATACTATAAGGAAGACCTGGCTGAGCGAATGTGTAACGCGGAATATGTTGAGTACAATAATCATTGTAATATCTTCTGTGTAGGATCTGATCAATTGTTCCGTGAAAATTTTGTTGAAGGAATGGATTTTGTATCTTTACTAAAATTTGTTTATTCCTATAAGTTTAAATTTTCATATGGAACTAGTTTTGGTAATGCAAAATATGCCAAATGTGATTCGCTGAAAAAAAAGATAGCACATTTATTATCAAGATTTCAAGCGGTTTCAGTGAGAGAACAAGCCGGCGTAGATATTATGCGCAAAGAATTTGGAGTTAATAAACCTATACATGTAGTTGATCCCGTATTTCTCATTGATCCTATAGTGTTTCATAACATGGCAGATATTGGAAAGGAACATTGTATAGGGACTGATAAATATGTTGGGGCATATTTCTTGGACCCTAATGATATCAAAGAGAAGATATTAAAAAAAGTCTTAGATGAAAACGGATTAGAGGATAGAGTTATTCTTGATCGAGAGACATATGCATACAAAGACTATGTTGGAAAAATGCATGTTGTGGATGATCCTAAAGTGGAAGAATGGTTGGCGCTGATACGCGATTCACATTTGTTTCTGACTGACTCATTTCATGGAGTTTGCTTTGCAATAATCTTTCAAAAAGATTTCTATGTCTTATTTGAGAGAAATAATTGGCGTGGAATAGAAAGAATAGCAGAATTCCTTGATGAATTAGGATTATCTAACAGATTGATAGTTTTGGATGATAGCTCGACTCTTACATATACCAGCATTAATTATAGGGAAGTTAAAGAGCATTTAGAAAAAAAAGTAGCTGAAAGTAAGGAATGGCTAAATGGAATTCTGGAAACATCGAGAAGTTATAAGGGGACATCTGATGATTATGATATTTTGTTTGATGACTATTCAGATAACAAAAAGCAAAATACAGAATTAAGGGATCAATTGTACAGACTAAAAGCGGATCTATATCTGATGAGGAATTATAGAAATAATATACAAGGGGAAATAGTGCCTACAATGAAAAGTAAAATCATAGCTTTCGGGATAGGAAACTGTCTTAAACGAAATATTGAAACTGTCTTAAAGACTTGCAATATATCATATTTAGCGGATAACAATCCGGAAAAATGGGGTAAAAAGTATTATGGTATCAAATGCATATCACCATCGCAAATAGCAGGATTTGGAGATGCATTTGTACTTATATGTATTGATGATGTTGGAACGGCATTTAGTATTGTTAGACAACTTAACAGTATGGGAGTTTATGCGGTAGATCATATTAGTAATTATTTGAGCGAAGTAACAATTGGGTATAACTGCTAAACGTTCACTTGTAAAGATACAGTATATGAGGGGAAATAAGCGGATGCTATTTCCTGATAACGGCACCGGTATTTAATAAATACTTTGAACATGAATACTTTATTACGAATCAGGTTGTAATTGACTTGTACGATGACAATTTTACAACAGAGAAACTACTCCGGCAATTAAGATCACCGATGAATAGCTGTAAATACCGTCATCTTCCAATTTATGAAAAGTGGAAGAGAATTGGTAAAACATCAGTTTTGTCAGACTGAATAGTTGGGGAGAATAATGATGAATAACATTAAAATACGAGAAAGACTTAATACATCAATTACCTCAGGCAATAAAGTAATAATTCTAGATTATGATAGTTTGGATATTATACACCTTCTATGCAAAGTATTAGTCTCAAAGAATATTTCTAATGTGGAGATCTGGCAGTCAATAGAAGAGAAACCTAATAGCGAACTATCAAAATTCATTTCAAGAGAGATCGTTAATAAAGCCATATATATATACCGTATGTATGATTTTTCTGACAAAGTATTTGTTATTTCGGATTCAGATCAGTACGGAACTATGTTCAATTACGTGAAAACTGGAATTCTGACTAAACAGGAAATGATTGATGCTCTGTTATACAAAATCTGAAGAATACAGAGGATTAGAAGATGGAAAAGAGACTCTATGATGAGATGGTAGAAAATGTCAAAAAAGTGAATTCAGAGATAAATTTGTCTGAGAAGAGGATTTTCCTCTTTGGACATTGTAATGCAACATTGGAGTTGATAGATCTTCTAGAATCTATGGATTTAATGACGAAGGGTATTCTTGATAATAGTGATGTAAAGCAGGGGCAGGAATATAAGGGAGCGGTCGTAATATATCCAAGACAGATTGGTGATCTTGCAGGAGAAGATTCAGTAGTTTTAATTACATCCCGTTTTTATGCGGCCATGCTTCAGCAACTGCGTGAACTTGGGTACGAAGGTCCGGTGCGTAAAGTAATAGACTATAACACTTATGCGGAGTATTCGCTTTCCGTTGATACTATGTCAAGGATGAAAGCAAGGGAAAGACATGGTGCAGAATTACTTGAAGAGCTATCAAAGAAGTATAATCAACATTTTAAGGTATTCTGTCCATTCAATGCTCTTGGAGACATTTATTTTATGATCTCATATTGGCCGGCATATGCAAAGAAGAGAAGTCTTGAGCGGGTTGTTTTCTGCGTTCCGAATCCAGTGTTGGCGGATGTAATCCATATGTTCGGAGATTATCCTGTCGAAACATATGAACAAAAGGAACTGGATGCGATGATTCAGTCTGTAATTTATACGCAGGATGAGAATTGTTTTATTGCGCACCAGGACAGACCATATGTGGTCAATCTTTCTAAAGCACTATATATTAAGCGGATTCCTCTGGAAAAGATTTATTGCTGCGGTGTTTATGGTCTTCCTGTAGGTACAGTTCCAGATAAACCTAATTCCAATTTGCATATATATAAGGATATCGCTTCCATTCCGGATGGCAGGGCT
This sequence comes from Oribacterium sp. NK2B42, assembly GCF_000424445.1. Taxonomy (GTDB): domain Bacteria; phylum Bacillota; class Clostridia; order Lachnospirales; family Lachnospiraceae; genus Oribacterium. The sequence continues at coordinate 75,047 of NZ_AUJX01000003.1, forward strand.
GTTATTCTTTCACCTTATGCAAAGTCTGTGACGGCTATTGATCCTAAGGTGTGGGAAGAAGCTGTGAATTATTATACCGGAGCAGGATATAAGTGCTACACCAATGTGATAGGAGATGAGAAACCATTGGATGGCACAGATGCGATATCTCCATCTTTACTTGAAATAAGATCTGTAGTTGAAAGAGCGGGTACATTTGTCGGGATTAGGAGTGGACTCTGTGATATCCTGCGTGAAGCAAAAGCCAAGAAGATAGCATTGTATCCGGATTATAACTACTGTGATACCAAGTGGAAATCTATAGAGATGTATAACATAGAAAAGTTTGACTATAACCTGTTGGCGACGGAGGCGATCGAGTGGGCGAAGCTATAACATTATCAACATTGCCTAAGACATGGATTTTTGATCTGGATGGAACACTACTTAAGCATAATGGCTATAAAATAGATGGTCATGACACTTTGCTTGATGGTGTTAAGGAATACCTCGGCGGCATTCCTGATCATGATTATATTTTGTTATTAACTTCAAGGACAGAAGAATTCAAAGATATGACCATTTCTTTTCTACAAGATAATGGCATACGGTATGATCAGATTCTGTTTAACATTCCAATGGGAGAGCGGATTGTGATAAATGACAGGAAACCATCAGGGATTGATATGGCATTTGCGGTGAATTCGGATAGGGATATGCCTGTTTTTCCTGTGATCAATAGAGAACTATAAGTTTATGGGCAGATTTCATGTGGGAACAGGATACGCAAGTTATAGCTTAAAGTGTATGAGGGATTAGGATTTGGCACGAACAGGTGAAAACATATACAAAAGAAAAGACGGTCGCTACGAGGCTCGTTACATAGCAGAACGTGACGCAAACGGCAAGGCAATCTATAAGTCTGTCTACGGCTATAGCAAGGCGGAAGTACGTGAGAAGGCTGAAGCTGCGCTGGTAGAAATATATGGAGAGAAGTCACCTATAGCAGGTAAGACATTTAAACAGGTGGCGGAGGATTATCTTGCTGAAGCCAAAGGTACAATCGCTTCTACGACTTATGACAGATATCTGGATGCACTGGAGCGAGACGTATATCCGGAGTATGCAAGCACACCTATGGTGGATGTTACGGAATCTGAAATGAATCGGTTTATTAGGGTGGCACCAGATCTTGCAGAAAAGCGTGGCAGATTGCTGACCAACAGCGGACTGCTTGTAGTTAAAGCAGTAATGAGCAATGTCATCAATTATGCCAATGCTGCTTCGGGTATTGAGAAAGCTGAAATTGTGATGGACAGGACTGCCTATGAGGAGCTGACAACGGCAGAACTGGAGATGATCTGCCTGAAGGCGAAGCATAACCACTGTCCGGAGATGTTGGCGGCGCTTCTGTCCATTTTCTGCGGGATGCGGACAGGAGAACTGTGTGCCCTGAATAGCGATGATGTGGACGGGGTGCGGAATGAGATATATATCCATGAGACAGCTCATAGGGTTCGGAATCCGAAGAAGGATGAAAATGAGGAGAAGAAGACGGTTATTATCATCGAAGAGATCCCAAGAAAGAAACAGATCCGAAGGGTAAGCTATCCGGCGATATTGAATGATTATATTGATGAGTTTCGGCTAAATGGCAGGCCTTTGATCCGAAACAAGGATGATGAGCAGGCGGATCCCCGGACTTTGGAAAACTGGTTGACAAGAATCATGAGCGTGTTCCGGATTGAGAATATTAATTTTGAACGTTTGCGGAAGACATATATGAATTTCAAGGCAGATGAGCAGGTACTGAACAATATCTTCCGTGGGATTCATCCTGATGCACCTTATGACGGTCATATGGATGTGAAGTGGCTGACGGATGAGTTGACCAGGGATCTGGCACCACTTCGAATGTTGGTCGGTGTCTCTGTGGAGGAGGCTGCAGAGATGCTTGGAGTATCCACCGGACTGTACAGGCAGTTGGAAAACGGAAGCAGAGAACCGTCATGGGATCAGTATATGACTCTGCTCTTTATGTACCACTACAATATGAGAACAACGGATATCGTGAATACACTGGGACTATATCCTGATGCTCTGAAGGAAAAGATTAAGATAGGTGATGTATAGATGACAGCAGATGCTTTAGACGGATTAAAGTCATTGGACAGAGAGGCGTTGATGGAGAAAATGGCAGAGGAACTGCCGGATATTCGGAGGCAGCTTAATGTGACACAGGAAGCTTTGGCTGAAAAGACCGGTGTAGACGTTGCAAAGATTAAGGCTGCGGAAAATGGGAAACGCAGCTTTAAGTGGAGCGAGTTTATGTCAATCCTTTTTGTGATTTGGAATAATGATATCGGAAAGGGAATACTGGACAGCAAAGGGCTGTTTCCGGATGAATTGAAAAAAGCTCTGTCCGTGAACCGGAATGCACATGCTCCAATGACCGAGAGTATGAAGTATGGTTTTTGATGACCTTGGCGCGGACTGGGTTCTGTGTCGTTTTTCTCGGGATGATGGGGTAGCTACTAACTACGATGTCAGGCGGTTAATGGAATGAATGAGTATGTATAGGACACCAAAAGTATCAGTAATAATAGCCACACATAATAATGTGAAGACTATCGGAAATTGTATAGACAGTCTCTTTAGCCGGACATTTACAGATATAGAGGCTATTGTAGTGGATGTGAATTCCACGGACGGCACAAAGGATCTTCTTATGGAAATGGCAGCAGAAGATGATCACATTATATTTCTTGCAGACAGTATGGGGAGCATCGGTCACGCAAAGAATATTGGAATGGATCATGCCCGTGCACCATACATTATATTTGCTGACCCGGAAGGATATTTTCGCCAGAATGCTATAGAGTTTTTATGCATTCATCTTGACGAAGCACCTCATGCAGATATGTTTACATGTGCGACAAACTGTTTTGGTACGGATTCTTATGGAAGAACAGCGGAAGACAGAGGAAAGACAATCGGAGAGGCAAATGTCAGGGATAGCAGAAAACAGGAAATGGACAGCCGGCTTTTTAGAAGCTGGATGTTTGACAACATAACAATCTACAGATCTTCATATCTGAGAGATACAGGGATACGTTTTTATGAGAGACCAGGATATGGAAGTCAGGATAGTGCGTTTCGCTTTCTTTCAATGGCGATAGGTATTCCGTCTATATCAGTGGATGCCATATTCAATAAAGAGGTGGATATTCCTACAGAGCGTATTGCGGATCCCAGAGTAGTTACAGATGTACGCGATGAATTCAGATTTTTAAAAGAAAAGCTGCAGGAGGATCAAAAACTCTGGTGGAGAATGAGGCTAATATATTGGCAGGCATATTATGACAGGACTATGCAGCTTTATGAGCTTATATCTGATGATATCAGACCAAGCCTTTCCAATAAGATACGAAATGATATAGAGGAAGCTATCAATAAAAAAGAATATAGCATGGATCATTTCGATATCAGCGTGAGAGATGAGATGGAACTGCTCATGAAATCTACAGAAGAGTTTGACAGGTATCAAGCTGAAAAGATTGCAAGGCGTGAAAGTGCGAGAGATGCAGAAATCGGCAGGGATAATCGGTTAACGGAAATAATAAGTTCGGAGGAAGAGGACGAGATCGAGCGATTATCCAGGGAGAGTGCAAAAAAGAGCAGAGAACGGATAAAGAAAAACCGACTGGATCGTATTTGGCTGATGGATGAGATGGCAAGAGATATGGCTTCGCTGCGAATGCTCATGAGAGTTTCGGCAGAGGAGATGGGAAATATTATCGGAATCTCAGGAAATGCATATAAGAGTATTGAGGCAGGAAAGCGTGAACTTAGTTGGGATCAGTATCTGGCACTTTTGTTTGTGTTCCTCTATAACGAGAGAACTGCGCCAGTGGTAGATGTGCTAGGTCTTTACCCAGAACAATTAGAAGAGAGAATTAAGAAAGGTATCAATATTAACTATGGCTGATGCAATAATGGAGGAATTGAATAAGTTAGACCGCGATACGCTTATGGGCCAGCTTGCTTTGGATCTTCCATGGATCAGTGGAGAGATGGGGTACAAAATCGGAATTATTGCAGAAAGGTCAGGCTTGGACTATGATCGTTTGAAGCTGATAGTTGCCGGTAATCGCAAGATGAAATGGAGTGAGTATCTGAGTATTCTTTTTGTCCTTTGGGAGGATGAAAAAGGACGGGAGTTTGTCGAAAAAAGAGGCTATTTCCCTGATGCACTGAAAAACGCAATGGCTATCAATCGCAATGATCACGGACAGATGAATGAAAATATATGATGTAAAATGGCATTGCTGATAGAAAGACTTTGATCAACAATGCCACGGTGCTTTCATTATCGGTTTGGTTTTCTGTCGTTTTTCTGCTCATTGGAGACTTTTGATATGGGGGTATTATCTCTTGAATGTCCGTACTCGACATATTGATCCACATTGGACAGTTTCTGTTGAAGGGATTTAGCTTCCTTTTCTGAGTTTTTGAACTTATTCTCCAGAGCGGTTTTTTGTTTTTGCATAGCTTCGAAGTCTGCTCGGATTTCAGCAGTATCGACAGACTTAGGATCCAGTCCCATTTTTCGAAGCATACGCTCAGCTCCGTCATATAGGATGAGCTGGGTTTCGTGCATCCGAAGGTATCTGTCCGGATCCTTGGATTTCTTATATTTTTCCTGAAATGTTTTATTGTCTCTGTACTGTTCTGCATACAGGAGCAGTTCGGAGACTTTTTTCATTTGATGCTCCAGCTCGACAAGCTCGGTACGGGCAGACTTTGCCTCGCTTGTCTTTATATCAATCTGTTTCTGAAGCTCAGAAAGATTATCTGCGGCGGCATAGCTGGCAGCGGCAGTCTTGAGGTTTTTGACGGATGCCCAGTGTTGCAGACCGGGGCTGTTCTTGAATTTATCTCCGGATGTGTCAATGAGTGTTCTGCTTGCACTGGTTTTGGTGACGATATCTTTCTTTGGTATCTTGATCCGTGATTTTTGTTTAGGAGCTTCTGTGGTGTTTGGCTCTTGTACTGTTTCTTCTTTGTTCTGCCATTTCTCCGGGTTTTCAATCCTGTCTTTGATTTCTTCTTTTGTATATCCTGCTCCAAAATTTCGGAAGCTGCCACGCACAGGTCGCTCTTGCCCTGGGGCAGTGAACTTTATGTATTTTGAGTGAGGATCACCGATTTTTTCACCGGTAACTGTATAGCCTTTTTCTTTGATTAGGCGCAAAAAGTCCTCATAGGATTTGGCGATTTTAATGCATTCGTCGATATCTTCCCGAAGTCGTTTTTTCCATGAAAGGTTTTCCTGCTCTGCCTTCCACTCTACATATTTTTTTCCTTTTCTGCTGTTTGGAATGATGACGGATAGATTGTGTTCTTTACATAATTCATCACTAAGCTGGCGAATATGATAGTAGATTTTCTTGCAGGCATTATATTTTTTATGATCTATGTTGTCGGCGGCGCAGAAAATAATGTGATTATGTGGATGACCTTTGTCAGTGTGGGTTGCCACCACATAGGAATATTTCCCGCCGAGCAGTTTGTCTGCAAGTTCGATCCCGATACGATGAGCCTCCTCATGAGAAACTTCGCCTTTTGCAAAAGACTGGATCAGATGATAAGCCTGATTTTTGTCGGATTGCTTTGTTCGGGAAAGAGCATAGTCAAAGTCATGTTTGGCTGTTTCGGGACTACAGCCAAATGAATCAACGAGCAGTTGCTGCTCGGTCTTATCCGGGTTGCAAATATAAGCTACAGCTTTTGTAACGGTACTTTTGATAGCATGGATTCGTGTGTATGCCATATCTTATCCATCAGCTCCTTTATCTCATTTAGATCTTCTTCGTAAGCGTTCCCTGTTTTCATAATCCGCTCTCTGATCATGTTTATGTTTCTGCCGAGGGCGGCTACCTGGTAGCTGTATTCCTTCAGCCCGTTATAGTCGATGTCATAGACATAACCATATAGGATCAGGTGACGGATATACTCGGATTTGTTCCTCATGTGAGAGGTTTTGACCTTTTCATCAAGCACATATTGCTCATTGTCGCTGAGGAATACTTTTAGCTCATTGGTGCGGTCTCGCTTGCCACTCATATATACCACTTCCTTTCAATATTGCCGTTTCCGGCGTGTGTGTTTTTGAAACAAAACTGTTCATATTGCTGTAGGAGAATTTGAAGCGGTTTTGCATTAACGGGGGTCAGGGGGCGTAGCCCCTTGCAAGCTCCATTTGCTGCTATTTTGCCGATTGGGAAAATGGTCAGTAAATGTGGATGTGTGGGCACACATCCAATGCTTGGTATTCTTCTTGCAAATCGTTTGCGATTTGCGGGTTCAGACTGCCCATAGGCAGGCGGCTTTGAACCCATAACGCCGTATCCGGCGATTGTTCTTATGCTTTTGTACTGTGGGGAAACCAATGAAAAAATAAAAAACTGCCACAGTACCAGCGTATGGGTAACACCAGTAATCGTAGCAGTATAGATGTCTTTTGAAATTGAGGCTATGTTAACAGAATTCAGTGATACGGTCAATGTATAACTGAGTATTTATAGAGAAATTTTCGAAACCATGATATTTTTATTTTCAATATGATATAATTTGAAGTCAAGCAAATTAACAAAAATCGAGGTAGTATACATATGAGTGATATGATCCATAGAGATTCGGAATATAACGAGTGGATTAAGAGCATCAGCATCCAGTTTAAGAAAAGTCAGATTAAAGCAGCCGCTAAAGTTAATGCTGAAATGCTGAGATTTTATTGGCTCCTTGGTAGGGATATCAATGAAAAGGAATTGAGCAATGCCTATGGATCAGGGTTTTATCAAAAACTCAGTACTGACCTTCAACGTGAAATTCCGGATGTGAAGTCATTTTCCGTGACCAACCTTCACTACATGAAGTGGTTTTTCGATTTATATCCCCATGCCGGAAATTTACCTCAAGTTGGGGTAGATTCTTTCGAACTTCAAAATTTACCCCAAGTTGGGGTAGATTTCGAACGGATGGTTTTCAATATTCCTTGGGGACACAATAAACTTATAATTGACAAGTGTAAAGGAAAAACAGAAAAAGCACTATTCTTTGTGAGAGAGACTTTAAAGAATAATTGGTCCCGAGCAGTTTTGATGAATTTTCTTGGAACTGATCTTTATGATAGGCAGGGAAAGGCAATCACCAATTTTGATAAAGTCCTGCCCTCAGTACAGAGCGATTTAGCTCAGGAAATGACAAAGGATCCTTACAATTTTGATTTCCTTACTATCAGAAAGAATTACGATGAAAAGGAGTTGAAAGATGCTCTGATGCAGAATGTCCAGTCTCTTTTGATGGAACTGGGCAGAGGCTTTGCTTTTGTTGGAAGAGAGTATAGGCTTGTAGTTGGAAAAACAGAGCAGTTCATCGACATGCTTTTTTATAATATCCCAAACCATTGTTATGTTGTAGTTGAGGTAAAGGTTAGGGATTTTGAACCGGGTGATATGGGGCAGCTTGGCACATATATTGGAGCGGTTGATGGTATTTTGAAAGGTGAAGGAGATAACCAAACAGTAGGATTGCTTATATGCCGAACCAAAGATAATGTACTGGCTCAGTATGCGGTAAATATGATTAATGCTCCGATTGGAATATCCGAATATGAACTTAGCCATGTTATGCCGGAAGAGTTTAAAGGGTCAATGCCTACGATCGAAGAGATCGAAAATGAATTGAAAAATCGTTGATTAAAGAGTTCTTAACAAATCTTAGATAAGGTACATTTGAGCCTTACGCTGTTTCGCCATGAATCTGCGTAAGGTTTTTCTTTGTTCAGATGAGAATATCCATATAGTCCCTGACACGGTTCTCAATATTAAAGATTTTAGCATATTTTATAAGAGCAGTTTTATCTGTAGTGCTGTCTGCGAAATATTCGCGAAGAGCATGAAGATAGAGCTGTTTTTCTATTTTATCTTTTCTCCTTATCAGGTCTATGATGCATCTTTCCCTGTCGTATAGTTTTACGGTATTACCGCTTGGCGTCTGTGTCTCGGTTATTCCGATCTCCCATTTGTCGGGTTTAATATAATGTATGCGTATATCCTTATGATCCTTTTTTATCCTTGAAGCATTAAAACCCTGTGGAACAGTAATCTCATATGAATGTGGAATCCGATCAGACATATCCCAAAGGTAAAGAGCTGTTCCGTAGGAATAAACCAATTTGGGATTGTTTGCCTGTATGACCTGGAGTTCATCGGGGAATTCATCTGCATAATAATATATTCCACGGCTTTCTTTAACAAGAATCCCCTCATCTATGAAGGTGGGTATCAGCACACGGCTGATACCTTCTTTTTCTATCTGTGAGGTGGTTATCATGCCACCGTTCTGCTTTGCCAGTTTTTTTATTCTTTCAATTCTTTGCTCTCGGATTTTAGACATCTATAAGCACCTCGTCGAAACGTATATACTTTGATTATATAAATATAAAGTGGATATGTAAAGCTGATTAAAAATATTGATTATTTTAAAAATTTTAATATTTTTACCCACATTTCGACGAAAAAAGAACTTCTCTGTTAATGGAGGGCGGAATCAGGAGCCAGTCGTAGAAAGGAAAGACTATGAGTGGCTATGAATTCGATCCAGGTGATAAAAAAGGGAGTTTAAGGGACAGATTCGACTTTTATTGCAAGGAGGTTATCTATCATGCGGCGCATAACTTAGTGTATAAGCAGACACAATACCTTATCCACCAGTTCACTAATGATGAGACGGATTTGGAAGAAATGCTGCATGAGGATGACCATGTAAATATATTTGGGATAAAACTGTCCGTCAGGGGGAAGGAGGTCTTTGTTCGTGATGAAGAACTGGCAAAGATGCTGATGAAGCTTCAAGCGAGGAAGAGAGAAATACTTCTCATGAATTATATGCTGGATATGACCCTTGAAGAGATTGCGGAGGAGTTGGGACTTAAGTATGAGACAGTAAAATCAACGAAGTCCAAAGCAATCAGAGAAATTAGGAAAGGAGCGGTCAGAAAAAATGAAAAAGCGTAAATATACTCCGCCGGAAGCAGACCTGATCAGGGAAGCCATAGCCGGTGACATTGATGCGTTATTTCACATGAGAGAGCATTATGAAAAACTTATGCGGTACAAACTGAATAAGGAAATCATGGTTATGGTCGAGAAATACGAACTTGATCCCGAATGGTTTGGTTTCGACGATCTTTTAGGAGATATGGGCATTATATTTGATAATGCTGTAATGAGTTTTAGGGAATAATCATTTTTTATAACGATAACTCCTGATTCCTGTCGCCTTCATTTTAATTTGTCATTCTCATAAGGTACATAAGCTAAAAAGCGGTGTAGCAGCTGCAGGTGTCACTTATGTATCTTTCGGACTGACAAGTCCGGCATAGGAATTGCCACCATAGGGGTGGTGTTGATCTTTGAAAAATGAATATGGTTATACTTTGCAGAACAACCGGAGCGTTGAGCCAAACAGTAAGTACGCCATGATGCAGTCCGAAATATAAGGAAGAAAAACGGATTTCTTATAGGACAGCGGAGCGTCGTCTATGTTGCTGAAAATGGGATTGGGGATCCTATGGCGATGATGCGTTCCTTAGTTAAAGTTACTTCCCCGAAGAGTGGGGGCTGTCGAAGCTGGTGGAATTCCAATGTGATCTGTACCCAGGATCACTGCAAAGTATTTTTTTAAGAAAAGGTTTGTCGGTCAATAAAAGCGCATTTGCGAAAGAGAATTTGAGTTTTAGGGGATAAGTGCGCCTTTATTGGCTGATTAGCCATGAAATAATATAGCGAGAGGAGCATAAGCCTATGGCAAAACGAAAAGACGTCGAGGAGCTTGTTAAATGCGAGTTCCATGACACGGTATTCTATGTGTCAAATGAGGTTCTTGCTGAGGTCCTTCTGAAAATGCCGTTTAAGGGGAGAAACTATTATCGGTATCCGGAAGCGGCAGAACTGTATGGAATCAGCGAGGGTAAGATGAAATTACTATCCAAGGAAGCTGATGCAACGAGAAAACCGGACGGGGTGGCACTTGTTAATATCCATGTAATGGATCAGTTTATCGAGGACTGTCATTAGATCATACGGCTGTTAGGAAAGATTTATATTGATTCGGACAAGTAGGGACAATATAATGAGCTTGACCGTAGCAAACAATGATTTTGCAAAATCTCTTTCCTAATCGGCCTATGAACGGAGGATGAGAAAATGGCAGGTAATGGAATTGATGAACTGGTCAGATGCGAGTTCAATAATGAGGTGTTTTATATCTCAAATGAGGTCTTATCAGAGGTACTTTTAAGGATGCATTTCCGCGGAAGACATTTGTTCAGGTATAAAGAGGCTGCCGCTTTGTACGGTATCAGCGAAGGCAAAATGAAGATTCTGGCAAAAAAAGCTGATGCAGTAAGAAAGACGGATGGTGTTGCGCTTGTTGATATTCGTGTCATGGATCAGTATATCGACGATATGGTATAAGAGATTTTGCGTGGCAGAAAGTCCTTGACATTGTGACGGACAGAAATTATAATGGTACATAGCTGAAAGGAGGTGCGCTGATTTGGCAAAGATGGGCAGGCCGAAAATCGAAAAGCCGAAGGCTAACAAGATTTCGATCCGTTTCACGGACGAAGAGTACGAACAGCTGAAGAAGCGTGCAGACCAAAGCGGACAGACCATAACAGAGATCATACGTCAGGGTGTAAGGATAGCTATTGGCGCCAAGGCGTAATTTTGCAAAATGCTCTTTCCTATCTCGATCAGAAAGGAAAGAAGAATGGCAAAAGCAAGAAAAGACTCAAAAGGGAGGGTATTGCATAAGGGAGAGAGTTACGAGAAGGACAGGAATCTCTACCGCTATACATATACCGATCAGTTTGGGAATCGGAAGAGTATTTATTCCAAGGATTTGCATGAACTGAGAGATAGGGAAAAGCGGATAGAGAAGGATAAGCTGGACGGACTTGATATATATGCCCAGGGTCATGCTGATGTAAACTTTGTCTTTGATCGTTATATCTCGACTAAGACCGGACTTCGTGGAACCACGATGTCGAATTATGTATATACCTACGACCGCTATGTAAGAAATGGCTTCGGCAAGAAGAAAGTGGGGGATGTTAAGTTCTCCGATGTATTGCTCTTTTACAACGCTTTGATAGGAAGAGGATTAAGCGTAAACACGGTGGATTCGGTCCATTCGGTGCTTCATCCGACATTTCAGCTCGCAGTCCGTGACGATATCATCCGACATAATCCAACGGACGGAGTAATGGCAGAGCTTAAGAAGAAGCTTGGTAAGACAGAGATGCGACATGCATTGACGTTTGAGGAAGAGCAGGCCTTTCTTGAGTTTATTGAGCAGCCGGAGTATGTAAGGTGGAAGCCCCTGTTCGTAGTAATGTTTGGTACAGGGTGCAGAGTTGGAGAAATCATTGGTCTCAGATGGAAGGACGTTGATTTTGATAAGAATGAGATCAGCGTAAACCACAGTATTTCATACTATCCGAGATCTGATAACTCGTTCAAGTGTGAGTTTGAGGTTTCTGAACCGAAGACTGAGGCAGGTATAAGAACGATACCTATGCTGGGCAAGGTGCAGGATGCACTGAAACTTGAAAAAGAGAATCAGAAAAAGTACGGCTATAAAAATGTAGTCGAGCTTGGAGGCATGAGTGGTTTTATCTTCTGTAACCGCTTTGGAAATCTGCACAACCCTGCAGGAATCAACAAAGCCATTAAGAGAATTGTTGATGATCATAATTGCAGGGAGGAAGTTAAAGCGGCAAAAGAGCATAGAGATCCGTTGATGATTCCACGCTTCAGCTGCCACATTACAAGGCACACGTTTTGTTCGAGGCTTTGCGAGAATGAAACAAATGTAAAAGTAATACAGTCCGTTATGGGGCATAAGGACATCCAGACAACCCTGGATATCTATGCCGAAGTATCGGAAAAGAAGAAGCAGGATGAATTTAAGAAGTTAAACGATAACGATGTGATTTAGGAAGAGTCCTTGATGGATGATTCCGGTACAGAGGTATCGTAAACCATAAAGCTCTTAAAAATCTTCCGATTAACACATCAGTAACACAAATTTACATACGGATCATTGTAAATCAGTGCGAATCGGAAAAAATGAGGGATTACAAATACCGATTATTGCAGGTTATTGCGAATTATGAGGTAGCGTCAAATATTCCCCACGCTGAAGAGTAATAACTGATACATGGATTCATTGAACATCAAAGAAAACCATAGCGATACAATATAATCCAATCAGTACACGGGAGTACAACGAACCTGTTGGACATCCATGGACTTCTATGAGCGTGTATGGATTTTTACCTTAAAATTTCAGTGTCCTCTATGGATTGTAAAAGTGTTGTCATGAATGGTAGATTTACGACCATTTATGAATGTTTCATGGAATCAACCGGTTCACGCAATATCTTGACAATTTAAATTGGTTAATATTTAGCCAGGTATTTTCTAGCAATAGAGAATACCTGGCTTTTTTAATTTCCAAGGCTTCTTAGTAACGATGCGTCTCTTTATGGATTACAGGAGGAAGCAAATGAAAAAGAACAACTCACCGCCGGTGAACCTTGACCAGTATTTAAAAGGAAGCGGTCACAGGTTCTGCAGTTATTTTGAAGGTGCAAGGAAATATACTCTTCCATATGGGACCTTCCGCTTACTGGCAATCAAAGCCGGTGCAACATTCAAGCTGAGAAAGACAGCTCTTGTAGATCTGGACAAGCTTGATGCTTATATAGAAGCCAATTGTTTATATGATGAAATAACCGAAGGAGAAACAGATATGCCAAGAGGAAGAAAAAAGATAGAAGACATAGATGAACTTATAAAGAGCGGTCAGAAGAAATATGTACGGTATGCAGAAGGAGCAGAACTTTATTCCATGGGAAGACATACCTTTGAAAAACTGGCAAAGGATGCAAATGCAGTAAGAAGAGTTAAGGGCATCATCCTTGTGAATATCGAAAAGGTAAATGCTTTTATAGAGTCATTTGATGAAGAGGGGGGAATGTAAAATGTGTAAGGTGATTTCTGTAGCTAATCAGAAAGGCGGTGTCGGAAAAACCGTTACCTGTGTGAATTTAGGGGTAGGCCTTGCCAGGGAAGGCTATAAAGTCTTGATGATCGACGCAGATCCCCAAGGTTCGCTTACCATCAGTCTCGGTTGTGATGAACCGGACAGGCTTGAGTATTCTCTTGCTACTGCCATGATAAATATTATAAAAGATGAGGACATTGATGTCACCTATGGGCTTATACATCATAAAGAAGGCGTAGACATACTTCCGGGAAATATTGAGTTATCCAGTCTGGAGATCACTCTTACCGGCGTGATCAGTAGAGAGACTATTTTGAAATCATACGTTAACAAGGCAAGAGAACTATACGACTATATCATCATTGACTGTATGCCTTCATTAGGGATGATGACCATCAACGCTTTGGCATGCGCTGATTCAGTTCTGATTCCGGTACAGGCTGCCTATCTTCCGGTTAAAGGTCTTCAGCAACTGATAAAGACCATTGGACGTGTAAAGAAGCAGCTAAACCCTCATTTGGAAATTGAGGGAATACTGATAACTATGGTCGATAACAGGACAAACTATGCAAAAGACATAGCACAACAGGTCTATGATGTTTATTCCTCCAGCATCAATGTTTTTCACATTGAAATACCTTTATCAGTCAGAGCTGCAGAAATAAGTGCATCTGGAAGCAGTCTATATGTTTATGATCCTAAGGGGAAGGCAGCATTTGCATACAGTGCACTGATTCAGGAGGTAATAAGCCATGCCATGTAGAGTTGGAAAAAAGGTAAAGCTGGCTAGTGTAGATGAACTGCTGGGCGTACCAAGTGTTGAAGGTACTGTAGATCTTGATGTGATGACAATATATCCCTTTGAGAATCATCCTTTCAGAGTGGTGGATGATGAAGACATGGATGAGCTCGTTGATAGCATCAAAGAAAATGGTGTTTTGACTCCGGTTCTGGTCAGACCGGATGATGAAGGCACCTATGAAATGATTTCAGGTCACAGAAGACTACATGCTGCAAAAAGAGCCGGACTCAGAAAGATACCGGCAATTATCAAAGAAATGACCAATGATGATGCAACTATCGCAATGGTAGATGCCAATATGCAGCGGGAAGAGATACTTCCCAGTGAAAGGGCATTTTCTTTGAAAATGAAAATGGATGCAATGAATCATAGGGGAAGCCGCTCAGATTTAACTTTGTCTACTAAAGAGACAAAGTTGCATTCAGCAGAAGCAGTTGGAGAAACTGTGGGGTTAAAGCGTGCCCAGGTTCATAGGTACATCAGACTGGTTTATCTGATACCAAAGCTTCTCGATATGGTTGATGCAGGGAGACTTGCTATAAATGTAGCTCAGGAAATTTCTTATCTTAACAATAACTACCAGCAATGGATCTACGAGTATATCTATGAGAATGGAATGATAAAACAGGAACAGCTCATGGCCTTAAGACAATACAGGGAGGATGATTCCCTGACGCAAGAACAGCTTATTGACATACTTATAGAGAGCAGAGCAACACCACAGGTCAGGAAACATATCACATTTTCAGAGAGGAAACTAAATAAGTACTTCCCGGCTTACTACTCACAGACAGAGATTGAGAAGATCATGACAGAACTACTGGAACAATGGAAGAAATCACAAAAAGGTGGGGATCAATGATATGATGGATTATTTTTATGGAAATCAGATAAAACAGTTCACATCAATAGAAATACCGAAGGAGCTTCTTACTGGAAACAGGTTTTCAATGCTTTCTCCTTCTTCAAAGATGCTGTATGCGATTATGCTGGACAGAATGAAGCAGGCTTCAGGGAATAAATGGATAGATGAAGAAAGGCGGATTTACAATCCTGTATCCATTAAGTCTGATTCAGAAAGATATCAGGTTTTCAAGGCATACCATAATCGCATGTTTGGCAGAGCTGGAAGATATCGGACTCATATCAAGGATACAGATCAAAGGAAAGGCCAGCAGGATATATGTCAAAAATTTCAATGAGCAGAGAGTCCTGAGGAGTGTCGGGTAGTGCAGAAACTGCACCACCTAAGCTCATAGAGAAGTATGAAAGCTCATTGGAGGGAGGGAAACAGATTGAACGATAAAATCATTTTCGACTATTTTACGGATCAGGAAGCTGATATCCTCACATTTTATAGAATTCCCAAGTTGCTTTTCACCAATGATTTTTTCAAAGAATTATGTGTAGAATCCAAGGTTTTATATGGTCTTATGCTAGACAGGATGTCCTTATCTATAAAAAACAAGTGGTTTGATTCCGAGAATCGGGCATATATCTACTTTTCACAGCAGGATGCCATGGAAATGCTCAACTGTAAGGAAAACAAGGCCGGAAACATGTTTAAAGAGCTGGAAGCTATCGGTCTGATAGAAAGAAAAAGGCAGGGGCAGGGAAAACCTGCAATAATCTACCTGAAGAATTTCGTTCAGGCAGAGAAGACTCAGACATGGGAAAAATCAATGTCTAATGAAACTATGACTGTTTCAGACATGGGAAAAACCAATGTCAAGACCTTTTAAAAACCAATGTCAAGAGATGGGAAAAATCAAAGTCCAGACATGGGTAAAACCAATGCTAATTATAATAATACAAATAACAATAATATAAACATATCTAATCAGCTCTTATCGGATGATAAGGATATGAATGAAGAGTATGCGGTATATGCCAGGAAGATCAGAGAGAATGTTGAACTGGAGGCATTGAAAGAGAGTTATCCTCATGACACAGATATAATTGACGGTATGTATGACTTAATCCTTGAGATAGTACTTTGCAGAGGAAAGTCCGTATGGATTTCAAAAAACGAATATCCGGCGGAGCTTGTTAAATCAAAGTTCCTGAAACTTAACTATGGTCATCTGGAATATGTGATGGAGTGCCTTAAGAACAATACGACAAAGATAAGGAACATAAAATCCTATATACTTTCAACACTTTTCAATGCACCTGCAACCATGGGAAGTTATTACAGAGCTGAAGTGAATTATTACATGTATGGAAGGTATGAAGAAATCAGAAAAGCTAATTGACACTGTTGCACAACACTCATATAATTAAATCATAGATGGTTGTATAACACTCATAGGAGGGATGATATGCCAAGAATCAATTTATCTGTCAGTCAGGAACTTTATGACAGGCTGAAGCAGGAAGCAGATAGCAGGTATTTAAGTGTGAATTCTCTGGTGGTCAGTGAGCTGGAGAAAACATTTATGACTGAACACAGCTTTGATTACAGCATTGCCATGGAGTCTTTAAAAAATGAATCAGAGCAGATGGATGTAGAGTTTACACTTTCAGATCTTCCAACATTTAAAAATGTAGACAAGATCATCATCGAGAAAAATATCAAAGAATCACCAGCTTCTATCAGGGCACGTCTTGGAAAGATATATAACGAGGCAGTACGTAACGGACAGATTGCCGGTGTGGACAGAGCAATTATAGAAAAGAACGGATCTCAGGAGTATAAATTCATATCCAGAGCGGCAGTTTATGTAAACAAATTAAGTAAACATAAAGGAGGTTTGAAATGAAGTATGAAAGTCAAAAGTGGCTTGATTATGCCGATAGTATACCAATCACTGATAACGACGGAAAAAAAGCTTTTGAACTTGTCCGTGAGTCAAAAGGATTGTTTCTGTATGTAAAGTGTTCGGATAACAGGCACAAAAAACAATATCGGAAGATCTGCATGAGCGATGCTTTATATCAGATGTTTATTAATATGACAGACGCAGAACGTAAAATTTATCTTCAAGCCTGCATGCGGGCAAGTTAATAATTTAATACCGAGCTTTGTTCCGTTACTAAACGAGGACGCGATGCCGGAGTTGATTCTTTCACGGGTAGTGGAGGAATGGACTCCGGCTTTTTATATATCTGGACTTTTTAAGGAGGTGAGGCCTATTGTAACCGGAGAGACAACTTACCAGGACTTAATCGGAATGTTTGGATCGGATTACGAAATGCCGCCAGAAGCGGATTTTACAAAAGGAGATGAGTACGAATATCGTTGTTCATACTTTCCGAAATGTCCGACTGGTGCCAAATGCTTTGTAGTATCGACACCGGAACCACTGCAGGAAAAGGATGTACTGAACGTATCCTGCCGTCTTATGGGTAAAAAAATACCTGTTTATGCAGGTAAGGCAATAAGAAGAGTAAAAAAATAAAATAACCGAGTCACTCGTAAAGCCACTTAGATGCGCATTACAGGACTCAGAGCCACGAGGAATATAGCTCGTGCTTTGATTTCTGGGATGTGATCTAAGTGGCTTTTTTTATCCGCCGTAACTGATCACTCCGGCGGCGGTCGGGCAACGACCTTAACTGCCTTCGATGTGAAGCTCTGCTCCAAAGTACACGGGGCACTACGCGAAAGCGTGCTGCTTCAGGGTGGATCATCGGACATTAAAAAACAGTCAAGTGAAGCAGCTGACCATAGCCGAAACGGAGGTTTCAGTTATGGCAGCACAGAACGAAGATTCTAAGAACAATGTAGTAAAGACTGTTCGTACCAGTGAGTACGACGGAAACCGTGGTTCCTACATGGATGCTGATGGCAACTATGTTTATACCACATGGGAAAAGAGAGGTAAGAAGTGGGTTGAAGTGCCGGTGTGCACCATTCCTCTTGGAGAAAACGGAGAGAATGCAGAATGGATCATTATGCTTGACCATGCTGATCACGAAGTGGATCTTCAGAATCGCTATCAGGATGAAAATGCGGATTATGAATTTTCCAACCGTGTGAACAACAAAAAGGCCGGGGAAGATGAGGATATGTCTGATACGGATGCCTGGGCAATGATCGCAGATCCGAAAGCAGATATTTTTGAAACTTTGTTTCCAGAGGAAGAGGAAGTTAAACCTGAAATTCAGCAGTTAGAGGATTTTATGAAGCTGCTGACAGAGGATCAGATCAACCTGATCTACGAACATTTCGGTGCCAGAAAGACATTGAAGCAGATCTGTGACGAAGGGAATGCTGCAAACGGCACCGATAAGTCTCCCCAATCTGTCGGGAATCGAAAGAAAAAGATTCTGGATCGCCTGAAGAAGCTTTTTGAAAAGGCGGAGCAGTAAGGAGCAGGGACGGCAGGGGGTTGTTTATTTCGGCTTGTAGTAGAGGAAGAAACAACCTCCGGGCTTAGTCCCGTACATGACAGATTGGAGGAATGATGATGAAACACAAAGTATGTATCAGCATAGCTGAGAAAAACGGCACTAAGACAGAACTCCTGAAAGGCAGAAGGCTTATGCTTACGGTGAGGTTGCTGAAATTATTATTTGGCGATTTCTGCGAGGTATTTGTTCTGACTCCGGGAGAGACTGTTTCCAGCGTGGAGATTAAAGAACTGCGAAAGGGAGGTGCCGGGTATGACGCTTGATGAAGTAAAGTTGCTGATGCCGATAAAGGCTAATCCTTACGAGCATCAGGTCAAGGCGTTTGGTTTTGTATGCGGATTATTCGGTATCTTCAATGCACCGTTCTACAGCAGGGGAGCCGCACTTTTGATGGAGATTGGGTGCGGAAAAACTATCACAGCTATCGAGATCACTGGATGCCTTTATCAATTTGAAAAAGTAAGCAGCGTTTTGATTGTGGCACCTTTAAGTATTCTCGGAGTCTGGGAAGAAGAGTTTGAACATTTTTCGGCATTCCCGTTTTCACTTATAGTTCTTAAGGGAAGTATGGCTAAGAAGCGGGAGCAGTTGGAAGAAATATCGGACAAGGGGCTTCAGATCGTGGTAGTAAATTATGAATCGGCATGGAGGCTTGAAAAAGAACTTAAAAACTTTGATGCAGATCTGATCATCGCAGACGAAGGACACAAGATCAAATCTGCCCAGACGGCAGCAGGTAAATGTATGCACGCCTTGGGAGACAGGGCGAGGTACAAACTGCTTTTGACCGGAACCTTGATTACTAATAAGGAAATTGATGTTTTTTCACAGTATCGCTTTATAAACAGCAAAATATTTGGCACAAGCTTTTATGCGTTCAGAAATCGATATTTTGACATGCTTGGATATGGCAACCATACGCCGGTGTTCCGCAAATATCTGAGAGAAGATTTCCTGAAAAAGATGCATTCCGTGGTATACAGAGTAACAAAGGCAGAATGTCTTGATCTTCCGGATATTACCGAAGAAGTGAGAACCGTTGAGTTAGAACCCAGGGCTATGAAGCTATATACGAATCTGGAAAAAGAATCCTATACCCAGATGGCAGGTTCTGAAGTAAGCGCGGTAAATGTTTTAACAAGATTGCTTCGATTATCTCAGATTACCGGCGGACACCTGACTGATGACGAAGGCGATGACAATGCCGTTAGTACGGCAAAATTGGATGCGCTTTCGGATATTCTGGATGCCGCTATGGATGAGGGGAAAAAACTTGTGGTTATGGCAAGGTTCATTCCGGAATTAAACGATATACAGGAATTGTTGGAGAAAAAGGGCATAGGCTATTCATTGATCAGAGGTGGCGTAAAAGATCGTGCTGAAGAGATACGCCGATTTCAGGAAGATGAGGATTGCAAGGTGTTTGTAGGACAGATAGCGGCGGCAGGATTAGGGATTACTTTGACAGCTGCTTCGACAATGGTGTTCTACAGCCTGGATTATTCCATGTCTAATTTCGAGCAGGCGAAAGCCCGCATCCATAGAGTATCTCAGAAAGAGAACTGTCTGTATATCTATCTGGTTGCGAAGAATACGGTAGACCGTAAGGTGCTCAGATCTCTTCGAGAGAAACGAGATCTGGCAAAGCTTTTGGTTGATGATTACAGGAAAGGCAAGAATCCGTTTAAGGATTGAAATGCGCTGCTATGAGCCGGAAAAGACAGGGGGTTGTTTTTTTCGGATTGTAGTAGAAGGAGGTGAAAAGCACCATGACAAATCAGGAAATATTTGAATTGGCTGACAAACTCAAAGCAGCCAAAAACCGCAAGAAGGAGCTTGATGCTCAGGTCAAAGAGGTGACCGCAGAGATTGATGAGCTTGACCTTGCATTATCCGATGCTATGGCAGAGGCAGAGCTGGATCGGTTCAGCAGGAATGGAAATACATTCTACTTAAACACAAGGCTTTTTGCTTCATCGGCAGCAGGTCGCAAGGATGAGCTGATGCAGGCCTTAAAAGATCAGGGTTACGGCTCCATTGTAGTAGAAACCGTGAATGCGAACACACTGGCATCCTTTGTAAAGGAACAGATGGCAGAGCACGGTGAAGAACTTCCGGACTGGCTTTCCGAGGTGGTAAGTACCTATGAGAAGGTTTCCGTGGGAGTACGCAAAGGTTAATAGACAGGGAGGATCGGAAAAATGTCAGAAGAAAAAAAGAACAAAGCTACAGAAGTGGCAGTTACAAGTGGTTTTGCAGCTCTTGCAAATGCAGGGGTGCTGAATGATGCGACAGAGGATCTTGCAGGGCTTGATCTTACTTTCGACAGGATAAAGATTCCTGCCGGTGGGTCAACGGCTTTCGAGATCCCGGACGGTGACAGTGAAGAAGTGAATATGGTTAAGGAGATTGTTGGAGTGATCTTACTTCATCATCCTGCCTACGCTTATTACAAGGAAAAGTATACAGGTGGATTGAATCCGCCTGACTGTGGTTCCTTTGACGGCGTGAACGGTACAGGTAATCCTGGCGGTGCTTGTGCTACCTGTCCTTTGAACCAGTTCGGTTCCGGGGATGGTCAGAGCAAAGCTTGTAAGAACCGCCGCATGATCTATGTGCTGATGGAGGGTGAGCTTTTCCCGATGGTACTTTCACTTCCTACGGGATCGCTGAAGGAATTTACCAAGTATCTGAAGAGACAGCTTTCCAAGGGGCGTAAGCTTAATCAGAAGCTGGTACGGGATAAGATGATCGCAAGCGAGACCAAGATGAATCAGATCAACGATGCGGAACATCAGTGGAGACTGCTTGTTCGTAAGGAAATCAGGGAGCTTAATTCCAATCCCTATATCCTGAATCTGAAAAACGGTCTTTACAATGTTTTGGAAGATACGCTTACAGAGCATACGGCAGAGTATTATTCTACGATACAGCTGAATGTAAGCTATGATCCGGGAGCTGATTGTCCGAGGTTCAAGCAGTTTTTGGAAGAATCGATGGGCGGCGATATGGGTCAGGTCAAGCTGATACAGGAAATGCTGGGATACTTTCTTATTCCGGTAAATCTGGCTCAGAAGTGCTTTGTTATTTTTGGTGCAGGTGGCGGGGCAAGTCAAAATTGCTCATGGTACTGAATGAGCTGCTTTTGGGGAAGGAAAATGTGTCCAATGTATCCTGGCAGGCGTTAAATGAACGTTTTAAGACAGCAGAGCTTTTCGGAAAGCTGGCAAATATCTTTGCGGATCTTCCGACGAAGAATATTGATGATAACGACATTTTTAAGGCTCTTGTCGGTGAAGATTACCTGACCGTTGAGAAAAAGAACCGTGATCCGTTCTCGTTTCAGTCAAATGCGAGGCTGCTCTTTTCCTGCAATAGCATTCCTAAGAATTACGGTGACAGGTCGGATGGTTTTTACAGAAGACTGATCATTATCCGTTTTAATCATGCAGTGCCTCAGGAAAAGAAGGATCCGAACCTGCTTGATAAGTTCAGGGTTGAGGCAGATGGTATTTTTCTCTTTGCGCTGGAAGGTTTACGCCGCTTGATGGCTAACCATTATGTTTTTTCAGAGACCGATATCAACAGGGAAGAGCTGCAGCAGTATCGCGAGGAAAGTGACAGCGTGCTGTCCTTTGTCAAGGAAGATTGCGAGCTTGGAGATGGTTACGAGGTCGGTTCAACACAGCTTTACAATGCATACAAGGCTTACTGCGAAGAATGTGGATTGAAGCCCTTTTCACAGAAACAGTTTGTATCACAGATCGTTGCAGCAAATGACGGAGTTACAAGGAGCGTGGATAAAGTTGGCAAAAAGAGGACGCTTGCAGGAATCAAGCTGGGTGAGATCCTGGATTAAAGTTCCATTGAATTTGGTTTTTGACACATTGACACATTTTGACACCAAAATCCTATCTTCCCAATATATGTGCGTGGAAATAATGCCATATTAAGAGATATGCAGGATTTTTGAAAAATGTTCCTTAAAAATGGAAATCAAGTGTCAAATGTGTCAGAAGCCTTGAAAAACAAGGAGACGATTTGACAGATGAAGGAATCGGATATTGTAAGAGCAATTCTGAAGTACTTAAAAACCGTGCCGGGATGTTTTGCTTGGAAAGAGCATGGCGGAATGTACGGTACCGCCGGAATCCCCGATATTATCTGTTGCCTTCATGGCAGATTTTACGGGTTTGAAGTTAAGACCGAGGATGGAGAGCCTACCAAGTTACAGGAGGCTACAATCAGAAAAATCCAAAATGCCGGGGACACTGCCTTGGTGGTGAGGTCCGTGGATGAGGTGCGAGCCGTGATAGACGGTTCCCTGCAATGAACATAGCACACTGAATCAGAAAACAATGCTTCAATGCATCGATGCCGCAAAGGATATAACAATAAACCTTTTGATGGAGGTATCGACAATGAAGATTAAAGAATACTTGATGCAGGCATACAGAATTGACCAGAGAATCAATTCCAAACTGGAACAGATCGGTGCCCTGCATGATCTGGCAACAAAAGCAACGGTTACATTTTCAGATATGCCGCGCAATCCCAATAAGGGAAAGTCCAAGATCGAAGATGCCATTATTAAGATTATGGAGTTGGAAGATGAAATCAATCACGATATTGACAAGCTGGTTGATCTGAAAGCTGACATTACCCACCTGATCAAGATGATGGATAGTCATGAGCATCAGATCATATTGGAGCAGCGTTACCTTTGCTTCAAGTCATGGGAGCAGATAGCCGTGGATATGGGCTACAGTATGCAGCACACTTTTCGCCTGCATGATAAGGCGTTAAGGGAACTTTCCAAATTTTATAAAGTGGAGAGTTAATGTGATAGAATGAGATATCGTTCCTATGATATAGTTATAATGGCGATAGTGAATATGATGAGAGCCCGGAAGGAGAGATCCTTGCCGGGCTTTTATATTGGAGATGATGAATATGTCAATGAGACCCAAAAGGCCGTGCTCATATCCGGGCTGTCCGAACCTTACTGACGGTCGTTACTGTCCGGAGCATCAGCAGAAGGTGAACAGTAATTATGAGAAGTACGGCAGAGATAAGTCTACGAAGAAGAGATACGGTCGTGCATGGAAGAGAATCCGTGAGAAGTATGCTGCGGAGCATCCCTTTTGTGAGTTGTGTTTTGAACGTGGAATTATCGTGCCGACTGAAGAGATCCATCACAAGCTACCTTTGAGTGAAGGTGGCACGCACGATCGCAGTAACGTGATCGCGCTGTGCAAGTCGTGTCACTCAACCATACACGCGAAGAGAGGGGACTACTGGGGAAACCATCACGGGTAGGGGCGGGTGAAATCTCTACAGGTATGGCTCCCAGGGAACGGCGCGGGGGGCATGCGTGCAAAATCGCGAAACGAAAAGTGAAATTCGAACTAAAGAGAATTTACCTCTGAGGTAAACAAACATCTTGACTGATTAAGATATCTGTGCTATCATGGATTTACCTCAAAGGTAAATCCGAAAGAGAGGTGATGGTTTGGATATCACGTACAAGAACAACAAAATCAAAAAGGTTTGTACGGATGCCAAAACTGCAGAGAGAACCTACGGTAGGGAAATGGCCGAAAAAATACATCAGCGTATAGATGAAATTGGTGCAGCAGATACTGTTGAGATGATGATACAGTTCCATATCGGACGATGTCATCCACTTACGCAGAATAGAAAAGGGCAATACGCGGTGGATTTGGTTCATCCGTACAGATTGGTATTCAAGAAGAATGGCGACGAGATTCAAATAGCAAACATTTTGGAAATAGTCGATTATCATTAGAGGTCAAGATGACAAGTCAAGGAGGTAGCACTATGGTGAGAAGTCGCAGTTATATTGCAACGCCACCTGGGGCGACAATTAAAGAGCAGTTGAATGACAGAGGCATGAGCCAGAAGGAGTTTGCAGCCAGGATGGATATGTCTGAAAAGCATATCAGCAAGCTCATTAACGGTGAGGTGCAGCTTACACCGGAGACCGCGGTTAGATTAGAAATGGTTTTAGGTGTACCGGCAAAGTTTTGGAATAATCTTGAGGCGATATACAGAGAGAAGATCATAAAGGCTGAAGCAGAAAATGCAATGGATGCTGATGCTGAAATGGCCAAACAATTTCCTTATAGCGAGATGGCAAAGTTTGGATGGGTTCCGGAGACTAGAGAAGCGAAGGAGAAGGTTGTCAATCTGAGGAAATACTTTGAGGTTGTTGAACTTTCACTTCTTGGGAGTGAGCAGATTACGAGAATTGCCTGCAGACGTCTGGCAATAACAGAAAAAAGTGATCTGGCATTAATGGCATGGGCACAGGAGGCAAAGATTAAGGCGCGTGGTATCCAAACCGCTCCGATCAATATCAAAGGTTTGATTTCTACTATGCCAGAGATAAGAAAAATGACAGTTCTTAAACCTAAGGAATTCTGTCCTCAGATCAAGAAATGTCTTGCGGATTGTGGAATAGCTTTAGTATTTCTGCCGCACCTTAAAGGTTCATTCCTCCAGGGGGCTTCTTTTATGGACGGGAAAAAGATTGTTGTAGGGCTTACTGCCAGAGGTAAGGATGCTGACAAGTTTTGGTTCAGCCTGTTCCATGAACTTGCGCACATCGCTCTTGGTCATGTAGGGCAGCCTAATGGTACATCTGAAGATGATGAGAAAGCAGCGGACAAATGGTCTGGTGATACACTTATTTCATCTGATGATTTTGAAGCTTTCAGAGAGGAAAGGGATTATTCAGAGAGAAGAGTACTCCAATTTGCAAAAGCTCAAGGAATTGCTCCGGGGATAGTAGTCGGGAGAATGCAGCTGGAAGGAATGATCAAGTACAGTATGTTGAATAATTTGAAAGAGCAATATAAAATAGCTGTATAAAGGATATATTCAAAAAATCTTTTGAAGGATCATGTGAAGAGCATGGTCCTTTTATTATGCAAAGCAGAAGGAAGGAGGGCGATGCTCTATGGCTGGAAGAAAGCCAAAGCCTACAGCAGTGAAAAAGCTGGAAGGCAATCCGGGAAAGAGAAAACTGAACACAAAAGAACCGAATCCGGGTAAGGGAATGCCCGAGTGCCCTGCATGGTTATTACCGGAAGCTAAGATAGAATGGATCCGGTTATCGGAAAAACTGAACCAGATGGGAGTGTTGACGGAGATCGACCGGTCTGCATTTGCAGCCTATTGTCAGTCCTATGCCAGATGAAAAGAGGCTCATGAGCATATTATTACCAGGTGCTAAGTGCAGAGGTCGGTGGTAAGCATGGATTTTCAGTCAGTGGATTGGTGTTTGATGAGATTCATACGCAGCCGAACAGACAGCTGTATGACGTTTTGACAAAGGGATCGTCGGATGCCAGACATAATCCGTTGCATTTTATTATCACTACGGCGGGAACGGACAGACATTCCATCGCCTATGAGCTTCATACGAAAGCGGTGGATATTCTGGAAGGCCGGCGTGTGAATCCGACCTTCTATCCGGTGGTCTATGGACTGAAGGATGATGAGGACTGGGAGGATGAAGCGAACTGGTACAAGGTCAATCCTTCGCTGGGATATACGGTAGATATTGAACGCTTGCGCGATGCCTACCGGGAAGCAAAACAGAATCCGGCAGACGAAGTGACCTTCAAGTGGCTGAGGCTGAACATGTGGGTTTCAAGTACGGTTGCATGGATACAGGATGCGATATTCATGAAGGGTAATGAAGAAATCGACCTGTCTTCGCTGGAAGGCAGGGACTGTTATGGCGGTCTGGACTTATCCAGCACGGGTGATATTACAGCACTAGTACTGATGTTTCCTCCGAGGGATGAGGATGAGAAGTACACTCTGCATCCGTTCTTCTGGGTGCCGGAAGAGACAATTCCGCAGAGGGTGAAGGTGGATTCCGCTCCTTATGACATCTGGGAGAGGCAGGGATACCTGTTATCGACTGAGGGTAACGTGATCCACTATGACTTCATTGAGAAGTTCATTAATGATCTGGCGGAGAAATACCACATCGTTGAGATTGCGGTGGACAGATGGAACGCTACGCAGATGATCCAGAACCTGGAGGGTGACGGATTCACGATGGTTCCGTTCGGCCAGGGCTTTGCTTCAATGTCCGAACCGACAAAAGATTTCTATCGTCTGCTCATGGAAGGCCAGATCATTCACGGAGGGCATCCGGGTCTCATGTGGATGGCCGGCAACGTGGTGGTCGATACGGATTCTGCCGGAAACATCAAGGTAACGAAGGCAAAATCAAAAGAGAAGATCGACGGCATTGTGGCTGCAATCATTGCACTTGACCGATGTATACGCAATCAGACGGAGCCGCAAGGGAGTGTTTATGATGAGCGCGGATTACTTGTATTTTGACGAAGGAGGGAATTGCGATGGGAATACTGAGCGGTTTATTTCGGAGCAGGGATAAGCCCACGGACAGGACAGCATGAAGCAGCTACAGCTTCTTTCTGGGAGGTACTGCGAGCGGTAAGTACGTGACGGAACGATCTGCGATGCAGATGACGGCGGTTTATTGCTGCGTGAGGATCCTGTCGGAGGCGGTGGCGAGCCTGCCATTACAATTTTACAGATATACCGATGATGGCGGTAAGGAGAAAGCGGTGGAACATCCGCTTTATTTTTTGCTCCATGATGAGCCGAATCCAGAGATGACTTCATTCATATTCCGGGAGACTCTGATGACACACCTTTTGCTGTGGGGCAATGCTTACAGTCATATCATCCGCAATGGCAAGGGTGAAGTCGTGGCTCTGTATCCGCTGATGTCGGATCGGATGAAAGTGGACCGTGATGAGCACGGACGGCTCTATTACGAATACACGGTCTATGATTCGGACGATGTGGACGGAAGGAAAGGCACCAATAAGGTTGGATGGACGGTAAGGCTTCAGCCTCATGATGTGCTGCACATTCCGGGATTAGGGTTCGATGGTCTGGTTGGCTATAGTCCGATTGCTATGGCCAAGAATGCGATTGGTCTGGCAATCGCTACGGAAGAGTATGGCAGCAAGTTCTTTGCGAACGGTGCGGCTCCTTCCGGTGTGTTGGAGCATCCGGGAACCATCAAGGATCCGAGCAAGGTGAGGGAAAGCTGGCAGGCGACCTTCGGAGGAAGCGGCAATGCCAATAAGATTGCTGTTTTGGAAGAAGGCATGAAATATACGCCTATCAGTATTAGTCCTGAGCAGGCTCAGTTCCTGGAGACAAGGAAGTTCCAGATTGATGAGATCGCAAGGATCTTCCGTTTGCCGCCTCATATGATCGGTGACTTGGAGAAGTCCAGTTTCAACAACATTGAGCAGCAGAGCTTGGAGTTTGTGAAGTATACGCTGGATCCCTGGGTAAGCCGCTGGGAGCAGGCGATGGTGAGAGCCTTGCTGACTCCGGATGAGAAGAAAAAGTATTTCTTCAAGTTCAATGTGGACGGTTTGCTCCATGGTGATTACCAGAGCAGGATGAACGGCTATGCGACAGCCAGACAGAACGGCTGGATGTCCGCCAATGACATCCGTGAGCTGGAGAACCTGGACAGGATACCGGCTGAGCAGGGTGGCGATCTGTACCTGATCAATGGAAATATGACGAAGCTGGAGGATGCCGGGATTTTTGCGGCGGACGGAAAAGGGGAGGATTATATGAATAACAAAAAGGTACCACTTGGTAAGAAAGGTATTGTATCTATATGTATTGACTGGAACGAGTATGAGCATCAAAGGGCAGGAGGTTTGATAGCAGGTGTTTTATCGAAAGACAATACTGCGGTTGATTGTGATGTATCAGCATTTGTGGTAAAGACCCGAGGAGATAAGGTTGAATACTTAGATGGTGCAACATATGATCATCCATCTGTAAAGGATAATGCTATTGTACATCATGGCGATAATATGAATATCGGTGGTGAAGCGGAGCAGATAGATATTCAGATAGATGCTTTGTCAGAAGATGAGAGAATTATTTTAACTCTAGATACACTGAAGAATAAAAAACAATTGAAAATAGGGAAAATATCTATGATATCTGTTATAATTAGCAGAGATAACGAAGAAATCTATAGAGATGACTTTATTGGTGCTGGGGATAGAGCTATTAAGATTGGAAAGATTTATCATGAATCAGACGATTTTTGTTTTGAACCAGACATGGTTGGGTTAAATGGCATTAAGGAAAAGAAAGATATTTTGGCATCTATTTTGAATTAAGGGGTGACATTCCGAAATTTAGTCTCGTAAAGAATGATAAGAGCACTTATTGG
Organism: Oribacterium sp. NK2B42; assembly: GCF_000424445.1. Classification (GTDB taxonomy): domain Bacteria; phylum Bacillota; class Clostridia; order Lachnospirales; family Lachnospiraceae; genus Oribacterium. Next base: position 103,609 of record NZ_AUJX01000003.1, read on the forward strand.
GACAATGGTAGTTGTTGCTTCTGTGATAATTCAAAAGGAAGGCTTTATTACTATCAAACTAATTCCGATAGCGAAAGAAGCAATAACCATGATTGCTAGAATTACATTACGGGAGTGTTTTTTGTCCTTTTTGGTGTGATGTTTCTTCCAGGATTAATATATAGGCTGTTTACAAACGATAAAAATTAAGATAGCGAAAGCAATATAGAGACGATAACAACACATATCATTATTAAGTTGGTTACTTTTCTTTTAATAAGGCATTTTGTAAAATCATCCTTTCGAATAGCCTATGCTTTCTATGAATAAAACTGGTTAGCTATAACTAACAGTATTTTATCAAGAGAGTGATTGACAGTAAAGAACCATTTTATGTTTTTGATAAGTTATCGCTGTTTAATGTGTTTTTTATGCTTTCATGTTGCTTGCGTTGATCAATGTATTGTTCAACATTTATCATATTCTGTTGAAGGGATCTCATGTCTTTTTCAGCAGCATTATATGTTTTTTTAAGTGTACTTTTGCGAGCCTGCATAGCTTCATAGTCAGCACGTATCTCTGATGGGTTGAAAGATTGGGGATCAATTCCCATCTTTCGAAGCATACGCTCAACACCATCATATAAGATGAGCTGTGTTTCGTGCATACGGAGGTATCTGTCTGGATCTTTGGACTTCTTGTATTTTTCTTGATACGGTTTATTGTCTCTGTACTGTTCCGCATATAGGAGCAGTTCGGAGACTTTTTTCATTTTATGCTCCAGCTCTACAAGCTCGGTACGGGCAGATTTTGCCTCAGCTGTCTTTTTATCAATTTGCTTCTGAAGCTGAGAAAGATTATCTGCGGTGGCATAGCTGGCTGCGTCAGTCTTGAGGTTTTTGACGGAAGCCCAGTGTTGCAGACCGGGACTGTTTTGAAATTTTTCTCCAGAGGTATCTATGAGCGTTCTGCTTGCACTGGTACGGGTGAGGATATCTTTCTTTGGTATCTTTATTCTTGACTTCTGCTTTGGAGCCTCAGTGTTTTCTTCGGCTTTTGAAGATGATGCATCTTGGGTGGCTTGTTCTTTGTTCTGCCATTTCTGCGGATTTTCAATCCTGTCCTTTATTTCCTCTTTTGTATAACCGGCTCCAAAATTGCGGAAGCTGCCACGCACAGATCGCTCTTGGCCTGGGGCAGTGAACTTTATGTATTTTGAGTGAGTATCACCGATTTTTTCACCGTTAACTGTATAGCCTTTTCTTTGATAAGGAGCAAAAAGTCCTCGTAGGTTTTGCGATTCTAATGCATTCGTCAATATCTTCCTGAAGCCGCGTTTTCCATAAGGATTTAAGAAAACAAAATAGGCCATTTATATATACGGTGATAAAAGGTGAAGTCGGAAGAATGTCAGAAAGAAATGTGGAGCGCATCATAAAAAAATATGCTGATAAAATCAGATGTGACCATCCGGACTTGCCAGATAGCGTGTATCCTCACATGAGACGAACAAGGGCAACCAGAATGTATCGTGATAGGATCCCTATTGAGACAATAGCGGTAATTCTTGGACATGTCAGCACTAAGACTACAAGAAAGTCCTATGCAATTCCTTCTGTTGAACTTCTGAGAGAGCAAATGGAATATGGAGCATCTGTAGAGACGGACAACAATAAAAAACCCTTATGGGAAAACGATGAAGAACTGGCAAAGCTCTGTGGAATTAGGTAAGATTATTATGTACATCTTTTCTCTGGGAAACAGGTTGATATCTGATTTCCCAGAAAAAGATGCGGATAAGTAAACTATTCTGATAAATTTGCTTATACGAATATTCGGATAAGCAAATGATGGTCTTTGGGCAGGCTGTGGAATATGTGGAGTAATCTTCAGTAAAGCCGGAAGAGCAGAGCTGACAGAGGCTTGTAGCAAGTATAAAACCCCTCTCAACGATGGCGATGCTGTTATTACCCCTGCTTTTAAAATGACCAATGCCAAGGCAATCATTCATGCGGTAGGTCCGAATTTTGCTGTAACACCGACGGCTTTCAAGGAACTGTTTGATGCATATTATAACTCGCTGGTGGTGCTGAAGGATAACGGATATCACAGCATATCGTTTCCGCTCATCAGTTCCGGGATATTTGGCGGATCACTGAATAATCCGGTGGCAGAGTCCACGAAACAGTGCCTGAGAGCATATAGGAAATTTACATCTGATTATCCGGAATATGATGTGGATGTAAAGCTGTGTGCTTTTACAGCTGCGGAGATGAAGGAAGCGGAGCAAGAGTATGAAGAGTTCAAGAAGAATTAGCAGGATTTTATCAATCCTGTTGGGAGTTTCAGTGATGTTTTTGTTATTTGGATGCGGGATGCAGAAACTGGATGGTGACGGCATGGTATATAAACCTGCGTATGTCAGTATATCACAGGATGAAGCCAAGCTTATGATGAAAGATGACGATGGACATGTAATTGTTGATGTGCGCAGAGCTGATGAATACGCACAAGGTCACATTCCAGGAGCAATCCTGATTCCGAATGAGAGTATTACCGACACTCCGCCGGAAGAGTTGCCGAACAAAAATCAGATAATACTGGTTTATTGCCGTACCGGAAGGAGAAGTAAGGAAGCATCTCAAAAGCTGGCAGACATGGGATATGTGAATGTCTATGAGTTTGGCGGAATAGAGCATTGGACCGGAGAAATCGTTACGGAAGAGGCAAGTGATAATTCCGATGGTGAGAAAGCAAAACTCAGTTTTGAGTCCTTTGACGGAGGCGGCCCCGATTTTAATGTATTGATCGCTGACGAAGGCATTGTTTCTTACGAAACTGAGGTGAAATATCATAGCTCAGATCACGGGGAAATGACAGGCTCCGGTTTTGATAAGATCATAACTTTTACCGGAATAAAACCGGGTGAGACGACGCTGGTTATAGAGGAAAGGTCACCGATAGCCGATAATCTTGACCACAAATACAGAGTGACAGTGGATGATGAGCTTAATGTACAGATTGAGCTGCTGTCTGTAAAAGATATAAATGGAGATGCGGGTGAAAGTATGATCTTAATGATTGATGGTGAAGAATACCCGGTTGAATGGGAAGAAAATGAGTCGGTAGAAGCATTGAAGGAACTGTGTCCGCTGACTGTGAAGATGTCTATGTATGGTGGATTTGAGCAGGTTGGTTCCCTTGGTGAAAGCCTGCCGAGAAATGATGAACAGATCACGACCGGATATGGAGATATCGTCCTGTATTCCGGGGACCAGATTGTAGTCTTTTATGGATCAAACGCCTGGGCATATACGAGGCTTGGCCATATCGACATGACACAAGAGGAATTAACCGATTTACTGGAAAATGGTGATGTGGAAATTACTCTCGAATAGGGAACAGATAAGAGGTGTCGGATGAAATACAGAGAGAACAGAAGAACCGGAGATAAGATCAGTGAGATTGGCATGGGGACTGCTTACATCGCAGAGGCTGAAAGGTCAGAAGCTGTAAAGACTGTCAGACATGCCTATGAGAGTGGAATCAACTATTATGACCTTGCCGCAGGAGACGGAGCAGCATTTGCCATTTTGAGTGAGGCTCTGTCTGATGTAAGGGATGAAGTGATGTATCAGATCCATTTTGGTGCTGATTATTCTAAAGGCACTTATGGATGGGCTCTTAACCTTGATACCGTAAAGAGGTCAGTTGATAAGCAGTTGAAGGATCTAAAGACCGACTATATCAATTACGGCTTTATTCATTGTCAGGATGAGTCAAAGGATTGGGAGAAGTATCAGAAGAACGGCATCCTTCAGTATCTCTTGGATATGAGAGACCAGGGTGTGGTGAAGCATATGGGGGCATCATCCCATACACCTTCCGTAATACAGGAGATTCTGGATACAGATCTCATAGATATGCTGATGTTCTCGGTCAATCCCGCATATGACTATAACCACGGTGAGTATGCTTATGGCGGCGTGGATGAGAGAGCAGATGTATATAAGAGATGTGAAAAGCTGGGTGTAGGCATATCAGTTATGAAGCCTTTCTCCGGAGGACAGCTATTAAGTGATAAGACATCGCCCTTCGGAAAGGCACTTACACAGTATCAGTGCATAAAATATGCGCTTGATAAGCCGGGGATCCTTACTGTATTGCCAGGAGCGCAGAGCGTAGCAGAGATAGATGCTCTTTTGGAATACTATGAGAAGTCTGATGAAGAGCTTGATTATAGTATTATCGGAACTTTTGCACCTCCGGAAGCAAGCGGCAAATGTGTATATTGCAATCACTGTGAGCCTTGTCCGGCAGGGATAGATATAGGTGCGGTCAATAAGTTCTATGATCTGGCACGTATTGGCGATGATATGGCAAGAGAGCATTACATGGCACTTGAAAAGAATGCCGCTGATTGCGTCAGCTGCGGTCATTGTAACAATAGATGCCCGTTCTCGGTGGATCAGATGAGCAGGATGCAGGAGATACGGAGTTTTTTTTAACATGCAGCTGTGTGAAGTTTTGCAGTCAAGAAAATATTGGAAGAAAGGGTTGCATTATTAAGAAGGATTGAGCATGGTTTTACAGAATGAGAATGAAGAAAACAAGAAGCCTGTGGAAGTCATGCAGAAAAGAAGATTATTGTTGTGAATAGATGTTGGCATAAAAGTCATAGGTCTTGTTTTAACCTTGACAGTTTATCCTCCGGCAATGATGTGTAGTGTGATAATCGCTGCGGGTATGTTGATGACCGGAATACGCTTTATGAAACTGGACTGGGATCATATGCAGTAAGAAGAAGGCAGGCTTTATAAGCCTTAAGCTGTGGCCGGACTTCTGCAATTATAGGCGGGATGGATATGATTTTGATGCCAGGTTCGATGATGGTCTTGCATCCTATAAAGATAAGGGTGTTGTGGACTATATTACCGGTGCCGGGGCTATGTTGACGAGGGATATCAAGGATAACCTAAATTACAAGAAGGATGGAAATAAAGGATTTGAAACAGTGATCACCAGACTTCAGATGGAAACCTATGTTGTTCCGGTGAATTATGAATACAGCAAGCGCAAAAACGGTGACGAGTATGGTTGTGGCAACTGCCGGTACGATACTGCAGAGAACTTCTGGGGAGATAAGCTTTGTCGGTCGGCATATAAGAGAAGCCCGGAGGAATCTTTTGCCAGGATTATAAAACATATCAAAAAAGCTTTGCCGAAGATGGATGAAGAGGAGCTAAGGCTGTTGCTTAAAGGGTGAGATTAAGGATGGACAATATGAAAACATCTGTCCTTATTATCACGAATTATAAGTAGTTAATGAAGATACTGGATAGTTCTGACAGAAAGTGAGGGATAAATTTGCTGCTAAAACAAATGCGATACTTTCTATCTATAATAGACGAGAACAGCTTCACTGAGGCAGCTGAGAAAAACTTCATCTCCCAGTCAGCTATATCTCAGGCATTGAATTCTTTGGAAAAAGAACTGGGTGTTAAGCTGATAGAGAGGAAAAAACGCAGTTTTTCCGTGACAACTGCGGGAGAATATTTCTATAGAAAAAGTAAGGCACTTCTTAGTGATCTGGAAGCTATTAAGACAGAGACAGTGAGGCTTGGCAGTGATCAGGAGATGAATCTTCATATCGGATATATCAGTTTATATGCCGGGCCGGAACTGTCAGAGGCCATTGCTGAGTTTTCTTCCGTTTATCCGGAGGTCAATATATCCGTGCGTAGCGGAACCCATGAAGAGCTGTATCATGGTCTTGTTTCAGGTGAACTTGATATGGCATTGAATGATCAGCGCAGGGCATTTTCGGATGACTATGTAAATATGGAACTTAAGAATGCCGAGTGTATCATTGAGATTTCAGAGCGTAACGGTCTCTCATCAGCGGAGAGGCTGGAAGTGGGTGATCTTTCCAAGTTGTCCTGCATTATCGTGTCGTCTAAGGAGCAGCGTGATACAGAAGCGGAATATTATAGAAACATATTAGGGTTTAACAGCGATTTTATCTTTGCCGAGACACAGGAAGAAGCAAGACTCATGGTAACGGGCAACAGAGGATTTCTTCCGGTAGAGGCTGTGGGAAAACTGCCGGAGGTTTCGGGCGCAATAAAAAGGATACCACTATTTAGAAAGAACCGTCGTGTGACGAGAAAGTATTGTATATTCTGGCAGGAAGCAAGAACGGGCTATTACATTGAGGAGTTCGCAGAAATGCTTCGAAAAAGGCTTTCATAGATATCGCATAAGTTTAACTTATTGAAAACCGTCGAAAATCGAATTGATGATTTTTGATGGTTTTTTTATTATTAAGAAAACATGCGGATATAAGGAGCATTCCTAACAGAACTCGATGAATTACTGGATAAACTTGAGATGCCGGTATACGGTCAGAAAAGATAGGTGAGTATGATAAAACGTATTTTGGGAAAAGATTTAGAAGTATCTGCAATTGGTCTTGGATGTATTGGATTGTCCCAAAGCTATCCTCCGTTTCCCAAGAAAGAGGAGGGAATCAGATTCCTCCGCCGTGCAGTGGAGATGGGGCAGACCTTTTTTGATACTTCGGAAGCATATGCTGCAGGAGAAAACGAAGAACTTGTTGGAGAGGCACTTGCTCCCGTGAGAGATCAGGTGAAAATCGCCACCAAGTTTGGATGGGACATCCAAGACGGAAAAATCATGGGACTTGATTCAAGACCCGGGACGATCAGAAAAGCTATGGATGCATCGCTAAAGCGTCTTAAGACGGATCACATTGACAGGATCCTTGATGGACATACCGTCATTGGAGCAAGATATTCGGAAGCGACAGAAAGACTGACGGACAGATCATAAGGAGGTTTGAATGAAAAGATTAGCAATATTATTTTCTGCATTACTATTTATGTTTGCTCTAGGTGGATGCGGCGTTACGGACAGTGCAACATCAAAAAGCGAGCAGGTTGTAAAAGAGGACACGGAACAGCCTGAAAGTACTGATACTATTGAGAGTGAAGCAGGGCAGCCTGTGAATACTGTCGATGAGAGTAAAAGCAATGATGCGGCAGATAACAGTGATGAGGAAATGACGAAGGGAGGTTCAAATGCTCTGGTCGTGTATTTCTCCAGAACAGGAGAGCAGTATAGTGTTGGTGTGATTGACAAGGGAAATACAGCAATCGTTGCTGATATGATCGTTGACTTAACCGGAGCTGATTCTTATGAAGTGCTTCCGGAGGAGGATTATTATCCATATACCTATGAAGAATTAACGGACATAGCCAAGCAGGAACAGAATGATAATGCCAGACCTGCCATAAGAGATGCCGTGCCGGATTTAAGCGGATATGACACCATTTTTGTAGGGGCACCAGTATGGTGGGGCGACTGGCCGATGATCATGTACACATTCTTTGAAGAGAATGCGGATGCACTGACAGGTAAGACATTGATTCCATTTTCCACACATGCCGGAAGCGGGCTTTCGGGATTTGACAGTAAGCTCTCAAAAGCATTACCTGACAGTACAGTGGGTACAGGACTTGCCATAGAAGGTACGGATGCCCAGAATGATCAGACTGCAGTAAAAGAAAAGGTTAGCGGATGGCTTACAGAATTTGGATACTAAAACAATCACAATAGCATAAAAGAACTTAAGGAAACTTATCCTGATATGAACATCGCAGATGGTAAGAGGATATAAGGAAACGGCATCCTACTATTACGGATCTTTGCAGCCGGAAAAATAATTCGCATAAGTAATACTTATCAAAAACCGCCGAAAATCGAATTGATGATTTCCGGTGGTTTTTCTATACTGACGATAAAGGTGGTGACAAGAGATGGAAGATAAGGAAATGATCGTAAATATTTATAAAAAGATGTACGAAGGAATGATTAAAAAGGATGAGAAAATCCTGGATGAGGTATTGGATGATTCCTTTGTGCTTGTTCATATGACTGGGATGAGACAGTCAAAGGATGCTTTTATAAAAGCTGTTATGAACGGGACGCTGAACTATTTCAGTGCAGAGCATGAGCATATGCCGATAGAAATAAGTGGTGACACGGCAGTTCTTACCGGACAGTCTTATGTGGCCGCAGCTGTATTTGGCGGTGGAAGATCGAACTGGCATCTTCAGCAAAAATGCAGCCTTAAGAAGATAAGTGGCGAGTGGAAGATTACACGTAGTGTAGCATCAACATATTAAATCTTAGGAGGATGGGAAAATGGCAAAGAACCTGATCATTTATTATTCAAATATCCGGGGGCATTGAAAACACTCTGCAGGAAGCACCTGGGACCATTGAGATCAGAGTATTGGAATAAAAGAGAGTTCAAGGAGAAGATTTTAAATGAATGTATTTGAAAGATTGCACAGTGGAGAGGCAATAGATATCCGTGATGAGGATTATCAAAGAGAAGCCCATGGCGAGATAGATCGCTGCAGACAGCTTTGTTTTGAGATCAATGCAACACCGCCAAAGGATAGAGAAAAGATCGTTGAGCTGGAGAATGAGCTGCTTGATGGGCAGATAAAGGATGGAACCTTCTTTACACCACCGTTTCAGGTTGATCTTGCCAACTGCTTAAAACTTGGAAAGAATGTCTTTGCAAATCACGGACTTACCGTCATGAGCCTTGGCGGCATTGAAATTGAGGATGGCGTGATGCTTGGACCGGAAGTCGGACTTTTTACGGTAAATCATGAGCCTGAAAATATCCGTGTGATCATGACAAAGAAGATCCATATCAAAAGGAATGCGTGGATCGGAGCAAGAGTAAATATCCTGCCTGGTGTCACCATCGGAGAAAATGCCATTGTAGGAACAGGCAGTATTGTAACCAAGGATATCCCGGATAATGCGGTTGCGGTAGGGAACCCTGCCAGAGTAGTGAAGATGATAGAAAAGAAATAAGCAACATTTGACCGCTGAGGAATTATTTGAATGATGGAAAAAGATAGAGGTGACAAAGAATGATTTGTGAAGAAGAAATAGTGGATCTGCGTATACCGGATTCAAAGAATTATGAAGAGGGCAAGAGACTGGCACAGCTTGCGTTTAAGCTGAATCATACGATGCCAATGACAGATGAATATCAACAGATTCTGAAAGAATTGTTTGGAGATAATCTTGGGGAAGGGGCATATGTAGCTGCACCGATCCAGGGAGCCTGTCTTGACCGAATAAAGATGGGTAAAAATGTGATGATCAATTCAAATCTGCTTGCCATGGCCAGGGGTGGAATCACGATAGGATGATAAGCGTTGGAATTGATGTTTCAAAAGGAAAAAGTACAGTCTGTATTCTTAAACCTTATGGAGAGATTGTATGCAGCCCATTTGAAGTGCTCCATGTAGAGAAGGAACTTGAAGGCCTTGATGACTTACTGAGGAAATTGGATGGTGAAATACGGGTGGTAATGGAAGCCACTGGTATTTATCACTTACCCATGATGACTTTCCTTGAAGAGAATGGGTATTTCGTGTCTGTGGTCAATCCTTTTGCGATGAAAGAATTTGCAAAGGACAATAACATCAGAGGTGCAAAGACGGACAAGTTGAACTCCACCATGATTGCTAATTATGGCATAGAAAAATGGTTCAAGCTTCAAAGGCATTCGGGAGATGAAGAAGTTTATGCCGAGCTCAAGCTCCTGGGCCGTCGATACCGATACTCCATGGAAATTCATGTAAAAGCATTGCAGGAATTAATACATATTCTGGATTATACAATGCCTGGTATAAAGAAACTGTTCAACAGTTGGGACGAAGGCAGTGGAAAGGATAAGCTGAGTGATTTTGTGGAGCGTTTCTGGCACTTTGACATAATCTTAGAACAAGATCTTGAGGATTTTGTAGAGACATATATCACATGTGGGATTTATAAAGATGTTGAGAAGTATAAGATATACCTAATAACAGATAGAGAAAAGAGTAAATTAATATCTGCTATAGAGGATGTAACTGTAAGAGGTAAGGTTATTGAAGTATGAATTCTTGAATTTAAAATTCAAGAATATATAGTAAAATAGAAAAGGGGCTGTACCCTGACTCTCAATGATAATGGAAACGAGGTGATTAAATTTGAGAAAAAGAAGTATTACTCTGATGTCTGTAGTAATTGCAATGGTACTTGGCTGCATACTCATAGGATGCGGGGAAAAGGCTAAGTCATCGGTAAAAACCGGAATTATCGGAGCTATGGATGAGGAAGTGGATACCCTTAAGCAGGAACTGGAAAACGTAAAGGTAACAGATATTGGCCGGATGGAGTTCTATGAAGGAAATCTTGACGGAGAGGATGTAGTTATCGTTAAGTGCGGAATAGGTAAGGTTAATGCGGGGGCTTGCGCTCAGGTTCTTATTACGAGTTTTGGTGTGGACAGGATTATTAATACCGGTGTGGCAGGCTCACTTGATGCTTCGATAGATATTGGAGATTTTGTAGTGTCAACCGATGCGGTGCAGCACGACTTTGACCTGACTGCCATAGGGAATCAAAAGGGAGAACTTAATGGAATAGGCTCTGTCTCTTTGCCGGCAGATGAGCCCATGAGGGCAAATGCCGTCAGCGCTATCAGAGAATGTGCACCGGAAGTTAATGTTTTTGAGGGCAGAGTCTGCACGGGAGATCAGTTCATCTCATCAGATGAGCAAAAAAATAATATCACATCTGAGTTTGGAGGACTGTGCTGTGAGATGGAAGGCGGAGCAATAGCTCAGATCTGCTACCAGAACAATGTGCCCTTTGTTATCATCAGAGCCATTTCAGATAAGGCGGACGGCTCTGCCACAGTGGATTATCCCACCTTTGAAAAAGAAGCAGCGGCAAGATGCGCATCCATCGTGCATTACATGGTTACAAGCAAGTAACGCATAATCTCAAAACAAAAAAAATCTATTATGGACATCTATGCGGAGGCAACAGAAGAAAAGGAGCAGGAAACATTTGAAGGCTTGGCAAGCAAGCTGGACAATTTGTTTTAGAAAGTGGGACGGCATTCGCCTGACCACACAGATTGGAAATGACCTGTTTTTAACTGAAAATCGACCTGAGTGGTCGGAAATAATCGGAAGTGAAGTGGTCGATTTGAGTAGTATAATCGTGAATAATCGGGGACAGACAGACGCTGAATCCGTGACCTTTCCAACGTTAAAATCCAGTAAATGACGGACTATTTTGACACATGACGACGCATTCCGACGCGAGACGGACAGATTAGGATAAGGACGGTATGACCCTTATCTAACCGCTTTCTGAGGAATGTAACGGAACCTGTCAAAGCCCCATGTAAAAGAAAGAAAACTGTTAATGGAACACAACGGAATGGGTTGTAAACCATGATTTGCTGGTAAAAAATACAGGCAAGATTCAGAAGATACAGCTTCTGGATGGTGCATAACAGGCACTTACTTTAGTGAAAACAAGAGATATATGAAGCAAAAGAGGATAAATGAAGGAAATGATAGCTGAGGGAAAGCATGTTTATTTATATGGTGACAGAGATGAGGCTGCTCCGCTTGTGATTATTAACACATTTCAGGGAAACGGTAGCAGCATTTACAGTGCGCTTTGCTCAATGACAGAAAAGAAAGTGAATCTTGCTGTCATCAGTGACATTAATTGGGATAATGAGATGTCTCCGTGGGAATGTCCGCCTTTAAGTAAAAATGACATCCCATGTACAGGGGGTGCAGATGAGTATCTTGTAAATCTGACAGGCACAATTATCCCGGCAATAAAGAAGGAACTTGCTGTAGAACCTGAATATATAGCTATATCTGGTTATTCTCTGGCTGGGTTGTTTGCTGTCTATAGCCTGTATAAGACGGATATATTTTCAAGAGTCGTAAGTGCATCGGGGTCCATGTGGTTTCCTGATTTTGTGGAATATGCCAGTAAAAATGATTTTGTAAAAAAACCTGACAGGATATATTTCTCTCTTGGAGATAAAGAGGCACGAACAAGAAATAATCTGCTTGGCACGGTTGAAGATAAAACGAAAGAGATTTATGAGCATTACAAAGGCAGCGGTATAGATACGGTTTTTGAGTTGAATCCGGGAAATCACTTTAAGGATGCTGATATTCGGCTTGCTAAGGGAATCGCTTGGATTTTGTGACAGATGATTATTTGGAGAATGAAATGGTTATTTTATTTCGCCAATCTTTCCAGGAATTACCGATGTTGAGGCAATTATTGACAGGGCAAAGGAAAGATGCAATCTTGTGTGGCTTGAAAATCTTAATCTTAGGGGCGATTCCGGTGGCGGAAAGCAGGATAACCATTAGAAATCGTGAATTTTTGTGGAAAAATCAGCATCTCTGTGCTATTCTCAAGGCAAATAAGGAAGTGGTGATATAAGCCTTGGATAGAAAAGAAAAGATGAAAACGGATAATACCATAAAAAAATTTCTGAATAAAAAGTCATTCCTGAAGCATCGTTTGAATAAGGAGGTTCTTGAAGAGGGGATAGCTTATATTCCATGTTATGTACAGAATATGGAAGATATCATATGCAAATACAGCATTAGGGATTGTGTGAGCCTTAACTCTGAGTTTTCGGATTATATTACTGATTTTATTGAGTGTATTCCGACAAAGTATCCTATCGTTCTTGAGATATACGGGTCAAAGTTTACCGAGGATCAAAAAAAGATCATTGTTGACACGATCACTTCGGACGGAGACTATGAACTTGGCAAGATTATACAGGAGAACAGACATCATCGGCTCGTTTTTGGAGAAATGGTGATTGGTACCGTGATCTCAGGCATTCTCCTTGCATTAATTGGAAAATACCTTGATGATATTCCACAGGAATTTTTCTATGTGTTATTCTGGTTGTTTGCGGATTCTTTTGTCAGATATATTTTTATCGAAAGAGGGGACTATCGGGACCAAAGGATCGGCGCAGGGAGAATTGCAAGCATAAAGGTGGAGTTTATAGAGGACGAAGATAACAGCCTCTGTCTTTCGCAGCAGTAAAGAACTGTCATTTTTACGTAAATATAGTATAAATCCGAAAGGTATGTGTCAAAGGAAATGAAGATGAGGCTGATAAAGATCGATCCAGGGATGGGGAGTGCTGGGAATCGACAGAAAAAAGGTACGGTGTGACTATTTTGACTATCTTGACGGAAAGCCGGGTGCCGTGAATCTTTATTATGGTGCTTATATGTCCCAGTATGACTGGGTGCATGGAAACAATCTGTTAAAACCAGGCAAATAGATAACCTCTTTTTGGTTTTGGTGAGGGTGCATTAACAGTCTTAATAACTTAAGACTGTTAATGCACCCTCATCACTTTTATGTTTTAACGGATTTTTAACATTTATTTAAGTACAATGACTGTATATTTTTTGGTTTAATGAAAGGATGCGCTATGAAGGCAGACATAATCATAAGAAACGCAAAAATCTTTACATCGAACACGAAAGCCCTGCGGGCTACAGCCCTTGCGGTAAAGGATAGCAAATTTGTATATGTGGGCGATGAAGACGGGCTCTCGGCTTATGAGAGAGAGAGCACGGATCTCGATGGGAAGTTTATTATGCCCGGCATCATTGACAGCCATGTACATGTCACCATGGCGGCTGCTTTTGAGTATGCCGAGCTGGGCGTACCGATTTTTAGTGAAGGCAAACAGGGTATACTTGACTTTATGGCAGAGCATGAGGGCTTCAGCTATAATAAACCGGCTGATGTGTATTTTGCAGGAAAGAAAGTAAATTAACATTATGAGGAGGTTTTACAGATGAAACAGACAATTGTTCTCGGCAACATCATCACCATGGATAAAAAGAGGCCTACTGCAAAAGCGGCACTTGTTAAGGACGGCGTGTTCGCCTACATCGGTGATGCGGAGGAAGTAAAAAAGCTTGCCGGTGCAGATGCCCAGGTATTGGATTACGGTGAGAACTTCATCTATCCCGGTTTTCTGGAATCCCACTGCCACTGTTACCTGGCAGGCGACCGCGCGATCGGGCAGGCTAATCTCGCCAAGGTTATCCCAACTGACTACGACAAATACCGGGAGATCATCAGTGATTTCATAAAAAAGAATCCGCAGCGTGAGTTCTACCTGGCAGCAGGGTGGACCGAAAATGACGAATATGTTTCCAAAGCGTATCTGGACGAGATCTGCAGCGATAAGCCGCTGTTTATGCAGACCGGCGGCGGTCACTCCATGCTGCTCAATACAAAGGCGATGGAATGGGCGGGCATTGATGCGGCTTATGCAAAGAAAATGGGCTACGATCTGGTTCACGTGGATGAAAACGGAGAACCAGACGGCTACATCTGTGAAGCACCTGTGTTTGAAGTGTATCCCAAGCTCCCGACTACACTCGAGAATGCCAAGGACTATCTGCTCGCATGGCAGGATATGGCACTTGCAAACGGCTATACAGCAGTGGCCGATGCCGGTACGGAGGTTACCAATGAGATAGCTGTTCAGGCTTTCTATGAGCTGGAGCAGGAGGGCAAGCTTAAGCTGCGTACCTATGCGTATCTTATGTGTCCGGACAATCCGGAGGATCCGAAGGCGGAGGTCGCTCGCATCGCCGCGACCCGCGCAAAATACAGCGGTGAATACTTCCATGTAGTCGGTGTAAAGACATTCTTAGATGGTGTGACCGAAGCGCACACAGGCTGGCAGAACCAGGATTACGCCGATCAGCCGGGCTACCACGGTAATGAACGCTTCAACGATCATGACAAGATGGTAGAGCTGATCACAGCGGCAGATGCCGAGGGACTTCCGGTACACGTTCACTCCGAGGGCGGCGGCGCGACCCATTTCATGCTGGGCTGCATCGAGGACGCGGAAAAAATTACCGGTGATATGGATCAGCGCAATGTTCTGGCTCATTTGCACTTTGTCACTGACGAGGATATCCGCCGCATGGGCCAAACCCGCTCCATTCCGGCAGTTCCTCCGCTGTGGACTGCGAAAATTCCGGGCTTCTATGAGATTGAGGAATCTTATGTCGGTAAGGAACTGGCAGAAAACTCATACCCGATCAAGTCCTTCTTTGATGCGGGCGCATGTACCGTGTTCCATTCGGACTATCCTGTTTCACCGTCCATCAGTATCAGAAACAGCATTTACATGGCTGAAACACGTAATGCGCCAAAGACATTAGGTATAGAAACGTTACCGCTCAATGTCAAGGAAGCGATCACACGTGAACAGTCCCTGCGTGCCCTGACCATAAATGTCGCGTACGCCTGGCACCAGGAGCATCGTCTGGGCTCCATCGAGTTCGGCAAGATCGCCAATATGACTGTTTATGATTGCGACTTCCTCCATGACGATATTGAAAATGTTGCACAGGCAAACCTTGTAGCAACCATTGTGGACGGGGAAGAGGTCTATAAGGCTTGACAGCGAAAGGAGAATAATTTGAAAGCAGATAAGATCATTAAGAATGCAAAATCCCGAATACAACACTTCAGTTACAACAAACCGACTGATGTTTATTTTGCAGGGAAGAGAGTTAATTAGCGTTTCGCAAACGCATAGATTTACGTATGAGAGAAAGGAAATCTGAAAATGGGTATGTTGGATAGTGTGAGTATAAGTGAAGCCACGTCCAGGATGCAGGCTTTGTATGGCGAGAACAATAAAATAACCAATGGTGATTATGACAAGTCGCTGGCGGTCAAATGTATCAACGGCACATTTGTCGGGAAAAAGACGGACAATATCATTGCCTATAAGGGTATACCCTTTGTCGGAAAGCAGCCTGTCGGGGATCTGCGGTGGAAGGCACCGGTTGACGTAGTTCCGGATGATGGCGTGTACGAAGCGTATTACTTCGGGAAGATTCCCTGCCAGATAGGCAATGTCGGGCAGATGGGTTCACTCTACCCACAGGGTGAGGATTGTCTTCATCTGAACCTGTGGAAGGCTGATGATGAGGGATCCGGGAAGAAGCCGGTAATGGTGTGGATTCACGGCGGTGCCTATGAACTTGGAGCTACAACCGAGCCACGGGAGGAGGGAACCAACTTCGTGCATGAAAATCCGGATATAATCCTCGTCTCTATCGAGTACCGGCTTAACGCACTCGGGTTCCTTCGTCTGTCGCATCTGCCTGACGGAGCGGATTACCCGGACGCTCAGAACTTAGGGCTAATGGATCAATTGGCAGCGCTGAAATGGATTCATGAGAATATTGAGGGCTTCGGTGGTGATCCTGATAAAGTGACCATCTTCGGCCAGTCTGCCGGGGGCGGTTCAGTTTCTCTGCTGCCTTTGGTGAAGGGTTCGCACCGGTATTTCAAGCGTGTCATCGCCCAAAGCGGATCGCCCGCTTTTTGCAGATCCAAAGAGCAGTCCATCGCCTGCACGAACGCCCTGCTGAAAGCACTGGACTGCAAAACAGTAGCCGATCTTCAGAAGATTGAAATTAACAAGATCGTAGAGGTGGCATCCCAGGTAATCTCAATGCCTCTTACAACTCCTGAGCGCGACGGCAGGTTTCTTCCACTGGAGGCATTCGACGCCTACGAAGCCGGAGCTGCCAAGGACCTCGACTTCATGCAGGGCTGCACTAAGGATGAATGCAGCTATTTCGTGGCCGGTTTTGGAGTAGAGGGCTTCATGCCTTGGGCAAAGAACTGTAAGGCCGAGAAGCTCGCACAGTGTACGGATGAGGAAAAGGCATTGGTAGAAGGCTATTTCGAGAACAGCCTGGGAGAGGATTATGAAAAACTCAGCAGCTTTCTTGACCAGTACTGGTTCAATGCACCGCTTATCAGAACGGCAGAGAATCAGGTCAGGGGCGGTGGCAAGACATATGTCTATTACTTCAGGGTAGAGTCCGCTGTTCCGCTGTTGAAGAGCGGGCATGCGATAGAACTCTCGGAACTGTTCAACCATGCGGAGGATACCTTAGTTACAGGAAGGGAATTCGATAAGAATTTCTCCAAAATCATGCGAAAAATGTGGGTACAGTTCGCCAAATGCGGTAATCCTTCCCTTTCTGGCGACATCTCGCCTGACGGGAAGGATTATGATTGGCCGCTCTACGATCTTAAGGATAAGCAAGTGATGGTTTTTGACGAGCATGACATCCGTGCTGAGAAGGAGTCAGCCATGAATATCGTCGATTGGGACAGAACCTATTTCCTGACTAAGTATTATGTCAGCTAATATAACAAATTAAACAGACATTATACGGTCTTAAGAGCTGGCCATTATGGTCAGCTCTTAATATTTATTTCGAATGACCGATGGAACTGTTTCAACTCGGTTTCTTATCCGACCTATCATTTTTCGAGTCTCAGGGTCAAGTTCGGAGTTACGCTTTTCTGCTCTGATTGTTTTCATGGGCATAAGAAGACTGGCAACTCTTTTACCGAGACTTGGATTACACTCTTTCTGATGAGGACATCCGTTGCAATGACAACTTGAATGTGAAATCCTGAGTTGATCCCGGGATTCATAATAAGTGCTGTTTACTTCATGTCCTTCCGGGCATGTGAAGATGGAGAAATTAACTATCTAAAGAGCTATTTGCTCTGGATATTGATAGTAGGAAGGATTACGATTTGGGTACAAAAGAAGCCATAAAAACTCAGTTTATGAAGGAATATATGAATAAGGACTTCTCCCAGATTACGGTGAAAGGTCTTTGCGGCAGCACACCTGTGGCCAGGACAACCTTTTACTCATATTTTGAAAATACTTCCGATGTGTTGGAAGCTGTAGAGGACGACCTGGTAAAGGGTCTGGCAGAAGTACCGGTAAAGGTATGCAGACCGCAGTTCTGGCTATGCTAAAGAGTTGGTTAGAAGCATAATAAATGCGGTCTGAATAGGTACGAAGTTATAGTTGGCTATACTATACATATTGCAAGAAATAAGAATGGATTATACGGTTTATGGATTTTTCAATGTCAATTTTTCCATCTGTTAAGCACCACTCAAAAATACAGCCTTTAACAATAGTGCAGATGTCTACACTCATAGTGTGTACGTCTGCATTGTTTTTTATGTATCCACCTTCCTTTGAGATTTTTAATTCATCCTCACATCTTGCCATAACAGTGCCATCAAGGAACTTTCCATCTACCTCACTCATATAGGAACTGAGTGATGAGTTAGAGGTAGAATAAAAGCTCTTCATGAAATCTAACCCCAAATCCATGTATCTGTTTACAAGCTTCATATATAGTTCAATGATCCTGTCAGCTGGATGGGATAAGTCTTTTATAAGTTCACATTCTTTAAAAGGTATCTCCTGGATAAAATAAGTCAAGTCATTTATATGCACTGCTCTGCGGAGGGTGGACAGAAGATCGATAATCTTCGGCTTCACCCTGATGCCTGCTTTACCATCGTGAGCCAGTCAGAACTTTTGCCAGATAAATTTGCAACCAAATACTGGTCTGCCAATGTTTTCGGGACTGTTTCATTCACGGAGAAGTGAAGTTGATCGTGCCATATTCTTTCCCACTGGTTATGGGAAATGAATTTGTTGGAATCATAGAAAAGAAGGGAAGCGCTGTAAAAGGCTTCGTGGAAGGGGATCGTGTATATGGCAGATTGCCGCTTAAGAAGATTGGTGCATTTGCGGAATATGCTGCAGTTGACTCTTTGGCAATCGCAAAGGTGCCGGAGTATCTTTCAGATGAAGAAGCTGCCTGTGTTCAGCTAACGGCTCTACAAACATTTGAACTGATGCATCCGAGGGCAGGAGAATCCGTTTTTATCTCCGGAGGAACAGGAAGCCTTGGCGCAATGTCGATCCCTGTGGCAAAGAGTTTTGGCCTTACAGTTATAACAAACGGAAATGGTTCAAGTGCAGAGCGTGTAAGGAAGTTGGGAGCAGATAAGTTCATTGATTACAAAAAGGAAGACTACTCAAAGGTGCTCTCGGATGTTGACTATGTGCTGGATACTCTTGGTGACCGGGAACTTATGAGGGAGTTTGCAATACTGAAAAAAGGTGGCATCCGGTGGGTCGAAAGGAAAGACAATATTGAAAATATCGCAACAATAAGTTTAACATATATGCAAAACTTCAACTATGTTCAGAAAAGCGGCAAAAGCAGAGGATGTTGCAAATGGTGGAATACGTGCAATGATGCGTAGCGGGACTTTAAGTTATTTTGGCGGCTATACAAAGTGCATGAGTTTTATGTGCAGACTCGTTCCAAGGTCAGTGGCAAGGAAATATGCGGCCAGGATGAATCAGTGAGATTACGTTCAGAACAGTTCTATTGCTGATGAGGTATAATGACCGCAAAGAGGCAATGTCCGCATAATGTCTGCAAAATATCCGCTTGCTGTCTATTTTCAGGCTTTTTTGAGTGTGTTATATTTACAATGGACAAAGGGGTGACAAAGAGAAACACGCTGCTGAAGGAGCGTCTGGAGACAGAAAAGTGACGATAGAAGAATTGCTTGAAAAACCATACTGGATCATAGATATCCTTCCCAAGCAGGTTCCGAAGGACAGCCCGGGACAGTACTTTGCGATAGAGGATTTCTTTCTCAAAGAACAACTGACAGAGATCAAGAAGAAGCATATAGGTGTGATCTTGAAACTGAACTGCTATGTGGACATCTCTATCGACGGAGAGAAGAACCCGGCACCGGAACGGATCAGGGATATTATGATGGAGCGATATGTATATATAATGCTTGGGGATTCAATGATCCTCTCTGAGCCGGATGATACGCATATGACGTTGTTTAATCCTGACAAGGAGCTGATGGATCTGATTAGGGAGATTTCATCTTCGGAAGGGTTGTTTGTTTGGGAAGGATAAAATAACGAAGAAACGGAGAAACTCGGGATGACAGAATTCGAAAAAGCACAGGCAGGATACTTGTATGATGCAAATTATGATGAGGAGCTTCGTGTAAAGAGGGCAGAGTGTGCGGAAAAATGCTTTGATTTCAATAATGCAAGGCCGTCTGATCTTGAGGGGCAGAAAAAAATATTAAATACGGTATTCGGAGAGATCAAAGGAGATTACTTCATCACGCAGCCATTTTACTGCGATTACGGAACGAATATAACTCTTGGTGACAAGTTCTATTCAAATCATAACCTGACCATCTTGGATGGTGCGAAGGTTACTTTTGGTGACTATGTATTTATCGCTCCTAACTGTGTGATCTCTACAGCCGGTCATGCACTGGATGTGGAACAGAGAAACAAGGGGCTTGAAATAGCACTGCAGATCACAATAGGAAACAATGTATGGATCGGAGCAAATGTAACGATACTTCCGGGAGTGACCATTGGTGATGATACGGTTATCGGTGCAGGCAGTGTGGTAAACAGGGATATTCCGTCCGGAGTAATAGCCGTAGGTAATCCCTGTCGTGCGATCCGTAAGATCACGGAAGCTGATAAGGAAAAATATCCGATATACAGAGGATGACATAATGAAACAGTATATAGTAGATGCATTTACAAATAAGCCATTTTCAGGGAATCCGGCGGCAGTATACGTAATGGATAAGTGGCCTTCGGAAGAATTTATGAAGAACCTGGCAATGGAGAATAATCTGAGTGAAACAGCGTTTATCGTGAAGGAAGAGCAGGGGTATCATCTCAGGTGGTTTACTCCGGGATCGGAGGTTGAACTTTGCGGACATGCAACACTGGCATCATCGTTTGTGATCCTGAACTATGCAGAGCCGGATAAAGATATCGTGGAATTTCATACGCTGAGCGGGAAACTGACAGTTAAGAAGAATGACAACCTGTATGAGATGGATTTCCCCACATATGAACAGAAGGAGATCCCTGTGACGGATGAAATGGAGAGTGCTTTTGGAGTTCGTCCCGTCAAGGCTGTTCTGGGACCGGATCTTTTATGCATTTTTGATTCCGAAGAGGAGATCCGAAACATGAAACCTGATCAGAGTAAACTTGCTGATCTTCCCGGGCGCGGGCAGGATGTAACGGCCAAAGGAAAGGATTCGGATTGCGTTTCCAGAAGTTTTTTCCCGAAGCTCCTTGTAGCTGAAGATTAGCTTCTATAGGATAAAAGGAGGACTTAAGCAATGAAACAGGAAATCAAGACAACAGAAGCGATTTTCCCGATGCCGGTACTTATGATATCGACATTCAATGAGGACGGCAGCGTGGATGTGATGAACGCAGCCTGGGGCACGATGCTCGACAGAGATAAAGTAGCCCTTAACCTTACAGAGACGCACAAGACGGTCCAGAATATCAAGGCAAGAAAGGGCTTCGTAGTTCATATCGCTGATGCTAAGCATGTGGTTGAGGCTGACTATTTCGGTATTGCAAGCGGAAATACCGAAAAGGAGAAGTTTGCAAAGAGTGGGATGACCTTTACAAAATCCGATCTTGTGGATGCTCCGGTGATCAATGAGTTTCCTATCGCAATGGAATGTGAGTTCATAGAGTATCAGAGCGATGATACTGGTCTAGGTGTTATCGGAAAGGTTTTAAGAACGTCTGTTGAGGAAGCCAACATGAAAGACGGCAAGGTGGATATTGATTCTATTGAAGCTATCGCTTTTGATCCTTATACGCATGGATACTATAAGGTAAATGGAAGAGTTGGAGAGGCATTCAAGGATGGCCTTAGATTGAAGTAACTCTTCACGCATCTTTACGGAATATAACAGAGCTCACCTTCATCGGGTGAGCTCTAAGCATTTATGATATATCAAGCCCTGCTTTATGTGCCTGAATGTGCCGCAGTTTTCTAGGTATGTCGTATAGATGTCCGGCGAGGATACAAGCAGGTATTTTGCAGACAAAGCAATCTGGTAAGGCATATCAGGAATTTAGAAAAAAATATGGGAAGCATGGACAAAAACTAAGAACAGAGGATGAAATTGCCAGGGAGAAACAAGAGGGCTTGTACAGGTTGTATCATCCAGGAGATGTGCTGGAATATAAAGAGATAGAAGGCCGATATTTTGAAGAAAATAGGAAGCTTGACCAATATAGAGACGAGTGCAAGGACAGAGCTATTGATATGTTTAAAGAATGGTTTTGGGATCTTTGGGATTGATGAAAAGATTACATTAAGAGTAGGCATACGAGGGAAAATATTTATGGATTAAGGATATGAAAAAATAATGGAGATCATTGAAATGAATAGATTTCGGCAGAGACTGGGACTATTGGATTACACAGCATGCTGGGAAGAACCTGACAGGGTAAAGGGTCTTAATCTTGAAGCTACAAAGAATAGGGTGTGCGATCTGATTAATTCAAAGGGATTAAAAGACAAGACTATTGCTGAAAAATTGGGTATTACTCCACAGGCAGTTAATAAATGGCGCCATAAAGGATCATTTTTTGTGATTGAAAACCTTTATGTTCTCAGCGGTCTCTTGGGTGTAAGTGTTGATAAACTTTTAGTTCCTGTAGCCGTAAAGAAATGGGAAGTACTGATTGAGAAAAGATGAGAGATAAGAATAGAATACGTCCATTTTTAAATGAAACAGTCTTAATCCCCCA
This sequence comes from Oribacterium sp. NK2B42, assembly GCF_000424445.1. GTDB lineage: Bacteria > Bacillota > Clostridia > Lachnospirales > Lachnospiraceae > Oribacterium. Next base: position 126,062 of record NZ_AUJX01000003.1, read on the forward strand.
GCTGAGCTGGGGGATTAAGACTGTTTCATTTAAAAATTTGGGCAAGACCTCAGGTTGATTTTTACAGAATGTTCAGGGATGATCTCTTTTACCAGGTTGTTGGCCATACACCGGTAGAAGAGCCTCTTGACCTGGGAGGAATACTTACATTGGATCTTTTTTCAACATACTCAAATGGGGATCCGTATGGTAACCAGAAGATATACATTGTAGATACAGAAACGAGGAAATATATAGAAGCATTGTAATTTAATTATGAAAGTTTATGAAAACTATATTGAATTATGAAGAATTATGAAAGGATGTCATGTTATGAAAAAGAATAATCCATTTACTCTTACTTTTGGAAAACAGCCAAATGAATATACAAGAAAATATGGTCCTCATTATCAAAGCAGGATAGAACAGTCATTCTTGCAATAAAAAAGGATGAGACCAAAGTCAGTGAAATATGTAAGAAGGTAGGCATGACATCTGCTGTTTTCTCAAGATACCGTGATAGACTGATAAAAAGAGGTATAATCATATCTTCGGGACATGGTTATATTTCTTTGCTACTTCCTCGATTTGAGATTGTTGCTAAAACTTATGAATAAGGTCTCCCAAACAAGGAAATAAAACTAGAAATGCCTAAGAATATTAAGAAATAGCGGCCGATGTTGAAAAATGAGATAATGGCAAAAAGCAGGCTTATAAAAGTGCTCCGGGTCCTGCTTTTGATTGATTCCGTTTGCGTATTCGTATTGATAGGGCTCAGCATTTTCATAATGAGCAGCCAGTACCATAATCCCCTGAAACCCGACAGAGCCATTTCTTCTTCTGAGGAGATTGCATCCGCTATGCAGGAGACGGACAAAGCTGTTACTGTTTTTGAGGCAGAGGATCTTTATGTTTTCTGTCCCAACTACAGCAATATCACATTCGTTTCCGGAGAAAGACCCTCCAAAAGTGACGAATCAATAAAGCTTTGCGTCGCAGCAGCGTTTCAGGCGACTTATAATCTCAGGTTTGAAGAAGACGAGGTCGTAGGCTGGCACTCCATAAACGGAAGGCTTGAGCGCGGAAAACCAGAAAAGAACCTGGGGGCCTTTACTTATATAGACGGAGAGGCACGCATCTGGAATGTGGACGAGGCGGAAGACGCCATCAAAAATGCGGCTGCTTCGGGCGGGACCGGATATCAGCAATTCATTGTCTTATATGATGGAGAACACGGCGGACACGACAGCGATGAGTTCAGATGTTACAGAGTACTGGCGATTCTTAATGATCAGATATGCATCATTGATTCAAAGACTCAAATGCATTACGGCAAATTTATTTCCGCACTGGAAAAACTGGGAGTAAGATATGCGCTTTACTGCGATATGGGAAGCGGATGGAATTACTCATGGTATAGGGATGTGGATGGAAAGGCCATCGATATCATAGGCTCACCTTGGCCTTTTTCTCACAACTGGCTAGTATTTGAGTGAAATTTCAGATTTTTTAACACCAGAAAACATTCCATTTTTGGTAATTATGGAACCGTATGAAGAAAATACGGACACAGACAATCTTTGCCGGCAAGTTCATATTCATATTCATATTCCATATGCTCCCATTCTTTTCCTCTCCAGTAGTTCATGACGCAGATCCCGTCACTGTTTTTTACCAGAAGCTCTAATTCGTCAGAATAGCCCGTGTCATCGTACCAAAAAGGAATGCACAGAAGCATTTCTATATTCCGCGCTTTCGCATATTGGTAGGCCCTTTGGACTTGCTCTGCAAAATCAGCCAAAATTTTCGAATTGTCTCCATCCGGCTTCCATTCCTCGCGTCCGTAAGGCTCTATATCAAAGATCACGCCCGAAAAGCCTTGTTTTCCACGTTTTAAGGCTCCATGCATTTCATTCAGATCCATCATCGGATCGCCACAAAGCAAATAGACATCATAATCGGAAAGCAGCTTTAAAGTAGCTTCCTCCCGGCCTTTGGGAATTTCCTGAAATATTGTTCCTATCGACAGCTTTGATAAATTTTGAAGGACTGAAAGATCGTCAGGGCTCCATGAAAACACAGCGGGTTGTGTTTTCGAAAGCTGAATTTGACTCATATACTGGTTTTGGTGATGCTTGCTATTTCCATTGTGGGACTCACCGCATGTCAGACTAAGAATAATCAGATGGTACAGAGTCCCGAAGCTGTTTTAGGCGAAGAGACACAAGAAGGTGATGAAACACCTGCAGAAATGCCTGTTACAGGCAATGCTTTGGATAGTGCTATACAGGATGATGAAGGAAACACAGATGAGGAAGCAGATTCATTAACGATGCGGAAGTTCTCTGATGATATCAAGCGTGCCGAAAGCGTCTGTCCATATGACGGCGGTATCCTCATTTCCAATTTTGGCGATTTTTCAAGAGGATATGTTTTATACAGGAAAAACGAAGATACACAGATGTTTATAGCTCCCGGCAAAGGACTGACCCAGCCTACCGGCATGGCAGTCGGAAATAGCATGCTTTTTGTATGTGACGGTGATGCGGTCAAGGTATATGAGCTTGCGGATCCAGGGAATGAATATCGGGAAGTGCATATTGACACGATGTCAAAATGTATGTATAATTCATCTTGACACGAAGTCAGAATACAAATTACGGAGGGCAAATATGCCAAAAGGATCACCGGAAAGAACCGCAGCAAGAAAAGAAGAAATCATAAGTGCCTGCGAGAAGCTTTATCAGAGCATGAGTTTTAAGGATATTACGCTTAAAGAGATCGGAAACGAAACCTCTTTCTCAAGGCCTACGATATACAACTATTATCAGACAAAAGAAGAGATATTCCTGGCTCTTTTTGAAAGGGAGTATATCCGCTGGAACGAGGAACTTACGTCTATTCTTAAGGAAAACGAAAAGCTTGCAAAAGAACAGATCGCTGAGAAACTGGCGGCATCCATTGCAAACAGACAGCAGCTGTTAAAGCTCCTTTCCATGAATAATTACGATATGGAGGCTAACAGCAGACCTGAGCTTCTGACATCCTTTAAGGTTGCCTATGGGGATTCAATGAAGAATGTATGTATGATCCTCACAAAGTTCTGTCCGGAGAAGTCGGTTAAAGAAATTCAGGATTTCATTTATATATTCTTCCCTTTTATGTTTGGGATATATCCATACACTGCAGTAACGGATAAGCAGAGGGAAGCCATGAAACAGGCAAATGTGGACTATGTATACCAGTCCATTTTTGAGATAACAAACAACTGTCTGCTGAAGCTTTTATAAAGAGAGGCGGACCGATACAAAACAACAAAGTTAAGGAGGACAACAGCGCATGGGCAATCGCAAAGGGTACTCTTCCGATCATCGGAGTGACCAAGGAAAATCAGGTACTTGATGCAGTAAAGGCTGCAAATATCACACTTACAGATGAGGAAGTATCTTCACTTGAAAAAACAGCAGACAGTTTGGAACTAAATGTAATTCGTTTTTGGGAAAAGGAGATGAAATAATATGGCTAAGAAAAATATCGGAGCAACACTGGCATTATATCCATGCCCTGTGATCGTGGTTGGAGCAATGGTAAATGATAAACCCACATGGACTCTAGTGGCACATGCAGGAACTGTGGCACACAGTCATCTGATGGTGTCACTGGTACAGGCACACTATATCAATAAGGGTATCCGTGAAAATAAGAAGCTTTCCATAAATGTGGTAGATGAGTCATGGCTTGCGCATGCTGACAAGATGGGAACAATCAGCGGAAACAAAGAAGATAAGTCCGAAGCTTTTGCATGGACAATGGGAGAAAACGGAGCACCTCTTATTGATGAGGCTAAGGTTTCCATTGAATGTGATGTTGATGGCAACTATGAACTGGAAAACTTCGACCACTTTATCTGCAAGATTCTTGCTACCTATGCTGATGAAGAAGTTTTAAATGAGCAAGGCAAAATCAATTACCACACCTTTAAACCGGTATTGTTTGAATTCCCGACCTATGAGTATTTCGTTACCGGAGAAAAGGTCGGAAACTGTGGAAAGATGAACTGATTTTTCAAGTCTCTGGCCTGCAAAGGTCAGAGGCTTGTTATGCATAAGAAGAAAGGACAGAAAAAATGGCAGGAAAAACATTGGTGGCTGTATTCTCAGCAAGCGGTGTAACTAAAAAAGTAGGAGAAGAGATAGCCAGTATCGCAGGTGCGGATCTCTTTGAAATTGTTCCAAAGGAAATATATACAGATGATGACCTTAACTGGATGAACAAGCAGAGCAGGAGCAGTGTTGAGATGAATGATCCCTCTGCGAGGCCTGAGATTTCGAGTACAGTATCAGACATGGCTTCCTACCATAAGGTGATCATTGGATTTCCTATCTGGTGGGGACTGGCTCCGAGGATCATAGAGACCTTCCTTGAAAGCTATGATTTCAGCGGAAAGACAATCATTCCTTTCTGCACATCCGGAGGGAGCGGCGTAGGAAGAAGTGACGAAGAACTTCATAAGAATGTAAAGGGTGATGTGAAGTGGGAAAAAGGCACACAGATCAATCGCTCGGATGAAGCTGTGATTAAAAAGTGGCTTGATGAAGTACTTTAAACGGAAAGGAGTCAGGCAATGAAATATACAAAACTTGGAAATTCTGATTTGAATGTATCCCGTATATGCATGGGTTGTATGGGATTTGGAGATGCGACGAGAGGACAGCACAGCTGGACGATTGACGAAGAGCATTCGAGAGAAATCATAAAGAAAGGTCTGGATCTTGGAGTTAATTTCTATGATACAGCTATAGCATATCAGAGTGGAACCAGTGAGCAGTACGTAGGACGTGCACTCAGAGATTTTGCAAAGCGTGAGGATGTGGTTGTTGCGACCAAGCTCCATCATATAGAAGGCGCAGCAAATGCTGTGGACATTGAACTTACGGATGATGAACTGAAATATCTCGAAGAACCATATGTACCTCATCCGCTTGCAGGTGTTATGGCGCAGAATAAGAGAACTGACACATCAAAGAAACATGTATGGTCTATAGGAGATCAGAAGATAGAGGGAGGTAAAGAGTAATGAGTGAGAAAATTGTACAGACAGCAGGAAGAGAGCAGCTTGGTGAGTTTGCACCCATGTTCTCGCACTTGAATGACGACATACTATTTGGTGAAGTGTGGAATGAGGAAGCCATTGATGTAAAGACAAAATGCATCATTACGGTAGTGTCACTTATGGCATCCGGCATTACAGACTCATCGCTTTCATATCACCTTCAGAATGCGAAGACGCACGGAGTTACAAAGGAAGAAATTGCTGCAATTATAACTCATGCCACCATGTATGTAGGATGGCCGAAAGGTTGGGCAGTATTCCGTCTTGCAAAGGAAGTATGGAATGAAGAAGTGCCCGAACTGACAGAAAAAGACAGATATCAGAATTCGATATGTTTCTCTATAGGAGATCCGAACCCTTACGGACAGTTCTTTGTTGGACAAAGTTATCTTGCTCCTGTATCTACTGAGCAGGTATCTGTATTTAACGTAACTTTTGAGCCGGGATGCCGTAATAACTGGCACATCCATCATGCAAAGAGCGGTGGTGGTCAGATGCTTATCTGCATTGGCGGAAGAGGATATTATCAGGAATGGGGTAAAGATGCGGTTGAGATGACACCCGGTAAAGTAATAAACATTCCTGCTGAAGTAAAACACTGGCACGGAGCAGCGCCGGATTCGTGGTTCTCTCATCTTGCAATTGAGGTCGCAGGTGAAGAGGCGAGCAATGAATGGCTGGAAGCTGTATCGGATGCAGACTATGGAAAATTATCATAAATCATAACAGGAGGAAGCGAAAGATGTAAGGTGGTGTGAACTAAATGAAGATAACAATACTTATGGGAAGCCCCAACAAAAATGGCTCAACAAGTATTTTTGCAGATGAGTTTAAAAGGGGTGCAGAGGAGGCCGGTCATACCTGTGAAGTCATAGATGTGTGTCATGCCAATATTCATCCTTGCATTGGGTGTGTAGCCTGCGGATACGAAGGACCTTGCATTCAGAATGATGATGTGGAGATGATAAAGGCAAAGCTTCTGTCATCAGATATGGTGGTGTTTGCAACACCACTATATTACTATGGCATGAGTGCGCAGTTGAAGGCTGTAGTGGATAGATTCTGCGCTTATAACAGCAGCTTAAACAGAAGGCATTTGAAATCGGCGCTTCTTACGGTGGCGTGGAATGCGGATGATTGGACCTTTGAAGCCTTGGAATCGCATTACAAAACTCTGGTACGTTATATCAACTTCGAGGATAAAGGCATGGTTTTAGGATATGGGTGCGGAAGTCCTGGGATGACGAAGAAAAGCAGATATCCGGAAGATGCATACAGGCTGGGAAGGAGTTTGTAAATAATGAAGAATAAGGCGATGCTTGAATTCATTCTGCTTATAGTTACAATGTTTACGCTGAGTGCCTGTGGAAATAGTGAAGACGCAGCTTCAACGGAGGTAATAAGTGATGAAGCTATGATTCAAAAAATAGCTGAAACAAAGCAACCTGAACAAATAGAGGATAATACAGGTGACCCAAATGTGACAAGGCAGGGTTCAGTAGAGGATACGGTTTCTGAAAATGTATCTAATTCCGTTGTGTATTTTACATCAGATATATCCACAGAGGGACTTGTCAAGATATACGAACAGCTTGAATGGCAACCAACTGGCAATGTGGCAGTGAAGATATCGACAGGAGAACCGCCGTCCAGCAATTACTTAAGACCGGAGCTGATCGGTAATTTAGTGCAGCAGGTTGACGGGACAATCGTGGAGTGCAATACAGCTTACGGTGGTTCGCGTTCCAGTTCCGCTATGCACAGGCAGGTGGCAGAGGATCACGGATTTACCGCCATTGCGGACTTTGACCTGATGGATGAAGAGGGCGAAGTGGAGTGGTCCATGTCCGGAGGGAAGAGACTTGACAGGATCATCGTCGGAAGCCATGCAGAGAACTATACGGATTGGGTAATACTTTCTCACTTTAAGGGTCATGCCATGGCCGGATTTGGTGGTGCAATCAAGAATGTCGGTATAGGCATATCCTCACCAAGTGGTAAAGTATATGTCCATACGGCAGGAACCAAGACAAGCGGAAGCATATGGTACAGCGATCAGGATGCATGGCTGGAAGCCCTGGCAGAGATGGTCAAGGGTTTTAATGATCATGTCGGAAGTGAGCATATTGTCTATATCAATGTTATGAACAGACTCTCTGTAGATTGCGATTGTGATGGGAATCCTGCTGAGCCTGACATTCATGATATCGGCATCCTTGCAAGCTTTGATCCTGTTGCTTTGGATCAGGCCTGCGTTGATCTTATCTATCAGGCAGAGGGAAATGAAGCCCTTGTCAAACGTATGGAGTCACTGCACGGTGTTCATACACTGGAACATGCAGAAGAAATCGGTCTGGGAAGCCGTACCTATGAACTGGTGAACATAGATGAATAATATTATGGCACTGATTCAAAGAGAATTTATCTATATATGGTACTATTTTGAAATTCAGCTGCGACAGATCTTTTGGTACTGGATAATCGGAATGGCAATCGGATCACTGATATCCGTGTTTGCCAAAGACAAGATCCATGGAGCCTTTGCAGAACTTCAGGGAAAGAAACTTGGACTTCTTGGAATAATTCCCGCTTGTATTCTCGGAATCCTGTCACCGCTGTGTATGTATGGTACAATCCCTATCGCAGCTTCATTTCGAAAACAGGGTATGCGTGAGGATTGGCTTGCCGCATTTATGATGGCATCCATTCTTTTAAATCCTCAGCTTATTATATACAGCGCGGCTTTGGGCATGACGGCACTTGTTGTCCGAATTGTTACATGCTTTCTGTGCGGATGTTTTGCGGGTCTATTATTGTTCCTGTTTTACAGAGATAAAGACTTTTTTGATTTTGAAGGATTTGAGGAACTTGCGAGTCACGATACGCATCCGAATCCGGTGATTCGTTATTTACTGAATTTTTGGAGAAATGTAAAGGCAACGGGAATATATTTTCTCATCGGAATACTGTTGTCAGCACTTTTTCAAAGATATGTTCCGCAGAATTTTATGGTAAATGTTTTTGGTGGAAATGAAGCCTGGGGCGTTCTTATGGCGGCCACCATAGGTGTGCCGCTCTATGCCTGCGGTGGCGGAACAATACCGCTTTTGCAGGCGTGGCTTATTGACGGAATGAGCATGGGAAGTGCTTCGGCATTTATGATTACGGGTCCGGCTACAAAAATCACTAACCTTGGCGCTTTAAAGATTGCAATAGGGTGGAAATGCTTCTTGTTATATATCCTGTTTGTTATGCTGTTTTCATTCACATCAGGACTAATCGTCAATATATTCATATAATCAGATAGCAGCACGACCAGTTAGGATCTTGTATTATGGTTATTTTCTTCCCTTGCAACTGCAAGAAAATATCTGAGATTTTCTATTTCCATCAAAACCTCCATAAAGCTGACAATTTATATGTTATTCCAAATACGAATATCATGATATTTATTTTATTCATTAGCGAAAACATGGTCAAGGATTTACTATGAAGTCAGAAGGAGAAAAAAGATGGATACCAAAAAGATTCTTGAAGGCCTTACGGACATGGGCTGTGATGAGAAAGAAATAAGCTTTATGAAAAAGATGTATGAAGAAGGGGATACAGATACGCTTCTTCGAGATCTTAGAAAATGCCGGTGCCATCTTATGGATGAGCTTCATGACAGCCAGAAAAAAGTTGATAACATGGATTTTTTGATAAGACAGATTCAAAAAGAGAAATGATTAAAACGGAGGAATGTAAAATGATCAGAAAAGAAGAACTAAACCTTGTAAACGAGTGGGATAAGACCTTTAAGAAAAGTGATAAGGTTGACCACAGCAAAGTCACATTTGTAAACAGATATGGAATCACTCTTGCAGCGGATATGTATGTTCCAAAGAATGCAGAAGACAAGCTTCCTGCAATTGCTGTATGCGGACCTTTTGGAGCAGTAAAGGAGCAGTGTTCCGGTCTCTATGCTCAGACAATGGCAGAGAGAGGTTTTTTGACGATAGCATTTGACCCTTCCTTTACAGGAGAGTCCGGTGGAAATGTAAGATATATGGCATCCCCTGATATCAACACGGAAGATTTCATGGCTGCAGTAGATTTCCTTTCTTTAAATGAGAAGGTTGATCCTGACAGAATAGGAATCATTGGTATCTGTGGTTGGGGAGGAATGGCTGTAAACACAGCAGCTCTTGATACAAGGATCAAAGCTACAGCTGCAATGACAATGTATGACATGACAAGAGTAAATGCCAAGGGATATTTTGACTCCGAGGACAGCGAGGAAGCAAGGTATCAGAAGAGGGCTGCCATGTGCGCTCAGAGACTTGAAGACCTTAAGGCAGGTGAGTATAAGCTTGGCGGCGGTGTAGTAGATCCACTTCCAGAGAATGCACCTTTCTTTGTGAAAGACTATTATGATTACTACAAAACTGACAGAGGTTATCACAAGAGAAGCCTTAATTCTAATGGTGGCTGGAATGTAATCGGCTGTGAATCCTTTGTTAATCAGCCAATACTTAAATACAGCAACGAGATCAGAAGTGCAGTTTTACTTGTTCATGGAGAAAAGGCTCATTCATGTTATTTCTCAAAGGATGCGTATGCAGATATGATCAAAGACAGCAAGTATGCAGGTAACAAGGAACTAATGATAATCCCTGATGCAGTACATACTGATCTATATGATGGCGGAGATAAGGATTATATTCCTTTTGACAAGCTGGAGAGCTTCTTTAAGGAGAACCTGAAATAATGATAACGGTTGAAGAGATACTGGAATATCTTAATTCGGATAGAATAGAGGATATGACAGAGGAGATGCATGAATGTTCCATGAGGCAGAGTCAGGCGGCCATAAAGCAGACTATGGAATTAAATACCAAATATCATACACCGGAAGAAATAGTCAGGATCATGTCAGAGCTGACAGGTGAGGAAGTGGATGAAAGCTTCAGGCTGTTTCCACCTTTTTATACGGATTTTGGGAGAAATATCCATATCGGAAAAAATGTATTCATCAATTCCGGCTGTAACTTCCAGGATCAGGGTGGCATTTACATCGGAGATAATACCTTGATAGGGCATAGGGTCGTATTAGCAACTTTGGATCATGACTTGAATCCTTATGACAGGCATCTGATCTGCGCGCCTATACATATTGGAAACAGAGTATGGATTGGAGCAGGAGCCATTATCACCAGAGGAGTTACGATCGGTGACGGTGCTGTAATTGCAGCCGGAGCAGTTGTAACTAAAGATGTAGAGGAAAACACAATTGTGGGAGGCGTTCCCGCAAAACTGATTAAGAAGATAGAAAATGTCGTGCCAATAGAAAAGAAATAAAGGATGTTTGAGATGAAAATGATTTTGATAGTATTCTGCATGACAATCATGTTTTGTATGAGCGCCTGTTTAGGAAATACAATAAGCTCTGGTGATAATCAGAATGCAGTAACTGAAATATCAACATCAGAAAATGTTGAAACAGAAAGCTCAGAAGAGAATGTCATGTCGGAGGGGACTGCTATGTATCAGCTGGCAGAAAAAGATGAATCAGTAGATGATGAAGCTATTGAAGATAGTACAATGATAATGAAGATTGGCGATACAAAAGTTAATGTGGAGTGGGAAGACAACCAGGCTGTAGAAAGACTGCGGGATATGGCTAAAGATGGTGATATTACCATTCAGATGTCAATGTATGGCGGTTTTGAACAGGTGGGTTCCATAGGACAGAGCTTGCCACGAGATGATAAGCAGACAACAACATCATCAGGTGATATAGTTCTGTATTCAGGAAACCAGATGGTGGTGTTTTATGGTTCCAACAGTTGGTCATACACAAGGCTAGGTCATATATCTGATAAAGATGAAGCAGAGATGGCAGGTCTTCTTTCTAATGGTGATGTTACTATAACCATTAGCAGGGAATAAGCGGATTTTAAGAAATGTCTGCAAAATGTCCCCTTGCTGTCTGTTTTCAGGCTTTTTTGAGTGTGTTATATTTACAATAGACAAAGAAATGAGGAAAACAAAAAACACCTCACTTCCGAGTCCATTTCTTTTGCAAAAGAATATCGGCTGATTTAGCGTCAGCTCAAACCTGAGCAGATTTATCCTTATGTTTCTAACTTGCCATGCTATAATATCTGAAGGAAAATATGACGATGTAATTTTAAAAGGCATATTTGGAGAAAAGAGATGTCGATTGCAAAAACGCAGACCTCCGAGAGCTTTCGATTAAGTGCGTTGCTTTCATTTTCGGGAGGATTACAAGACGCATATACTTATAACGTGAGGGATGGTGTATTCGCAAATGCCCAGACCGGTAATGTGGTACTGATGAGCCAGAACTTTATGCAGGGAGAGTGGGATAAGGGATTGCATTATATGCTTCCGCTCATATCATTTGCTGCAGGTATTTTTCTGGCTGAAAGGGTCGAGAGCAGGTTTAAGACATGCAGCAAGATCCATTGGAGACAGATCATACTTTTCATAGAGATCGCAATGCTTTTGGCGGTAGGATTTATGCCGTCAGGGTTAAATATGCTTGCAAATATCATGGTATCATTTTCATGTGCCATGCAGGTGCAGACTTTCAGAAAGGTTCATGGGTACGGATACGCCAGTACGATGTGTATCGGCAATCTGAGGAGCGGTACGGAAAGCCTGTCACAGTATTTCAGATCAAAAGAGAAGAGATCCTTGTATAAGGCATTGCATTTCTTTGGCATTATTCTTATCTTTGCCATAGGAGCCGGCATCGGAGGGGTACTTTCCGCAAGGTTTGGTATTGGAACAATATGGATCTCACCGGCTATTCTTCTTGGGGTAGCCTTGATGATGATAAAAGAATGATAGATGAGAAAAATGATTATTAGAAGATATACGGAAAATGACGTCATCGGGTGTGAGTCTTTCATAAAGATCTGTATGACGGTGGTGATAAGGATTATATTCAGTTTGATAAATTAGAGAAGTTCTTTACTGAGAACATGTAATTGCTTTTTGTATGGCGGATACCATCGTATACGGGGTATCTGCCATTATATTATGACTAAAGAAGGCGCCGGGAAGACTGAAGAAAGTAGCCATGTTTTTGGCCTCCGGTGATCCCGATATGTATGACGGAGCCAAATTCTCTTATGACGGAGACTTCCTCGGGTATCTTGGACTTGAGGATATGGGGATTTTTACGAATCATGACAAGGGAGTTATGGAAAAGATCAGTGAGATGGTACAGAGGATGTGATGGGATGAAAAGAGTATTTCTGGGTTTATTGCTTTTTGTCATGCTTTTTATTGTTTCAGCCTGTACGGGAAAGGATACTGACAGAGAAACAGAGCAACTGACCGAAGACACTTCGACCAGTTTTGAATCAGACACAGCTATGCCGATAGAGGATGATGCGGAGGAAACAGAAAATCAGGAGACTGAAATGATAGATATGGGTATATTTGATTTTGAAACAAAAAAAGTAATGCTTAACAGCGGATATGAAATGCCAATCATGGGGCTCGGAACGTATGCCCTTGATCATGATACCTGTGTAAGTTCAGTTAAGGCACTTCTCCAAAACGGCGGCAGACTGATCGATACGGCATATATGTATGGCAATGAGGACGCTGTGGGTGAAGGAGTCCGTCAGGCAATGGAAGAGTACGGTATTCCCCGCGAAGAAATATTTGTGATCACAAAGATATATCCAAGCCAGTTTGGTGATCCTGAAGCTGCTATAGACATGGCGCTTGAAAAACTTGATATAGGATACATCGACATGATGCTTTTACACCATCCCGGGAATGGGGATGTGGAAGCATACAAGACGATGGAAAGATATGTGGAAGAGGGAAAGATCAGGTCTCTTGGTTTGTCGAACTGGTATGTGGAAGAGCTGACGGATTTTCTGCCACAGATTACCATTACTCCGGCTCTTGTTCAAAAAGAGATCCATCCATACTACCAGGAACAGGAAGTTGTTCCGTTCATTCAGGAGAAAGGTATTGTAGTTCAGTGCTGGTACCCTCTGGGAGGAAGAGGACATACATCAGAACTTCTCGGTGATGAGACTATAAAATCCATCGCAGAAGCTCACGGAGTATCATCTGCACAGGTCATTTTGCGTTGGGATCTGCAAAGAGGCATTGTGGTCATACCGGGATCAGGAAATCCGGATCATATAAAAGAGAACCTCGATCTGTTCGGGTTTGAACTGACAGAAGATGAAATGGAGATGATTTTCCTGTTGGATCGGGACGAAAAGCATGATTGGTATTGACAGAAAATTACTATAATGTAAGTGGCAGAGCAGTCGAAGCCTTTAAGGACGGATTGAAACTGAAATAATAATAAAGATCGGAGGAAAAACAATGTTAGGTAATTTCAGCTACAAGAATGCAACAAAACTATATTTTGGGGATGACTCCCTTAAGTATCTGAATGATGAACTTCCCAAGTATGGAAAAAATGTTCAGCTGATCTATGGAGGCGGATCCATCAAGAAAAACGGTATATATGATGAGATCAGGCAGATTCTTAAAGATTCGCTTTAAACGGAGGACGAACGAATGAATAAAGTGCTCATCTTAAACGGGAGCCCACATCAACACGGTTGTACAGCGACTGCACTTGATGAAATGATCAAAGTGTTTGAAGAGGAAGGAGTCGGGACAGAACTGATCCAGGTAGGAACAAAAGATATCAGAGGCTGTATTTCCTGTAACAAATGCAGCGAAACCGGAAAGTGTGTGTTTGATGATCTCGTAAATGAAGTCGCACCCAAGCTTGAAGAAGCGGATGGTCTGGTTGTGGGAAGTCCGGTATACTATGGATCTCCAAATGGAAATATCATTTCCTTCATGGACAGGTTGTTCTACAGCACACATTTTTCAAAGCATATGAAGGTAGGAGCCGCAGTAGTAAGCTGCAGAAGAGGAGGCAATACGGCAAGCTTTGATGTATTGAACAAATACTTTACCATCAGCGGTATGCCGGTGGCGTCTTCAACTTATTGGAATCAGGTACATGGATTTACTGCGGATGATGTCAAAAAAGATCTGGAAGGACTTCAGACCATGAGAAACCTTGCACGGAATATGAGCTTTATGATCAAGGCGTTTTCTGATGCCAAGGTGAAATACGGTTATCCGGAAGTTGAGAGAGGATGCTTCACCAGCTTCCCGGATGGCAAGTGATCGGCGGTATAAAAAAATGGTTGGAAAGAATAACATGGCAGAATCAGAACGGAAAGTTCTAACATGGTGAAGATGATTGTAACTGTTGAAATTACAACAAGCCTGCGTTAGAATGAGAACATAGAGACGTACCGTGTCCCGTGTACACAGGATAGTATGGTACGGATCGGAAATGGAGACATAATAATGCAGATTTCGAGCAGATTTACGGTGGCATTACATATCTTTGCCTGTGTTGATACATTTAAGGATCAATATAAGGTGACCAGTGACTTTCTGGCATCGAGCATCAATACTAATCCCGTCATAATCAGAAAGATACTCACGCAGCTAAAGAATGCCGGACTGATCAATGTAGCCAGGGGAACCGGCGGAATCGAACTGACAAGAGATTTATCAGAGATAACCTTCTTTGACGTATATGAAGCGATCGAACCTGTGGAAGACGGCGACCTGTTCCGATTTCATGAAGCACCAAATCCAGACTGTCCGGTTGGAAGGAACATTCATGCGCTTCTGGATGATAAGCTAAAGGCGATCCAGAATGCGATGGAAGCGGAAATGAAGAAGTACACGCTTCTGGATCTACGGACAGGGATGAAGGAACTTCTGGCTAAAGAAGCTTAAGAGAAGGGACTCCGGTAAACAGCCGGGGTCCCTTTTAAGAAGGAGAAGAGGATGGAGACAAAGGACTATTTTAACTATGTAGTTCATGAGATACACAGGACAATCGTGGCGACAGTAGATGATGAAGGCCTTCCGGTCACTGCGGAAATTGTATGACGGCCTGTCCGGTGGGAGCGGTGGTTAGGAGATGATCGACATGAAGAATATAACGCAGGAAGAACGCCTGGATTATCTGGTTGAAGCGTTTAAGACGGATTCCGGGGAATATAAGGATATCGAAACGCCAAAGGATGCGGAAGGTAAAAGGAGGATCCTCAGATCGCTCATGAACATCCGAATGCCGCGGAATATTTCGTCTGATGTGCTGCGGGTTCAGGATGAATATCTGAAAGGACGCAGTGAAGAGAAAGGAATGAATGCCGTGAGATATTTTAGTAGAAGTATGTCCTATGGGAAGGGAAGCAAAGAAGAGCAGATAAGCCGACTGAAAAAAGAGATTAATGAAGCCGATGCAATTATTATTGGTGCAGGGGCAGGTTTATCCACATCTGCAGGATTTACATACAGCGGAGAGCGCTTTCAGAAGTACTTTTTCGATTTTGAAGAGCAGTATGGCTTTCATGACATGTATTCCGGTGGATTTTATGTGATGCGGTTAGACCCTGAAACTTCATGGGCCTACTGGGCGAGAAATATTTATATCAACCGCTATATGGGAGCACCAAAGCCTGTATATGATATGCTGCTGGAGTTGGTTAAAGAAAAAGATTATTTTGTGATTACAACTAATGTTGATCATCAGTTCCAAAGGTCTGGCTTTGATAAGAAAAGACTGTTCTATACTCAGGGAGATTATGGCCTGTTCCAAAGTATCAATCCGAGGGTCAGGAATACCTATGACAATGAAGATTGGGTTATGAAGGCGATGGAAGCCCAAGGTTTTATTTTGGATGAAACCGGCGTTTTTCAACTTCCAGAGGATGGAAAAATCAGTATGAGGATACCAACTAAACTGATTCCTAAGTGCCCTGATGATGGAAGCAATGTTGCCATGAATCTGAGAGCGGATGATTCATTTGTGGAAGATGATGGATGGTATAGGGCATCCGCAGCATATTCTGATTTCATCAGAAGACATGAAAATCTGCATGTTCTTTATCTTGAACTTGGAGTTGGAGCCAACACTCCTGTTATAATAAAGTATCCTTTCTGGCAGATGACATTGGTAAATGAGAAGGCTGTTTATGCCTGCTTAAATTATGGTGAAGCATTCTGTCCGGAAGAAATTGAAGATAGAAGCATATGTATTGATGGTGATATTGGGGATGTTTTAAGTAATGTCTGCAAAATGTCCGCATAATGTCTGCAAAATGTTTTGCGTGGGCAGATTTATCCTGATGTTTCTGCTTGCCATGCTATAATGTCTGAAGGAAAATGAGAGATGAGGAAAATGATTATTAGAAGATATACGGAAAATGATTTGCCGGAGATTATCAGAATTTGGAACGAAGTTGTGGAAGAAGGAATCGCTTTTCCGCAGGAGGAACTATTGAATTCGAAAAGCGGAGCAGAGGTTTTTGCGGCACAGAGTTATACGGCTGTTGCTATTATTTTATGGGCGGGGTAAATATGGAACTTAAGAGAATTCCTTATGGACTGACTGTTTGTAAAGTGGCAGATATTTCTGCTGTTGATATGGATTCGGACTTTTACTTTTTGGGGAAGACTGATGAAGAAATTTCCTTGGTCTGCAGGACTGAGGATACTCCCTCGCTCACGACAGAACGTGATGATGGATGGAGAGGATTTCGAATCCAGGGAATACTTGATTTTTCACTGATCGGAATATTATCAAAGTTGTCATGGATACTTGCAGAACATGAGATAGGTATTTTTGCTGTATCAACATATAATACGGATTATATTTTGGTGAAAGAAGAAAACTTTGAGCGTGCATTAGGCGTGTTGAGTGGGGAAGGATATTCTGTAATGTAAATCTTATATGTATAAGTACCCCTTCAAGGAACAGATGCTGACCTATGCTCAGAGACCCGATACGACAGCCTGTGCTTCGCTGGAACTTTGGAATGAGAAGATGAACTGCCGGGTCAACAAGGGCGCACAGGGCATCACACTCATTGATGAGGATGGTGTGCACCGGTCAGGGCTGAAATATGTCATGGATTATCTCCCGTAGAATCATTGAAAAGAAAGGCCTGCGGGAAAGCCGCAGGCCCATTTTAACATCATCCTTCGATGAGTATCTGTTTCTTTTCGGGAAGCCTCTCTTTGTCCTTCTTAGGAAGGATAAGATTCAAAACACCATGCTTGAAGCTTGCCTTGATATCTTCCTCGGTGATGTTCTCACCGACATAGAAGCTTCTCTGCATTGATCCGGAGTAACGCTCCTGTCTGATAAGTTTGCCCTTCTTATCCTTTTCGTCATTATCCAGACCTTTGTTTGCACTGACAATGAGATATCCATTGTTCAGCTCCAGACTGATCTCTTCTTTCTTGAAGCCGGGCAGGTCGATATCTACTTCGTAGTGATCGTCATGCTCACGAACATCGGTCTTCATCATCCTGTCGGCATGCCTGCCGTACAGCTTTCTTTCGGTTCTGTCCAGATCTCTGAAATCCGGGAATGCGAACCAGTCGTCAAATAAATCTTCTCCAAAAATACTAGGTCTTAACATAATGCTTACCTCCTTTTCACTCAATACTGTTAATAGCTACTGAGCAAGGGGAAGGAGGGATTAGATCATTGGAACATCCCGTTCTTTTGGTCTTCTCTGTTCCTCTGTTCGATTATGTTATAACGCTAAGATTAGCACTCGTCAAGAGGGAGTGCTAACAATATTTGTGAAATATTTGTGAACTGTCTATACCGCGTGAGCAAAATGCACATATACATGGCCATACGAAATTCGGTAAAAAATCCCCTTGCATCATGTATCGAAAATGTGATATTGAATGGTTATATCGTGAAGATGACTCTGGTACTTGGCGTGACCAGCTTTCTGCCACAGATATCTCTTGTCGCCGCAATGGCTGCGATCAACAACATGATCCGAAAATATGGCGCTCTGGATGAGATCTTCGGGCAGGAGCAGTATGCGCAGATTCCTCTGGCGGTGGTCGGCATCGTCATGAAATTATTCCAGATCGTGATCTCCATTGTGGTCGGTATGGCTGCCGGATGTATCCCGGTTGTGGGATATAACATGTGTGCAGGACTAAAAGACAGGGTAAAGAAGCTATTTACAACAGTGCTTATAGCCGAGAATTGATGGGAATGTAGGTACTATAAGATGATAAATGAGAGCGTTAAGAACTGGCTTGTCGAGAGAGGCTTTGCGGACAGGCTGACGGAGCATGGAGATACCATAGATACGGTAGAACATGCGGCACAGCAGATCGGATGCAGCAAAGCGGAGATTGCTAAAACGCTGTCTTTCATAGTGGAAGATAAGCCCGTGATCGTTGTTATGGCAGGGGATGGTCGTGTGAACAGCTCTAAGTTTAAGGCGCAGTTTCACACAAAACCTCACATGATCCCGAGAGAGCAGGTCGAGGAACTGACAGGATTTCAGCCGGGCGGTGTGTGCCCCTTTGGAGTGCCGGCAGGTATCCCTATATGGTTGGATGTATCCATGAAGAGATTTGAGTATGTCCATCCCGCAGGTGGGAATGAGTTCACATCCGTGAAGCTGTCTCCCGACGAACTGGAAAAGGCTACGGATTCTATCGGCTGGTGTGATGTTTGCAAAGGATGGGAGGAGTGATCAGATGCAATACGAATGTAAAAGCTATGATGCTTCTATGAACTGACACATCATTTGAACACTTTGCCGGAGATCGGAGTAGGGATAAAGAATTCCCCGTTCTATGGGGCATTCTATGAAAATGCAATTACGGAATCAAGAAGGTTTCCGGAGTTTTACAGGGCAGCAGCCGAAAAGCATGGATGCATCTTCTTCAATGCAGCAGAATATATTTATCCTTCGGAAGTTGATTCGCTTCACCTGACTCCGGAGGGACATAGTGTATTGGCAGAAAAACTATGCGAGGTGATAAAGAATGTCTGATCTGTCGAGATTTTTAAAAGCGCAGGAAAC
Source organism: Oribacterium sp. NK2B42 (assembly GCF_000424445.1). Lineage (GTDB taxonomy): Bacteria > Bacillota > Clostridia > Lachnospirales > Lachnospiraceae > Oribacterium. The sequence continues at coordinate 145,091 of NZ_AUJX01000003.1, forward strand.
AGATTATAAAAGAGCCTTGTCTGAAATCCGTTCGAGTCATAAGAGGTCGCATTGGATCTGGTATATTTTTCCTCAGATCGCAGGACTTGGTTTTAGTTCTACAGCTCAGTATTATGCAATCAAGGATCGCCAGGAAGCAGAAGAATACCTAAAGAATGATCTGTTACGGGATCGGCTGGTAGAAATCAGCGCGGCTCTTTTGCAGCTTGAGTCAAATGATGCAGGTGAGGTTATGGGATATCCAGATTACTTGAAGCTTCGTTCATCCATGACACTGTTTCATGAGGTGGCACCAGAGACAGAAGTTTTTCAGAAGGTACTGGATAAGTTTTTTGAAGGAAAACCAGATCAGAGGACGATAGAGTTGCTCTGAATGCTAAGATACAGCGAAATACTATATTATGGGTTAAACCCTGACGAATGAAGAAGGAGATGAGCTTATGAATACTTTTATTTGCTATGAGCGTTGCACAACCTGCAAGAAGGCACAGAAGTGGTTGGATATCAAGGGCGTGGAGTGGGAGGAAACGGTTTTATGAGAACAAGAGAGGAAGCACTTAGCTACGGGCTTTCATTTCCAGATACTTATCAGGACGCGCCGTTTCATGATGAAAACTGGCAGCTTGTAAGGTATAAGGGGAATAAGAAAGCTTTCCTTTGGACATATGAGAGAGATGGATTTATAAATCTTAACGTAAAAGTGGAACCGGATAAGGCGTTTTTCTGGCGTGATATTTATGAATCAGTCACACCGGGATATCACCAGAATAAGGAACATTGGAATACGATTATTTTGGATGGGAGTATTCCGGATAAAGATATCGAATGTATGATTGCGGAAAGCTATGATCTGATCTCAGATAACCCGACAAAGAGAATCTATGAGGTGGTAAAGAAGATTCCGAAGGGGAAGGTTGCAACCTATGGACAGGTAGCTGAGCTTGCCGGTGATAAAAGGATGGCAAGAGCAGTCGGAAATGCACTCCACAAAAATCCCGATCCGGATAACATACCTTGCTTTCGTGTGGTCAACGCTAAGGGAGAGCTTGCCGGGGAATTTGCTTTCGGAGGTGCCGGAAAACAGGCTAAACTTCTTGAAGCTGATGGTATCGAGGTGACGGATGGCAGGGTGGTTCTTGGGAAGTATCAATGGAAACTTTTGGACACGATGTCCAGAAGTTGACCGTGTGAGGGTTAATGTATAGCATTTAAGGCAGGCGATACGGTATTCATAGTGGAATCGAACCGCTTTATCCGTGAAGGGATTAAGCATATTAAAGGCAGAATAATAAGGGGCAGTGAGATGATTGAAAAAATGAAATGGCTCAGGGAGCCGGAGGATTATAAAATCACAGAAAAGTGCATTGATGTAACAACGATGCCGCACACAGATTTGTGGCAGAGAACCTACTATCATTTTAGGAATGACAATGCTCCTGTTTTGCAGATGGAAACAGATGATAAATTCTTCTCCTTTATGGTAAAGACAGACTTTACCGACAGCCATCATCGTTTTGATCAGTGTGGAATTGTCATGTATCTTGATTCAGAGAACTGGCTCAAGGCTTCTGTTGAGTATGAAAATGAAAAGTTTCAGCATCTTGGCTCTGTTGTTACAAACCATGGTTATTCCGATTGGGCAACTACGGCTATTCCAGCTGATGTAAAACAGATGTGGTATAGATTTAGCAGGAGAGAAGATGATTACTGTATTGAGTGTTCCTACGATGGAAAAGATTATTCTCAAATGAGAGTCTGCCATATGTGGGAAGGAGCCGGAACGATTTCATTTGGTATCTATGCGTGCAGTCCGGAAGATTCCAGCTTCAAGGCTGTGTTTACAGATATGCAAATAACAGAGTGCGTCTGGAAGGCTCATGATGGTCAGCAGCCGGACTAATGATGTGTGGGATTATAGCGGGAGGTATTTTGATGGCATCTATAAGAGATGATGTATCCAAGTACATATGTCATTTTTGGAGACATTTCTTAGGAATCTCCTTACGGGGGAGCATAACGAGCTTAAAAACAGGTACATGCATACAAGGATCAGGATGCGATACATGTCTTTTGTTATAACGATTCCGGGAGAGTTGCAGGGTGCCTCAGGGTATTCTGGAAAGACCATGATGAAGCTTCCGGCCATGATGAAGCATCCGGCATAGCTCAGATAGGAAGAGTTGTTACCCTGGAACATGGCAAAGGCATCGGAGGACAGATCCTCCATGAAGGTGTAAGGGTAGCAACTGAGCAGTTTAAGGCTAAGAAGATATACTTGGAAGCTCAGGAATATGCCATAGGTTATTATGCGAAAGAAGGCTTTGAAGTTGTGTCAGAGCCGTTCATAGAGGATGGGATTCCGCATGTAAAGATGGAGAAAGTCATAGAAAAAAGCTGAGGGACTAGCCTTCAGCTTTTTCAATAACCATATCTGATAAAGCAAACGGAACAATTTCATCCGGATTTGATGTAGGGCTTATCCATTCATCTATTCTTTCTTTTGGTAGCATGAGTGGCATTCTGTCATGGATTTTAGAGAGCTCCGTTGTAGGTTCTTTTGTGAGGACCACAAAGACAGGATAGCCGTCTTCGATACGGTAAAGACCACAGAGCCAGGTCACAGTGCAGCCTCTTGGCTGTATGGCATACTTATCACCGGTTTTTACCTTGCCATCTACGCTTATGAAATGCTCCCACTCAAAGTAGTAAGAAGCAGGGATGATACATCTGTGTGATTTCCAGGCATCCTTGAAGGTGGGCTTTTCCATAGCGGATTCAACTCTGGCATTAAAGAGACTACGTTTACCATCTCTTGCAAGAAAGCCCCACTGCATCGGGAACACACTTTTTGCTCCTTTGGCATTTGGAGCAATCACAGGAACTATATCTGTTGGACGTACTTCTCCATCTGTGATCAGAGGCCTTGCGTGGGTATCTATAAATTTACTTGTTAGAGATGAACGTAAAGCAATCTCAAATATATCTTTTAACTCCGGGAGATCCTTCTCCAGTGCATATCTGGTACACATATTGTTTTACTCCTATGGGGATTCATCTATCTCTTCATAGCCATTATCGGCAAAGTAATCTTCATTTAGTTGCTCGGATTTAGCAAGTTCATCGCTAAAGCCTTTAAGAGCATCAAAAGGACTGAATATCTTGGCTCGTCTTCCAATGTCCATTGCAGGATGCTTTATGGAAAAGCTGTCAGTCTTGTCATGCTTTGGTTTACCTTTTAAAAATACATCCCTGTATCTGAAATTGGAAGGTATTTCTATCACAGAACTTTCGCTATTCATCTGATTCCTCCGTTTTTTAATAGACCGGAGGCTGTGCTTTATGCTCTGTGTCCTCCGATCTGTTTATTTCTCTCTATAGTCGTTGCACCCTCAAGAAGATTTGCCTTAAGCGGGTCAAGTCCTCTTGCCACACACTATACAGATGCATAGAAGCTTTTCATATCAATAGCGATATAGGTTCGCTGACTTTTGTTCATATTATTTTTTTGAATATTCCTCAAAAGAGGCAAGATGAATCTCTTTTGCCAAAGGAAAGACATCCGGTATCATACGGTTAAAGTATGCTGCTATCCGGTATACCATATCCAGTGACGGATTCTGCTCGCCGTTTTCAATTTTACTGATTGTGCGCCTGCTGATATCAAGGTCAGCAGCCATTCTGTCCTGGCTGATACCCAGGTCTCTGCGAAGTTCATAAACACGGTTTGAATAGATTAAATCTTTCAAGATGTTCACCCCTCTCTTATAAAAATACAGACTATTTCACAAGTATCATTGTAAATAAAGGAGTGTCCTATAATTTGGACTTAATCTGTGGCGAGTCTTCCAAATATCTTAAAGGTGCTGTATTCGCCTACTTTAATGGGCTTATACTTTGCGTTAAGTGATACAAGGAAGGTGCCGGTTTCCTTTTTTACAAATTTTTTGAAGTAGGTAAGTCCGTCAAGGAAGAATAGTCCCAAGTCCCCGGATTCAAGGCAGTCTGTCTGTTCAATCCATACAAGCTGTTCATCCTTAAATCTTGGCTCCATACTGTCACCATCAAGATGTACTCCAAAGGAAGCCTTTCTTGGTACATGGTCAAAGATCTCTATCTCATCAAAGTTCTCATCATCAAGGAAATTACCGGTTCCTGCTGATGCAGAGGTAAGAGCAATCTTCATTATGCGTCCTTCCATAGGGATAATCTTTGATGACCTCTTATCGAATTTTCCTGAAACTTCCAGGAGATCAATATAGTCGTAGACTTTAATGATTCCGTCATCATTGAGATTTCTGAAAGGATCATTTGGATTTTCCCCAATAAACTCCGTATAGATATCGTTGATCTCAAGTATCTGGCATAGTGCAAGGAACTGATTTGCAGTTGGCATGTTTATACCTTTTTCCCAGGCACTTATGGCAGCATTACCTACATGGATGTCGAATCGTCCAAGCTCTTTTGCCACATCGATCTGAGATAAGCCTTTATTTTTTCTGTTCTGTGCAATGACCTGTCCGATGTTCATAGTGTTTTCCTCATTTCTGTCTTAAGTGCAGACTAAATTAGTCTGTGGTTGATTTTATATTTGGAATATACCATAGTAAAAAACTAACATCAATGGATAATTGAAAATTGTGATATATAGTCCCGTAGGAATTTATATTTTGTTGATTTATAGTTGACTATGTCGGGAGGACATAGGCGCGGATATCCGCGCATAACAATGACAATTAAACGAGGGCATCATGATATGGGGGTATAGCCCACCGCGGACGCATGATAAGAAATCAGTTAAAGGCTGAGTCTTATTGTGCGTCCTTTTTTCTTTGTTCCTTTTTCTGGTTTTGGCCCGGAAAGAGGGAGAAGATGAAGAACATTATCAATGAAACAACACTGGGACAGAGAATCAAGGCAGCAAGGATCAGAAAGGGTTATACCCAGGAACAGCTTGCAGAAGTGATGTGTATTCCTAAGTCCACGATATCTGCTTATGAGAACGACAAGGTGGATATTAAGGGGAGTGTGCTTGTGGAGCTGTCAGAGCACCTTGATACCACACCGAATTATCTGTTGGGGGTTGAGGGAAATTCAGATGATAGTTTTATCTTAAAGGCAGAGCAGCTCCTTCGCCAGATTAAAGATGATAGGACAAAGGAAATACTGCTGGCCCAGATAAATGCGTTGGTAATCTTATGAATTTGGAAAATCTCTTTTATAAAAAAGATATGTAAAAAAAGAGTTGACACTGTGTCAAATCAGTGATATTATCCAAACATCAACTGACACAATGTCAACAGAAAGGAGAACTTAAAATGGTAAAAGCATTACCGAAAATTGTACTTGGCGCATGGGCCTGGGGTAACGATGGAACCTTTGGTGGAAATTTAACAGCAGATTCGCTTAAGCCTATATTTGATGCAGCAATGAAGGCTGGGCTTAACCTCTGGGATACAGCTTATGTTTATGGGATGGGAACATCAGAAAAGACACTTGGAAGTTTTATAAAAGATCTCCCAAGAGATTCATATATCATTTCAGACAAACTGACTCCTCAGTGTGCGAATTACACTTCCAAAACTCCGGTTGAGGACATGTTAACGACTGAATATGAAATACTTGGTATCAACAACATGGATATTTACTGGGTGCATAACCCTGTTGATGCTCCAAAGTGGATTACAGAAGTTGCAAAGTATTTCGAAGGAAAAGAAAACGTACCTGTGATTGGTGTTTCAAATCACAATCTTACCGAGATAAAAGAGGCAGATAAAATCCTAAAAGAGCACGGTCTTAAACTTGGCGCTGTACAGAATCATTACAGCTTACTCAACAGATCCTCAGAGGATTCAGGTATTGTTGATTACTGCAAAGAAAATGGCATTCAGTTCTGGGCATACATGGTTCTGGAACAAGGAGCTCTTTCAGGAAAATATGATACAAAGAACCCTATGCCTGCAGGATCGGGAAGAGCAGAAACTTACAATCCGGTACTTGATAAACTTGAGATCATGAACGCGAAGCTTAAGGAAGTAGCAGATAATTACAATGTAGCTCCGGCACAGATTCCAGTTGCATGGGCGATTGCAAAAGGGGCATTACCTATCATCGGTGTTACAAAGGTCAGCCATGTTGAGGATGCTGTGAAAGCCTGCAATGTAGAGCTTACCCAGGATGAAATAAAGGTACTTGAGAATACAGCAGATAGTCTGGAACTGAATCTTATCCGCATGTGGGAGAAGAAGATGGAATAATTTTATTATCCTGCAATTGACTGTGTGTCAACCAGGCGATATTATAAAAGTATTGATACACAGTTTAAGGAGTAAAAATCATGGCAGTAGAAAATAAAGAAACAATTGACAAAAGAAGAGAGGAAATAATGGATGCCTGTGAGAAGCTTTATGAAACAATGGGCTTTCAGAGCATTAACATAAAGGTTATCAGTACAGAGACCAGTTTTTCCAGACCTTCTATATACAATTATTTTCAGACTAAGGAAGAAATCTTTTTAGGACTTTTGACCCGTGAATATATGAAGTGGAATGAAGCTCTTAAAAGCATTATCAGAAGAAAAGCTGATATGGATAAAGATACCTTGGCGAGAGCAATAGCAAAATCTATGGAGGAACGTAAGACACTTCTGAAAATTTCTGCCATGAATCTGTATGAGATAGAGGAAAACAGCAGGGCTGAGCTCCTTGTAGAATACAAGAAAGTTTTTAAGAATTCCGTAGAGCTGTTTGATGAATGCCTGAAAAAACATCTGGGTGTGTCGGAAGAGAAAATCGCACAGATAAGATATGCATTCTTTCCTTATATGTACGGGATATATCCATACTCATATCCTACAGATAAGCAGATATCAGCAATGGATGAGGTAAAACTCTCTCATATGGATGTGACAATTTATGAAATGACTTATCAGTTTTTAAAGCTGATCTTATGATTGAAGAAAGAAGGAACTTAAAATGAAGAAGAATATTGGAGCTTAAGACGATTTTTGTCCATCTTGGAAATACTGTAAAGAAAACAATATTTGGAGAAGGCGTCTGGCAAAAAGGCGAAGTGGTGAGTACCAAGGTAATGGCTGAAGCATATGAAACCGGTAAAAATCTGTGATTGGAGGTCTATGATGAGCATTACAGTTAATTTACGTTATAAAGGAACAGATGGTGCTGCAAAAAGATTTGCAGAGGAAATGACAAAAAGCGGAACGGTTGAAAAAATACGAAATGAGGCAGGAAATCTTAAGTATGAGTATTATCAGTCTTTGGATGACCCTGAGACAATTCTTCTGATAGACAGTTGGGAAGATCAGGAGTCTATTGATATCCATCATGCTTCACCTATGATGCAGACTATCATGGAGCTTCGCGAAAAATATGATCTTCATATGACTGTAGAAAGGTATGTCTCTGACAACAGTATGCCGGATAAGGATAAAGATTTCATAAGAAAATAAGAAAGGGTGCCTGATGAAGAAAATAATTTCAATGCTACTTATCTCAGCATTTACTGTATTAGGGCTTGTTGGATGTGCTGAAGTATCATCGGATAAAGAAACTGTAAATACGCCTACGACAGAAATAAGTGTAGCAGAGACTTCCGGTGTCAACGATGAAATAGAAACAAGTGATATAAAGGACACAGTGGATGAAAGCTCTGATAAAAAAATGCTGGTAATATATTTTTCTGCTACAGGAACAACGAAGGGAATCGCTGAAAAGATTGCATCAGTTACAGGAGCAGATCTATATGAGATCAAGCCTAAAGAACCATATACTGATGAGGACTTAAATTATAATGACGATGGCAGTCGTGCCACGAAAGAGCAAAATAATAAGGATGTAAGACCTGAATATGAAGATATCGAGTTGGATATCGAGAATGATTATTCTACTATCTTCCTTGGTTATCCTATTTGGTGGGGCGAAGAGCCACGAATCATTGACACCTTTGTAGAAAGTTATAATTTCGATGGGAAAACAATCATACCATTCTGCACCTCGGGAAGCAGTAGTATTGAGAAGAGCAGTTCCAATATTTCAGAAAAAAACGGGACAGGAAACTGGCTATCCGGCAACAGATTTAGCGGAAGTGCTACAGATGATGAGATAAAGAACTGGTTAACAGGATTAAAATTATTAGCAAAGGATTAAGGTGAACAATGTTTAGAAAGATGAGAAGATTTAAGCAACAGATTACAGATGAACAGTGCATTGAGGTGTTGAAAAATTCAAAGAGAGGAGTACTGTCCCTGATTGGCGAGGATGGTTATCCGTATGGCTTACCGATTAACCAGTGGTATTGTGAAGAAGATGGGAAAATCTATTTTCATGGGGCTAAGGAAGGTCACAAGATTGATGCAATTAAGGCATGTGATAAAGTAAGCTTCTGTACATGGGATGAAGGCTATCGGAAAGAAGGCGATTGGGCTTTAAACATTAACAGCGTAATTGTATTTGGCAGAATCAAGTTTGTAGAGGATGAGGATACAGCAATAAAGATATGTACTCATCTCACAAAGAAGTTCACGGATGATGAAGAGTATTTACAAAAGGAATTGAAAAATGCTCTGCCGAGAGTACAGTGCCTTGAACTCATTCCTGAGCATATGACAGGGAAGCTGGTTAATGAATCATAAATAATAGAGCAAGCAGACTTTGATGTATAGTAAAATATAGAAATCTTTATTATGTTAAAATGATTATTACGTTCAGTCTATTTATCTTTTACAGAGGAAATGCGACCGCTTCGTTGTATAACTTCTGTAATACTTTAATAAAAGCATCAAGGCTATGACGTTGATCCGCTTTATGAGTGCAGAGGACGCATGAAAAAGTATCATCGCAGTCATAAGGAATCCAGGCAAACTGTCCGCTGTGATCATTAAGAAAACCGGGAGCAAGGCAGATCCCTTTATGAGAAGCGACATTGGTAAGTGTGGTGTCATGGTCAGGGCTGTTAAAGTATTCAATTTTACCAGATGAGATGAGCTTTTGCTGAACTGAGCGGAGAAGTGCCGGCGAACCACCACCGACCATAAGAGTGCGACCGTATATATCTTCATCAGTAATGAGATTTTTAGCCGCCAGAGGATCGTTCTTGTCACAAATTAAGTAGATATGACTTTTGAACAGCTTGTGGACTATAGTACCTGCAAGCTGTTTTGTTTGTTCTTCCAAAGCGAAAACGATATCAGATTCATTTTTTAAAAAGCTGTCGATGCCATTTTCGTATTGGAATAGGGGAGTTATCTGAACTCCTGTCTCATTCTTTTCAAAGTCCTTAATTGCTTCAGGAAGAAAGTAAAGAGCCTGTCTTACCATAAGGCTGATAGTAATATTATCCTGGTATTTTGCACTGAAGTTCTGTCCCTGTTCAATGGCGCGTTTCATTTCTTCGCGCATGTTGGCAAGATATGTTACAAATTGCTGCCCGGCAGGTGTAAGGGACGCACCTTTCCCGTTTCTTGCAAATATTTCAAAGCCGACTTCCTCTTCAAGCAGCTTTATCTGATATGAAAATGTAGGCTGGCTTACAAACATATTTTCAGCAGCTCTGGAAAAACTTTCGGTACGGGCCAGTTCTATACAATAATCTATCTGTTTTGTTGTCATAACGTACTCTTGATATTTAAAAATTAAATCAACTATCGGATGTTTCTATTGGATAGTATAAAGCAGACGTGAGATAATGTAAACAACAAAGGACAAAACTAATTAACATAAGCAGTTATCTATAGAAATGTTAAATGGAGGGAATTCAAATGGGAAAAACATTAATTGCATTCTTTTCAAGAGCAGATGAGAACTATTTCGGCGGTGCAATGAGATATGTAAAGGTTGGTAACACTGAAATCGTTGTTAATCAGATGAATGAACTGATTGATGCAGATACATTCAAAATAGAGATGAAGGATCCATATTCACCTGTTTACATGACCTGCATAGATGAAGCCAAGAAAGATTTAAGAGATAATGCCAGACCAGAACTTACAAACTATTTAGATAGCATTGATAAGTATGACACTATCGTCCTTGGATACCCAAATTACTGGGGAACATTTCCAATGGCTGTAGCGACATTCTTAGAAAGATACGATTTTGCCGGTAAAACAATTCTTCCTCTTTGTACGAATGAAGGAAGTGGAATGGGATCCAGCGAACGAGATTTGAAAAAATATGCAAAGGGCGCAGATGTAAGACAAGGTCTTGCAATTACCGGAAGCCAGGCAGCAAAAGCAAAGGCTGTAGTTGAAAAATGGTTTGAAGCAAACGGATTGATATAAGAAAAGTTGGAGGAAGAGTACCTGCTAAGGTGATTAAGATGCTTGATCCGGCAGAACAGAAGGAATAAATATATGGATGAAAAAGCAAAAATTTCAGAACTTTATAAAGACTACTGGGACTATATGGTAGAGAAAGATATTGAAGGTCTCAGAAGACTTATGTCCGCAGATTACTGTCTTTATCATATGACAGGAGTAAGCCAGTCTGCTGATGAGTTTCTGCAGGGATTAGATAATGGTACCTTCAATTACTATTCAGCTGATCATGATGACATTGTAGTAAGTGTTCGTGGTGATGAGGCAACCATGACAGGTAAAAGCAGAGTAGTTGCTGCAGTCTACGGTGGAAGTAAAGGATGCTGGAGATTACAGGGAGACTTTACTCTTAGAAAAGAAAATGGAAGCTGGAAATTTACAAGTTCTAGAGCATCAACATACTAAGGAGGATTTATAATGGAAAACATCGTATTAAATAACAAATTAGAGTGCCCGGTAGTAGGAATCGGAACATTTATGCTTGCACCTGCTGATGCAGAAAATAGCGTGAGAGAAGCTCTTAAGATAGGCTACAGACTTGTAGATACAGCTAATGCATATGTAAATGAGCGTGCTGTAGGTCGAGGAATCAAGGAAAGCGGAGTAGATAGAAAGGAAGTATTTTTATCGACAAAACTCTGGCCATCAGAGTATGAGAATGAAAATGCTGTAAATGAAACATTAGAGCGCCTTAGTGTGGATTATGTTGATCTTCTTTATATACATCAACCTGCTGGGAATTGGCTTGCAGGATATAGACAGCTTGAAAAAGCTTATAAGGAAGGCAAGGCTAAATCTATCGGAATTTCAAATTTTGAAGGAAAGTACATTGAAGAGCTTGAGACTAAATGGGAAGTAGTACCTCAGTTTATTCAGGTGGAAGCGCACCCATACTTTACTCAGACAGAGCTTCGTAAGACTTTGGATAAATACGACATCAAACTCATGAGCTGGTATCCTCTTGGCCATGGTGACAAGTCTCTTATCAATGAGCCTGTATTTGCAGAGCTTGGTGAAAAATATGGCAAGTCTCCAGCGCAGATTATCCTTCGCTGGCATACACAGATGGGATTTGTAGTTATTCCAGGTAGTAAAAATGTGGATCACATCAAGGATAATTTAGATATTCTCGACTTTAAACTTACAGATGAAGAAATGGCAGAAATTGCAAAGCTTGATAAGAATGAGAGATATTATCACAGAACTGAAGAACAGCTTATTCAGTTTGCAGGTTGGAAACCTGATTTTGAAAAATTAGGTATGTGACCGGCATTGACTCGTTTTGTCTCGTATCGACTTTTTTTAAAGATTATTCGATATGATGTATCCCGGATCATGGTCAGTGCCATGACATGAGCTGGTGTTTCTCCGGATCTCCTTGCAGCTGCTGAGGTGCAGGTATGGATTGATGTGGCTACAGATTTGTTACGTGACGTATAAGATTAGAGCACTATACTATAGAAGGTCATAGCTTTATTATGTTGTGATCTTCTTGATAATTACTTGAAAGTCTTTGTTATCTGCTCCAGAAACTTTTCAGCAATAGGCGTAAAGGTCTGATACTTATTCCAAATGAGATATAGCTCTGATTTCAGTTCCGGTGAAAGAGGCTTAAATACCATGTCAGTTCCTTCGGTATTTATCAGATTTTTGAATGTAAGAAGTATTCCAAGGTTTTCCCTTGCAAATACAGAGCCGTTATAGGAAAGTCTAAAAGAGCCTTCAAGTTTAAGCTCATTAAATCTGTCTTTGGCCCATGCTTTGATTTCATTGTTCCAACTCTGTTCTGAGACAAACAGAGGCTGCCCTATCAGGTCAGAGACATGGATGGAATTTTTCTTTGCAAGGAGATGGGATGAAGATATGATTGCTCCCCACACATCAGCTTCCGGGAATTTCACATATTCGTATTTGTTGCTATCAGGAGTTTCACATAGTACAGCAAAGTCTAAAATGCCCTTATCAAGCTTTTCAGTAACCTGCTCAGTATCTCCGCTGGTTATATGATAGGTGAAATTAGGGTATTTTTCTTTTAATTTATAAATCTCTCTGGCAAGGTATCTGATCTGATAGCTTTCTGCCAGTCCAAAAAATATATCCCCACCTGTTATATCATCCAGAGAGTTAAATTCCTGTTCTATCTTATCTGACATGGCCACAAGATCCTGGGCGCGGTCACGAAGAAGCATTCCCTCATCAGTAAGTGAAATACTGAAGCTGTGCCTGACAAATAACTTTTTTCCAAGTTCTTCTTCTAATGCTTTTAATGCCTTTGAAAGAGTAGGCTGCGATACATGAAGCCGCTCAGCAGCTTTTGACATATTTTCCTCCCTTGCGACTGCAAGGAAGTATCTGAGATTTTTTATCTCCATGAAGTCCTCCATAAAGCTGACTATTTATGTGTTATTCCAAAAATGAATATCATGATATTTATTTTATTCATTAGCGAAAACCAGGTCAAGGTTTTAATATGAAAACCGGAAGGAGAAATAAGATAGATACAGTAAAGAATCTTGAAAACCTTTCAGATATGGGCTGTGGCGATAAACAAATATGCTTCATGAAGAAAATGTATAAAGAAGGTGATACTGATATGCTTTTACGAGATCTTATGAAATGCCGTTGTCACCTTATGGATGAGTTTCATGACAGCCAGAAAAAAGTTGATAATATGGATTTTTTGATAAGGCAGATACATAAAAGAAATAAAGGATGGGAAAATATGAGCAAAGTGTTAGTAATTTCTACAAGTCTTCGTGCAAAGAGTAATTCCGACATACTTACGGAAAAGCTTATAGAGGGAGCAAAAGCTTCAGGTCATGATGTGGAATATATAGGCCTGAAAGGGAAAAATATCGGTTTTTGTATAGGTTGTCTTGCCTGTCAGAATACCCAGAAATGTGTCATTAAGGATGATGCTGCTGAGATTGCAGAAAAAGTAAAGAATGCAGATACTCTTGTATTTGCAACTCCGATTTATTATTACGAGATGAGCGGTCAGATGAAAACTCTTTTGGACAGGCTCAATCCGCTGTATCCTTCAGACTATAAGTTTAGGAATGTATATATGCTCTCTGTTGCGGCTGAGGATGAAGAGTTTGTGCCTAAAAAGGCTGAAAGCGGACTTCAGGGATGGGTTGACTGTTTTGAAAGGGCAGAATTCTCCGGTTCCTTATTCTGCGGAGGCATAGGCGATATGGGTGAGGCATCGAAAAAAACTGAAGAATTAAACGAAGCCTTCGAATTTGGTAAAGCTCTAAAATAAAGGAAGTTGCGATGAAAACGAAAATGATTTTTCTGGCATTCTGTATATACAAGACTTGGACATATATCTGATAAGAATACGGAAGATATGACTGATCTTCTTTCCAATGGAGATGTTACTATAACCATTAGCATTGAATAAAACGGGCTTTTTTGAAAATGTCCGCATAACGTCTGCGAAATGTCCAAATATCATTTACCGATTTAAGATTAAAGCATAAAGCGTTATAATGGGATGAGGATGTCATTTTGATCTGACATTCACATCCTGTTTTTATGTTTGCCAACTATTTTGATCCTTGGAGTCCCGTGGTTTAGAGTCGATCAGAACTGCAGCTGTATGTCAGATTTAAAGGTTGCAAAACAAGCGATCATAGATGAACGGGTAAACCCCAAAAGGAATTTTTTTTTGTGTGAAAGGAGATGCTACAATGAACAATTTCAGATTTTATGCTCCGACAGAGGTGGTATTCGGAAAAGATGCGGAAAAAGGAACCGGAGAAACTGCAAGGAAATACGGAAGTAAAGCACTACTGGTTTTTGGAAAGAACAGTGTAAGGAAAAGCGGACTTCTGGACAGGGTTGAAAAATCCCTGACGGAAGCGGGAATGGAATACAAAGAATACGGGGGTGCAAAGCCAAACCCAACACTTTCTCACGCAGAGGAAGGTGTCAGGGAAGCTGTAGCCTTTGGTGCTGATATGGTTATCGCTGTAGGAGGCGGAAGCGCCATAGATACGGCAAAGGCTATCGCTCACGGTACAGCAAATCCTGAATATAAGCTTTGGGACATCTGGACAAAAAAGGTTCCCCTTGAAAAGTCATTACCTGTCGGTGCTGTATTGACCATAGCTGCGGCAGGAAGCGAGATGAGTGATTCAGCAGTTCTTACCAATGAGGAGCTGGGTAAAAAGGCTGGCATTAACACTGATTTCAACAGATGCCGGTTTGCCATCATGGATCCGGCTCTTGCCGCAACCCTTCCCAAAAAACAGATAGCAGCCGGAATTGTGGATATAATGATGCATACCATGGAGCGCTATTTTATTCCGGATATCAAGGCAGACCTCACAGATGAAATAGCAGAGGGACTTATACGGACAGTGGTCAGTAACGGTGCTAAGGTTATGGAATATCCAGCCGATTTTGATGCTATGAGTGAGATTTTCTGGGCTTCCAGCCTTTCTCACAATAATCTTACGGAGTGCGGAAGAGGCAAGGATTTCTCGGTACATAAGATCGGTCATGCATTATCCGCAAAGTATGACGTTACACACGGCGCATCACTCTCTGCAGTGTGGGGAACCTGGGCAAGGGAACTTTATGAAGGAGCATTACCGAGATTCGCAAGATTTGCCAGAAAAGTCTGGGGAGTAACCGAAACCGATGACCTGAAGGCTGCGGAGGAAGGCATTGAGAAAACAGAAAACTTCTTCAGATCCATAAATATGCCGGTAAGTCTCACAGAGCTTGGAGTTAAACCTACAGAGCAGGATTTCAGGGAACTTGCCATGGATGCCACCATGAATGATACCATGAAGCTCTCAAGGATACGTCCGTTGGACCGAGAAGCGGTTGAAAAGATATATAGGGCTGCAATGTGAGATCATGACCCAGGCCGGAAATAAGCTTTCCAATGAAATTCAGAAATATTTAGGCGATTATGCAGAAAAATACGGTAAGAGATTTGTGGTAATATACGGTCTTTGCGAAACTACGTGCCATATCGCATATCTTCCAACTGAGAATTGTCTTGAAAAACCAGGTTCAGTCGGGATACCTATTCCGGGAGGGAAAATATACCTCGCAGACGATGAAGGGAACGAGATCAAAGAACCGGACCGGGATGGACAGGTCATCTATGAGGGCCCCAATGTCACAATGGGATATGCATTATCAGGAGAGGACCTTTGCAAGGATGATGAATGGCATGGAAAAGTACAAACCGGAGACATGGCGCGAAGAGATTCTGACGGATACTACTATATAACCGGAAGGATAAAACGGTACATAAAGATAGCCGGAAACCGGATAAGCCTTGATGAAATCGATGAAAATATCATGAAAGCACTTCACATCTTCAGCGTAAGCTCCGGGATCGATGATGACCTCGTTGTATTTGTTAACGGAGAGGATGAAAAAACGGCAGTTTCACAGTTTGTAAAGAAAGCATTGCCGGTAGCCAGAACCTGCTTAAGGGTAAAACAGATTGACGAGTTTCCCAGAAATGAAGCAGGGAAGATAATGTACGGGGAGCTGAAGAAGCTGTTATAGCCCTCTTAGCTCAGCCAATGGGATAAATCTTTTTACGATCTCAAGAAATCTTACCATGTCATCATTTGATGGTGCGGTAAGATTTTTATTTGGCACAGTATCCCTTTCGGTAAACTGCTGGAGATAGTAGCGGGAAGCTCCTTTGATCATCTCACCGATTGCCGTAAAGTCTTCGTCGGAATGAAATTCTTTCACTACTGTAGTCCTGAATTCATACGGGATGCCTGAATTCATAATCCCGTCTTTGACAGCTTTTTGAAGAGAAAAGTCCTGCGATCCGCTCTGTGAGCGGGTTTCAGGACTTTTATAAATTTTACAGATGCACGTTACGCATCTCTGATACTTGGCTTAATGTCAAAAAGGAAGCCCGACCTCCGGTCGGCCTTTGAATTAGTAGTTGGATACCTTTTATCAGACTAAGGGTAAGTGCTAAAATCGGATTATAAACACGAAATGCTAGAAAAAAACAGGAAAACCAGCCTGCCTAAACCAGAAATCCGGTTTACATGGCATGTTTTTTGCAATGCTAGATAATCAGACACATTATGAAGGCTATGTTCGGAAATATATTCGGAAGGAATACAGGATGGTTATTGAATATTATATCCGATTTATTATAAAATAAAAATAGATTTTTCAAAGAATGGTGCTATGAAAACAGTTATCATAAATCAAAGCACAGGAGGTCGGAATGGTGAAAGGAAATGTACTTGTCATAGGTAATTCCGGAGTAGGTAAATCCACCTTGATCAATGCTGTATTGGGGAAGGATGCCGAAAAGAAAGCTGTCACCGGAAAAGGCATCAGGGGTACAACCCTTGATCTCGAGATTTATGAAAATGAAGGAATATCCTTCCGACTTATAGATACCATAGGTTTTGAGCCTGGATTTTTCAAAGAATTGAAAGCAATCAATGCAGTTAAAAAATGGTCAAAAGAATCTACCAAGGCCGGAAAAGAAGATTCCCGCATTAATGTTATATGGTTTTGCGTTGACGGAACTTCTTCAAAACTGTTTCCGGAAGCTATAGATTCAATGATGAATGCCACAAACCTGTGGAAAAATGTTCCCATAGTAGTTGTTATAACCAAATCCTATTCTGAGCCTGAACGCGAAGATAACAAGCAGATGATAAGGGATGCTTTTGCGGCAAGAAAGAAGTATGTCGACAGACTGAATGACATCATCCCTGTTGTTGCGGAGCCCTATACCCTGAGAGAGGGCATCTATGCTCCTCCCGAAGGCATCACGGAGCTTATAGAGCTTACAAACAGGCTTCTGCCTGAAGGTTTCAAAGCTGCCGAACAGGATGTCAAAAACTATAACCTGCTTCGTAAACGTGCACTTTCACAAACTGTTGTCAGCGTTGCAACATTAGCAGGAATCACTGTTGGCGGTGTGACTCTTCCCTTTGCCGATGCCATGATCCTTACACCAACTGAAACACTGGAGATAGAATCCATTGCCAAAATATGGGACATCAAAAAAAATGATCAATCAAAGGCTCTTTTGGACACAATAGTTGATGTGGGCACAGTGGGTGCAGCCGGAAAGCTGCTTGCCGGAAGTCTGAAATCCATTCCTGTGATAAATGTCGGGGCGGCAGTTGTTAATGCTTTTATAGCCGGCAGCATTGTTTTTGCCCTGGGAGAAGGTGCTTCCTATATATTTGAACAGATATATATGGGTAAGAAATCTTTGTCTGATGTAGAGTGGGTTAAAAATATTCTGGAAGAGAAGATGACTAAATCCATCCTGGAGGACATCACAAAGGCGTTAAAGAATCTTCCGGAAAATGCTGATAAAAAACAGATTCTGGATCTGATCTTGAAAGTGTTTGGAAAAAGAAAATAGGAGGACAACATTATGAGTATGTTTTGTGAAAACTGCGGTGCGAAGCTGGCAGACGATGCCAAATTCTGCGAGGAATGCGGAGCAAAAATACTTCCTGCATCACAGGTTCCACCCCCATCAGGACAGGAACAGGGGACATATTTTAACCAAAATCAACAGTCCGGAAATATTGGATCTTTTTATAATCAAGGCGGTGTTCAGAATTATAATCACCAACAGCCCGGATCATTCAACAATTATGGCCCTTACAGTGGTCAGAACCAGGGTTACATGAATTCCGAACAGCAACCGGGCCAATATAATAACCAAAACGGTTCACAGTACCAGGGTTACATGAATCCTAAACAGCAACCGGGCCAATATAATAACCAAAACGGTTCACAGTACCAGGGTTATATGAATCCTGAACAGCAGCCGGGTCAATATACCGGTCAGGACGTTGGTCAGAACCGGGGTTATGCGCCTGCCCCCGGAAATCCAAAAAAATCCGGCCTTCCAAAGGTGGCAATAATAGGTGGTGTGGCATTAATAGTTGTTGCAGCAGTAGGCGCCTTCCTTATATTTGGGAAACTCAAAGGCGAAAAAGATGAGGATGAGAATGTCACAATCGAAACATCCATGAGCCCGGACCAGACGATATATCCAACAACACAAATCCTAGAAAGTGAGTCTTACGAAACACAGACTACCACCGGAACAGATATAAAGTCCGCAAGAGAACAGGCAGCGGAACTGGATGCCTCGAAAGGGAATGATTACTTCGCTAATACGACAGAGTCTGACGATGGCTATCAATATTCGAAAAACCAAGATAACAGCTCTTCGGATACCATCAGTACCGACATGATCGGACAAAAGGCAAAAGACATTGCCGACAATCTGGAAAATAATTCAGGCAGCAGTAATAGCAGCAGTAATGAGGAGGAGTTTCTTCCATCCACTTTTGCGAAAAAAGGTAAAAGAGATATACTCCAGGACGGTACAGTCATGTACATGAATTCTGTCGGTGACTATATGGCAAATGTCTGGGTACAAGACAGTGACAATGGTAAATATTATTACACAGGACCTGACGGCTGCATGATCAAGGACAACTACAGTGCTGACGGTTACTGGTGCGGTTCTGACGGAGAATGGGATAAGAGCGTTAAACAGCGTAATGAAGATCCCGAGCCTAAGACCGGTACATATGTAGGTTTTGTTGCTACCTGGAAGGTAAAGATAACAAAAGACAGTAAATACGGAACTGCCACACATACTTATACAGAATTCGGAGGCACACCGCAGGTATATGATTTGACGCCTGTTGGACACGGAGTATATATCGCTGAAAATGAATACGGTACGATTGCTTATATGTCTGTAACTAATAACGGCAAGACACTTATAGTTTCTGAGGCAGGTATCACAGAAGAATGTACTTTGAAGTAATATCCATCTGTCGGCATTTCTTGGGATAGATCGCCCGGCAGGATTCTTCCCCGGGCGTGAAGGGAGGAAGTGAATGGCTCGTTTTTGCAGGTATTGTGGAACAGAACTATCTGATAATGCAGTCTTTTGTAAGAACTGCGGAAGTCAGGTTCCTAAAGCAGAACAACAAAAGATACAACCTTTCGGTGATGATCAGGGGGCGGCAAAGCCAGCCCCCGTTTTCTGCCGCTATTGCGGCGGTGCTGTTACCAACGGTGCACCATTCTGCAAAAACTGCGGAGCAAGTCTGAAAGACGGAGGCGCAGGGCAGCAGGACATCCGGCAGCAAGCGACCGTTCAAAACAGGCCCAATCCACAAAATCCCAACCAATACCGGGCACAGATGAATAATCAGCCTCAGGTGCAAAGGCCTCAGGATTATGGGCAGTATAACCGGAACGCAGGGCAGCAGAGTAATACTCTATATTCCAATGGTCCTCGTCGTCGAAATCCTTTGAAGCCTTTGATTGCTGCAGTTCTCGTGCTGGCACTTTTTGTGTCCTTCGTTTACCCGGGTTTCGTCCGTACACGTTTGTTTGGGAGCGGCTCAGACAAGGAAACCGGAGGCTTGATACTGACTCCTCCGGAGAAGGATCCCGACAAACGAAACACAGGAAATAACAGCAACGGTAACCTAAAGATAGAATATGATCTCCCCACAGAAGAAGAACTGGAAGCGGAATACGCAGAGATCGATGCGGCTTTAGAAAACGGAACTCTATTTGCAGATGATCTAAGCATTGAAAGTGATCCGCACCCGGAGTACAAATGGCTCTATAGCAGTGAAGATGGCTGGAATGTGTCGGATGACAGCGAAAAGGCACCGAAGCAGCAGCCGAAGATACTCCCTAAAGGAACCAGTAAAGCCTTCCGTATGGAAACTCCCTACGGCGTTACTGTCTCTGCCGAGGAGAATGAACTTGATAAGGACAGGACATTTACACTGGAACCCGTAAGCGGAGAGCAGATTGAACAACTCGAAGAAGTGTTTGTCAAAGACATAGAAGGACCGGGAATGATTATGGATGCCTGGGAACTGGATGCGGGACTTGAAGACGATGAAGCTTTTTCCGGACATTTTACATTGGAACTTGACCTGGATAAAATGGGCGTAACTAAAGATGAATATCCATTTCTTCGTTTTTACAGAGTGGATGGTTCCGGCATCTGGTATGAGTACGCAAGTCAGATTGAAGGTAACAAAGCAGTTATCAATTCAAACCAGAACAGTTTCTTTATATCTGCGTTGGTAACTGGCGGTGTGATTCTTGCTGCCACAGCCATAATAGACGGGATTTATCATTATAGTGGAGGAGCATATCTGAATCCGTTTACCGGAACTTTCCCGATTTATTATAAAGATACTGCGGTTATGACGATCATGTTGGACCGCGAACAGTTTAAAGACATCCTGCTGTTAGGCAATACAACTTACTATAATGATCTAAAAGACCAGGCTAAGTTGGATGCGATTAAAGAGACTCTGAAAAAACATAATTTATCAGACAAAAACATAAAAACCTCAGTGGATTTTTCCAATTATGTCGTAAAACTTAGAAATAATCCGGAAACTGAAGCTGAATCCACAAAGATCAATTCCACTTTTAAAAGTATCTATAAAAAGCTGCTAAATGATAAAGTAGAAAACGATCCTGATTATGTACGCGTTAAGGCTAATCTCAAAGCATATAATGATGCTGTTAAAGCAGGAGAGACTCCTCCGGAAATTGAACAGGTTGAAAAGGTTTGTGAACACGCTGTCAGGGCTTGGGCATGGCTGACAGAAGTCCTGAAAGTAAAATTGCCTTCATGGTACAAATTACGAATCGAACTTAGCGGAGAAGAACGAACTTCCTACGGAGTGACACTAAGTCCTTATCTGGGTCACCCATATATTGTCATTTTTATGGGTATGTTGGGAAGCGGAACCAGCCTTACCTATGACAGGCTTCTATGCACTCTCTGTCATGAGATGTTTCATATCAGTCAGAGAAAATACGCCTGGGATACCATGGCAAATTATAAGTTTGATGAAATGTCAGCTCAGGATGTAGAGGGGATGGCATGTGACTACTTTAAAACCAAGAAAATCATTGTTTCCAATAAGGATCAGATACTAACCAATCTGACCGATGCATGGTATTTTGCACTACCTTTAAATGATTTCAGTACAACCTATCCGGAAGGAAAGATTTCTGTTTCAGGATCAAAGAAGGCAGACGCCTCATACCCGGTTGCACCCTTCCTTACTTTTCTGCGCTCAAAGTACGTAAAACCTGAAAAGACCTACTCCGAGATAATGAACTCCTATGGAGAAACATGGAAACGCGGAAAAGTAACCTATATCATGAAAACCGCATTCGGACTGAGTGACGATGAGAAGGATCTGACTCAGGCATACAGGTTATTTGCCAAAAGGAATCAGACAAGATTTTATTTGGAAGCATTGAAACCAAACATAAACACAGTCTTTTCACCAATAGTAGAATTAAATGGTAAAAAAGAAATAAATCTTTGGAACAAGAATTATACCATCAGAGTACGAAGGGTACAGCCGAAAAACCTTGTGAAAGCAGGAGATGAGTATGCCCTGGCACTGAAATATCATGATAATTATGCCTATGTGATGCCTGATTTTGATATTGAACCCCTGAATATGAGACGCGACAGAGAATATAAGATATACAGTGACGGAATTTTTATTGAACCCAGGAAAGCATCCGGGAAAGAAACCGTTTATCTGATGGAAGTAGACGGTGGAACAGGACCTGTGATGGGGGATAAGATCTGGAACAGTAAATCTAGCGTATATACACTTTATCTGATGGTGAAGCCGGAGCAGCCTGAGGTCGAGAAAAAAGGAAATGTACTTGAACTGAAGTTTCCGGACTTAGGTGAGGAGCCTGAAAAAGAAATAATTGACAGTTATGTTGTAACACTCCGTACCGGAAAGACCGACGTCCTGCAGCAACAGTTTACAAAAAAAGCTATCAAGGACGCAGATGGGAAGCCGCTTACACTAGATATTTCCAAGCTTAAAATAAAAGGCAATGAGCTGACTGATGAAGAACGAAAGAATCTGGTAGTGATCATCCAGGAATGTGTGGAGAACACATATAAATCTGGGAAGCCGTGTCTTGGTCCCGAATCGGATCCTGTTCCTCTGGAGAATGACATTTACGGCACCTGGGAATTTGTTTCAGATATTCAGGAATACAGCTCACCTCTCCTTGGCGGTATGGTGGACCTTCAGAACAAGACCATCAGCCGTCAGAACCTTGGTCCGGACGCTCCTCAGGAAGCAAAGCAGCAGGTTAAGGACTTTACGGATCAGTATTATCAGAAACAGAATGAGATCTCCAATTCTGTATCAAAGGGCAAGATGATCGTCCGTCCGACTATAGAGCTTGATGTGGCAGAAGTTTCCCTTAAGTTCCCGGAAGCACCGGAAGAGCTTTATAAGGGTACCTATAACCGGAAGACGATGCAGCTGACCCTGGAACGGAAAAATACTCTGTATTCATTTACCGGAGCAGATAAGGAATATAATGCCCTGCAAAATGATTATCACAAGAAGATCGAAAGTGGAACCTATGACCTTAAGGATTTCGGACTTGCACCGGGTATGGTGCTTCAGATCGCATCAGAACCTGACAAGAAAAATCCGTCGAAAACCATCATGACCTTCACCGGCGATTTGGATGTAAACAACCAGCTCGTCAAACTTAAATCAAAGCTAAGCGGCACCAAGCTTTCAGACGAGTATTGATATTTATTAAAACTGCAAGAGTAATTCGGGAGCCAATTAGATCTGCATCTGTATGTCAGAAACATACGTAGAAAAACATGCATTTATAGAGGAGGTATTACAATGATCAAAACCGACTACAAATGTAAACATAGAAGAATTGCCCTTATGACAGTGATCATAACCGCTGCGTTTTCTATTTCTGCCTGCAACGGCAAAAAAGACAACACAGGTTCAGACACCGGCAATGTAAACGGCTCTGACGCTTTCGGAGTATCCGGTAATGTCTCCGGCGGCGCATCCTCAAACGGTCCGGAAGGAAAAGATGATGTAGAAAAGTCAATCCGGAGTATGGCCGCTGAATACGGAGTAGATATGCCTGAAGGCATCGTGTCCCTTGCCGATCCCAACGAAATCTATGAGTCCGACAATATGATACAAATGAAGAATAACGATCTTTTCATCGCCATGAAAACAGCTTCGGACTGGGTGGATTCGGAGGCAGGGCTCTCCTCCGGAAAGAAATATATTTCTGTACCACTTGAGCTAAACGATTACGGCTTCGGAACAACCAGGACAATTCCGGATGCATCTCATTTTTATATCATTGAAGCAAAGGACGGAAACGGTACGATACTAAATCTCGGTGCGCAGGGTCTGAGACCAAAGACCGACATGCCAGTTTCTGAGATCAAATCAGACCCGGAGCAGTACTATACTTCGGAAAAACCTTATGATGCACCAAATGCCAACGTAGGCATGAATCTCTGGCTGCTTTATGAAGTACCGGCTGACACAAAGGAGATCACTGTGGCCTGCTGGATCAATGACGAGTTTTCAAAGCCTTTTGATGCAGCTTTCCGTCTTAAGGTTAAGGAGAAGCAGGTCTCTCAGAATTTTGAGAACCAGTCCAGGGAGGAGATTCTTAAGGCAGTACAAACAGAGGAACGTCCCGTTCTTTCAGAAAAGTCCGACGGAAACATTAACAAAGGCAGCAAGTCCTCCGGCAAAGCCACCCTGAATGATTTCGGCTGGTATTTCGAGGATGACTTCCCAATCGACGGCAATGTCCTCACTGAGCTTCAGGATCTGGGCGGAAAATGGAAAGGAATCATCAACGTCGTCACACCAAAGGAAGAAGGAGACCAGTGCAGAATGCTTGTTGGTGATGTTGAAGTCCAGTATATGGGATACAAAGTGACAGTCCTTATGACTCCGAGGGAACGCTACGAATTCATGGTAAACAACCCGGAGGACATGATCACACTTGAAACAAAGCAGGATATAGGTGCTATGGTCATGGAGGGCGACTGGAATGACGAGGCCGGCTATATCGATGCCGAAACCGAAGGCGGCCTGGGCGTAGTGATCTACGATTTTGTAGAGGCAGGCGGCGTCCGGTATGCAATGGGAAAAGTATTTAACTCAGATAACGAGATCGGAGAGATTGCTATGTTCCGCTGAGGGAGGAAGATGTATGGAATATAACCAGAATAACGGAGCTAATGTTAAACCAAAATCCAAGTTACCTGTAGCGCTGATACTCGGACTCGGCATGATCGTTTTTGTCGCAGTGGTTTTTGCGGTGGTTTTTCATTCAATGTTTGATGACAGCGATATGAAGCCCTTTGGCGGTGCAAAAGTCAAAGAGCAGAAGATATGGGAAACCGACGGCCTGATCGTGTCTGCCATAGAGCTTGGATATATGGACGGTGACAGGAAGGAACAGCCTGCACTGTTTCTGAAGATAAATAACGGTACATCACAGGATCTTGTACTTCGGTGCGATGCACTTTCGGTAAACAATACTGCCATGCATACAGCATTGGCAGCAGAAGCAGCTGCAGGAAATGTGGTTGATACAGCCCTGCCTCTGGATCGCAGAAGCCTTTACGATCTTCAGATAAGAACTGTGGGGGAGATAGTGGCAAAGCTCTCGGCCTGTGAAAAAGGTTCCGGTAATGTCCTCTATTCTTCAGGTCCTCTAACCATCAAAACCAGTAAGGCGAAAAAGGCAGATGAACCGAAGTATCCCTACTCGGTAAACACTTTTTACGAAAAGGACGGTATCAAGCTGGCAACCACAAGCCTTTTCCCGGCTTACACCGATGCCAGCAGTGCAGTGGGATTTTATGTGAAAAACAGCACAGACCGTGATATCCTGATCAGCCAGAAGGAAGCCGCAGTAAACGGTACACCTTATCAAAGAACCGGAAGCTTCGTATTTCCTTCAGGAACTGAGGGAACCTTCTATCTCGAACTGGACTGGGCAGAGCTGGAGGCTGTACTTCCCATGAAGGAACTGACCGGCACAGTTGAAATAAGCTATGCTGAGGATGACGGAAAAATCGCTGAAGCGAAATTCAGCTTCATACCGTAAAAAATTCAAAAACAACTAAAAGCCCCTACTATCCGCCGGGTCATCCACCGGTGCCGGTTCTTGACGGCGAGAACCGTCACCTGTGGATGACCCGGCAGGCAACAGGTGCCGGGGCTGACAATGACATAAAGGGAGGAAATATATGGACAGAACCGGAGGCGGCGGAAGCCGGCAAAGAAATACGACAAGCGGATCAAGCCGTGTATCCACTAGAGGCAGCGGGCTGGGTCTCGGAGGACCGGTTGGTAATTCCGGCGGTTACAGCGGAAGACCCGGACTTGGTAACAGAGGAGGCAATAGTGGCTGTGGCTGCGGTGGATGCGGCTGCGTGCCGGTGATGATCTTTGCGGTTATCATCATCGTTGCAATGATATATAATGGCGGATCCCAACTTATCTCCACTGTACTTCATACAGCAGCGAACAAGGTGGAGGACGGAAGCGTAAAGGATGGTATCGATACAGGTATAGATGCCATACAGCAGGCAGTGCAGGGCATTGGTAACGGTTCCGGAGAAAACAACAGCGGGAAAGCAGGACTTGTCTCCGGCAGCAGTCCGGTAGATGCACTGCAGTCTGCGAAAAATCTGCTGACCAATTCTTATCAGAACGGAAGTCTGCTTCCTCTTTCCGGAGGCAACGGTTTTCTTCCGAGTCTCGCTGCCGGGACAGCTTTGTCTCAGGCCGCAGGAGGCATCACCAATGGCAGCAGCAATGCAAGCTACGCTGATCCTGAAGGAAAAGCCATTGATGAATCGCACCTTGTATGGTCCCGTAACAAAAAAGGACAGCAGGTGCTTATCCTGACAGATGAAGAATGGGATGCGGTAGAGTATGTGAAACTCAATGTGTTTGTTGATACCGGAAGTGCATTCATCGACCTAGGTCTAGATAATCTCTATGATTTTGACGATGACCTTAACCTTATAGGCGAATACGACGATACCTGGCTGTCCCTCGACAAGCATGTTGTGGCCTATTATCAACTGGACGGCTGGCACGAAGGCAGCAGATACCAGTCCCGTGGATATATCCCGGCTTTTATAAATGGTAAGCATGCAAACATCGTTCTGCAATTCGACAACACGAACCCGGACGGAAAGATCCTGGGAATAAAGCCTCTGCCTGACAGCCCCGGGGGAGACCTTTCCTCAGAAGAAATGTGCAGCGGACTGGAGCCTCTGAACGAGGGAGATCTCATAGAGCCCATCTGTGACATTTATTCCTATGAAGGTGACTTTATAGACAACTATTTCCTGGGTGATGGCTTTGAAATTGGAGCCAAACCTCTGATCGCCAACATTGCCCTTGAAGAAGGAACTGTCACCAGTGTGGCATACCGACTGACGGATTATGATGGCCATCACTACTGGACACCGCTCATCGAATAAAAAAATTATTATTTCTATTAAGAATAACGGGTATCTTTTTCGATACCTGTTATTTTTTTAGGTGTTAATGCCGATATAAAACTCACCATTTGTATGTAAATCTTCAAAAGCAATTTTTATATACAGCAGGTAATAGACGGAATCGATCAGATCTCTTCTGTTGTACAGACAAACTCAGCTACTGCAGAACAAAGTGCAGCAGCCAGCCTGGAGCTTTACACTCAGGCAGAAAGACTGGATGATCTTGTATCAAAGTTCCAGTTAAAGAATTAAGCTTCTTTCAAAATCCGTGTTTGATCCGATATTGTTTCAAACACGGATTTTGATAAGCTATGGAGGCGGTTTTTATGTTTCTGAATATGAAAAGAGCAAAACTCCTGGCCTTAGGGATGGCAATATGTTTTTTACTTATACATATTTTGATGTTCAATGTATTTTTACAATGCAACGTCGTCCCTATGGCAAGATTCAATATATTCAGCATAGCTTTTTATCTGTCAATGCTTTTCGTTGTACATAAAGGCTGGCTTCCTTTTTATACCTATGCTGTTTATACGGAAGTTGCGGCGCACATGACCCTGGCTGTGATTCTTACAGGCTGGGAAAGCGGATTCCAGGTTACATTGATCGGTATGAACGTACTAGCTTTTTATGCTGAATATACCGGTCGTGTACTGAAGCTTAAGTTTTTGCCCGTACTTCCTTTAAGCATAGTTGGTATGTTCCTGTACCTCTGGTCATGTGTATACCTGCATTATCACCCTGCTCCTTATGCTTTGCCCGAAATAGCTGAATTACGGTTATCGCTCCTGTGGGGAATCATAGTCTTTGTAGTCTGTATTTTTATATTGCAGCTAATGGTCATAATAGCCCATACATCACAGGAAAAGCTTGGATATCAGCTATCACATGATCAACTGACCGGTTTGCCAAACAGATATTATCTTTCAAAGAAATTTGAAACACTGCGAAAGAATGATAAAACCTATTGGATTGCCATCAGCGACATAGATGATTTCAAAAAGATAAACGATAACTATGGGCATGATTGTGGTGACTATATTCTCAAAACAGTTGGAGAAATTTTATCTTCAAAAGGAGTTAAATGCAGCCGCTGGGGTGGAGAAGAATACATGTTTGCAGAAGAACAATCGGAAACCATACCGGATGAGTTTTCATTTTTGGATAGTTTAAGGCGAGACATAGCTTCATATCCATTTATTTACGATGGAAAGAATATCGGTGTCACCATGACCTTTGGTCTGGCTCTTTCCTCAGGAAGAGATGATATAGAAGCTGTTATCCGTGATGCCGATGCAAAACTCTATGAAGGAAAACATCGCGGCAAAAACATAGTAGTGGATGCAAACAATTCTCTTGAAGAACAGAAGTCTTAAAAAACCTCTTGCAAAGGAATATTTATTATGTTAATATTCCATCCAGAAAACAGAAACGACGTGTTACTGGTAAAGCAGGCAAGATCGAGTTAATCAATCCGAAGTCTCTTCGGGTTTATTGATTCGGTCTTTTTTTGCGTTTAAATGCCTTATCAGAGCACGCAAAATACAAGGAGGCTATTATGGATTACAAGAGAATTGCAGCCGATATAATTGAAAATGTCGGCGGAAAAGACAATGTGAAAAACCTTACACATTGTTTCACACGACTTCGTTTTGTTCTAAAGGACAACAGCAAAGCGAATAAGGAAATCGTTGAGCAGCTTGAAGGAGTTATCCAGGTTGTGGTTGCCGGAGGACAGTTCCAGGTTGTCTGCGGACAAAAGGTTGAGAAAATCTTCAACGAGGCCATCAAGATGGTAGGAGAACTTGAAGGAGAGACTGACGCTCAGGAAAATGTTAATATGGGAAACCTTATCCTTCAGAAGATTTCCGAAATTTTCACACCTATCGTACCTGCAATCGCTGCCTCAGGTCTTATAAAGGGTCTTTTATCAGCTTGTTCAAAGCTGCCTCAGTTTGCAGGATTCACATCAACAGATACATATACAATTCTTACCTGTGCATCAAACGTTATTTTCTACTTCATGCCCATATTCCTTGCTTACACAGCGGCAAAGGCATTAAAATGTAACCAGGTTATAGCAATGGTGCTTGGCGGATTCCTTTGCCACCCCACAATTGAAGGCATCATGACAAAGGTTGATGAGTCCGGTGTACTTACAAACACCACCATCTTTGGTCTTCCGGTCATCAAAAAGGCATTTACCATAGGTGAGTCGACGAAGGTCTTCAGTTACGTTGAGTCTGTAGTACCTATCATCCTTTGTGTGATTGCCCTCAGCTTCCTTGAGAAATGGCTGAAGAAGGTTATTCCTGAGATCCTTCAGATCATCCTTATCCCGGGAATCTGCCTTATCGTAATGGTTCCTGTAGCCCTTGTAGTTCTCGGACCTGTGGGAATCTATGTAGGTTACGTAATTCAGTGGTTATACAGCTCACTTTATGCTTTCAGCCCGCTTCTCGGTGGTATCGTTGTCGGCGGTCTCTGGGGTGTATGCGTTATCTTCGGTGCTCACAGAGCCCTTCTTCCCATCGGTCTCAACGACGTTGCTATCAGTGGTACAAACACACTTATGTGCTTTGCAGGTGCTGCTAACTTCGCACAGGCAGGTGCCGCACTCGGTGTAATGCTTAAGTCAAAGAATCCTGAGACAAAGCAGGTTGCTGCTGCAGGTTCACTTTCTGCATGGCTTGTTGGTGTAACCGAGCCAGCTATCTACGGTGTAAACTTAAGACTTAAGAAGCCTATGGTATGTGCAGTTATCGCCGGCGCTCTCGGTGGTGCCGTAATGGGTATCGGACATGCAGTTAATACAGGTTTCGCAAACAATGGTATCCTTACCATCACAACATATTATGGCGAGGGCACAAGCTTCGCTCAGTTCATGGCTTACCTTATCGGTATCGCAGTTGCATTCTTCGGTGCAGCAGCTCTTACATATGTAGTTGGTTTTGAGGAGACAGCACCAAAGGCTTCTGCAGTAACAAAAGATGAGAATAAGAATTACGTTGAAGTCACAGAAGCTTCAGCAGATATCAAGGTTTCTGCTCCTGTAGAAGGAACTGCAATGAATGTTACCGAATCTTCAGATGATGTATTTTCATCAGAGGCTCTCGGAAAGGGTATCGCAATCGTTCCTTCAAAGGGTGAGATCGTAGCTCCGGAAGATTGTGAGCTTACAGTTCTTTATCCTACATTACATGCCATCGGACTCAGACTTGAAAGCGGAGTTGAGCTTCTTATCCACATAGGCATTAACACTGTAGAACTTAACGGTGAAGGCTTTGAGAAGTTCGCAGAGCAGGGCAGCCACCTTAAGAAGGGTGACAAGATCGTTGCATTTGACATTGAAAAGATCAAATCAAAGGGATATGACCCTACAGTTATGGCTATCGTTTCAAATACCGGGAATTATGCGGGAGTATCACCGGCTGTTAAGGGCCGAATTTATGTAGGACAGGATGCATTTTACATTAAGAAA
This sequence comes from Oribacterium sp. NK2B42, assembly GCF_000424445.1. Taxonomy (GTDB): domain Bacteria; phylum Bacillota; class Clostridia; order Lachnospirales; family Lachnospiraceae; genus Oribacterium. The sequence continues at coordinate 175,304 of NZ_AUJX01000003.1, forward strand.
TGAACCAATCCGATCTGCATCTGAATTTAAGATATAAATGGCTAAAAACATGCATTTCTAAAGGAGCCGATTAGATCTGTATCTGTATGTCAGAGATAAACGGTAAAAAACTCACGTTTATAGAGGAGGACTAAGTTAATGAATAACTCTTTTCCTGAAAATTTCCTCTGGGGAGCAGCTTCGTCTGCTTTCCAGATTGAAGGCGGATGGGATGAGGACGGAAAAGGCATGACCGTTGCCGACTTCAATTCCTTTAAACGTTCCGACAAACAGGCTGACAGCAAGGTGGCAAGTGATTTCTATCATCATTGGAAAGAAGACATTGCTCTTATGAAGGAAATGGGACTTAAGGTTTACCGTTTCTCTATTTCCTGGGCGAGAATCATTCCCGATGGTGACGGAGAGATAAATCAGAAGGGTATAGATTTTTATAATAATGTCATAAACGAGCTTCTCGCCAATGGCATCATGCCCCTTATAACGCTGTATCACTTTGATCTTCCTTATGCTCTCGTTGAAAAGTACAACGGCTGGGAGTCAAGGGACTGTGCTTATGCATTTGAGCGTTATGCAAAGGTCTGCTATAAGGAATTTGGTGACAGGGTTAAACATTGGCTGGTTCATAATGAACAAAACCTCATGATCCGTGTTGATGAGCGAATGAATATCACAGAACCTGATCCATGGAAGGCAGACAAGCAGCGTGCACAGATGGACTATCACATGTTCCTGGCTCATGCGCTTGCGGTAAATGCATGCCATGAGCTGGTGGAGGGCGGAAAGATCGGTCCTGCGGTTTCTTCAACCTGCACATATCCTCTTACAAATAAGCCTGAGGATGTGTGGGCTGCAAAGATGAATGATTTCTTTAAGACCGAGTACTGCCTTGATATGCATTATTACGGAAGGTACCCAGGATACTATATGCGATATCTTAAAGAGAGAAACATTGTCCCTGAAATGAAAGAGGGTGATGAAGAGCTCCTTAAGAGTGCAAAGATGGATTTCATTGCTCTTAATTATTACAGAACCCTCTGTGCAAGCTATCTTCCGGCGGATGAAGAGCATCCTGTGGGGATGAGAGTGTACCGCGGTAATGAGGTAGATTTCGATCAGTACGGTTATTGCCGTGATGAGAAGAATACAAACCTCGAGTCAAGTGAATACGGTGCTCAGATAGACCCCATGGGACTCAGGATCGTTCTTAATAATTATTATTCAAAATACCATTTACCGCTTATAATAACTGAAAACGGACTTGGCACTCCCGATAAGCTGACAGAGGATGGTCACATTCATGATAATTACCGTATCGATTATCTGAGAGGACATCTTGAGGCTATGGCACTTGCCATCGAGGACGGAGTTGACTTAAGGGGATACTGCCCATGGTCGGTAGTAGATCTTTTAAGTTCACACCAGGGTTTCAGAAAGCGTTATGGTTTCGTTTACATCAATCGTGAAGACATGGATTTAAAGGATCTTTCGCGTATACCAAAAGACAGCTTCTACTGGTATAAGAAGGTTATATCCAGCAACGGAGCAGAGCGATAGGGGACAGCAGAACTATGAGAATAGTAAAGGTGCTCAACAATTCTCTGATACTGGCCATCGATGATGAGGGCAATGAAAATATCCTTATGGGAAAGGGAATTGGATTTCATAAGGCTGCAGGCTATGAATTGAATCGGGATGAAGTGGAGAAGGTCTTTGTACTGAAGGACAGATCTATTTCAAGAAATATCATCAAGCTTGCGGCAGATACTGACAGCGTGTATTTTGAGATCAGTAAGAGTGTGATCGATTATGCCAAGAAAACACATCATATGGAACTGATGGATCACATTTATCTCTCACTGACAGATCACATTGCATATGCTGTCAGACGCTGTAAAGACGGAATTCTGTTTGAGAATTTTTATTCACAGGATATGAAGTATTTTAATCCCAATGAATATGACGTCGGAAGATGCGCTCTTATGATAGTCGAGCACGCAACCGGAGTAATCCTGCCGGAGGATGAAGCCGGAAACATTGCCTACCATTTCATCAATGCTCAGGTTAATCATCCCTATAATGAGAAAAACCGGAGGATCACCAGGATCACCGAAGGTGTTTTAGATATTGTAAAGTACTATTATCACATGGTTTATAACGAGGAGGACATAAGTTATTCCCGTTATCTTACTCATGTCCGTCTGTTTGTTCAGAGGTTAATGTCTGACAACCAGCTTCCCGAAAATGTTTCAAGCCTTCTGTATGAAAACGTCGCCGCGGCCTGCGAGTCGGAATTCGCCTGCGTGGATGCCGTACAGGACTACATCTACAAGGAAACCGGAAAAACCATGACAGGGCAGGAGAAGCTTTATCTTGCTGTCCATATAAACAGAATAAGAAATTAATATTCTTTACCGGAAACAGTTCTCGCAAAAGAGAGCTATTTCCGGTTTATTTATAATGCAAGTACTTCTCATTTTGTGGTAAAATCATTTCATACATCCATCGGTGATAAAAATACTTTTCGCCATAGATTTAAGAACGTGAATAAATAAAAAGGAGAAAACACCATGATTTACTACATCAAGGAAATGGAAGAAGATTTTCTTAATGACTTCATCTACTGGTCTGACAGCCATGGACAGTTTGAGAAGGATGGCAAGGATCTGAGTTATGATGAGCTTCCTAAGGATCTGCAGAGCGTGTATTCAGAAATCTGGGAAGAAAACAAAGATGGTTTAAGCTGCTGCCTTGCAGAGTTTAAAGGAGAGTATGGCATAGCCCTTGTGGCAGAGTACAGCCGTTCTTCCCAGGCCAGAGATCTCGAAATGGCAAAAAGAGTTGCTAAAACCCTTGAGGAAAAGAAGACTCCCGCAAAATCTGTAGTCATCCTTGCTTATGACTTGGGTAAAGTTTCCGATAATGGGGAGCCTTCAACCGTTGTAATCCTTTTCCTGCCTTCAAGTGTTTCAAAGAAGACCTTTAATACCAATGCCAAGATTTTTGGAGATATGGCATACAAAGCAGAGAAGCAGACCCTTTATAAAGAGTATAAGGTTCCTTTTGTATGTGAATTGTATGGAAGAATCGTTGTAAAGGCCAAGAATCAGGAAGAAGCAAAGCAACTTGCAGCCAAGGAGATTTCCGACATGTCGGAAGACGATATCTGGAAGAATACAACACTTCTTCGTAACACCATCAAGGTTGATGAAAGAAGTAAAGTGCTGGAGCAGAAGGACTGAAAAAAAGCTCTGCCGGTGATTTTATGATTTCAGACGGATTATAAATCACAACACCTGTCAGGCGAGCATGAAAAATCCGCTTTTATTTTAAAATATTCATATGCTAAAATGCCTTCAGCAAAATGAAGATTCAAGGAGACTAACACAATGGATTTAATACCAAGTTTTTCAGTTGATCATACACTGATCATTCCCGGTATTTTTGTAAGCAGAGTTGATGTGCTGGGAGATAAAAAGATAACCACCTATGATGTGAGAGTAACAAGGCCTAACAGGGAGCCGGCAGTAGATGTGGCTGCAATGCATAGCCTTGAGCATATTATCGCAACATATCTAAGAAACGATCCGGACTGGAAGGATGAAGTTGTTTATTGGGGACCCATGGGTTGTCTCACCGGTTTTTATCTTATCTTGAAGGGAAACCGTGCACCTAAGGAAATCCATGATCTTCTTCTCAGAGCCTTCAGATCTGTGGCCGATGCAGACAGTGTTCCCGGTTCCAATGAAGAAAACTGTGGGAACTACCTCATGCACAATCTCTGGCTTGCAAAGTGGTATGCCGAAAAGTTTGCAGATTATCTCGAGGAAAACAAAGATAATCAGGCAATTTTTGAGTATCCGAAGACCGAGAGACTGATAACCGATGACGGTCGTCAGTTCTTTGATTCATAATAGAATACTTTACAGACTGTATTCGCTCTCAGTAAATGTGTAAAAGTTCAGCCGGTGTACCATGGGAGGGGTGTAGTGACACACTATTCCCCCATGGTTCACCGGCTGAATTGCTGTGCCCATGTACAATTTACGCTGTCGCTAAAGGTATATTTTTTGCTCACAAACCCTCTTTAATTGTATAATCAGAGAGTGGATTCGTCCCTGGTGGATTTTTTATATTAATCGAAAGGTGGCTGACACTTTGCTTAAGTTTCTGAAAAAACATTTGTGGATCGGTCTTATTGGCTCGCTGTTTATGGTGTGTGAGGTACTGATCGATCTGATACAGCCCAGGATGATGGCTCAAATCGTGGATAACGGTATACTCAAAGGAAATACAGCTCTGGTATGGAGCGTTGGCATACGAATGATTTTTATAGTATTTCTGGGAGGCTGCTGCGGTATCCTCTCCGGAGTGTTCGTTAACATTTGCTCACAGCATTTCGGAAATGACCTCAGGAAAGCTTTGTTCGACCGCATCATGAACTTTTCCTTCGAGCAGATCGACGACTTTACAGTGGGAAGTCTCATCACCCGCACAACCTCGGACGTAACCCAGGTGCAGACCATGGTTTCCCAGCTCATCCGCGGCGCTGTACGATGCATGATGTTTTTCTTTGCCGGAAGTTCATTCCTGCTTACTCTCAACGTAGCCTTCAGCCGCGTTTTAATGCTTACCATTCCGATAATATTGATGGAAATCGCCTTTGTAGTGTGGAAGAGTGGTCCTCTGTTTACACATTTGCAGACCCGTCTTGACCGTGTGAACTCTGTCATCGGTGAAAATGTTGCCAGCGAGCGTGTAGTGAAAGCCTTCGTACAGGAACAAAGTGAAATAGAAAAGTTCGATAAGTGTAATCTCGATCTTGTCAACACCCGGTTTGAAGTACAGATCCTGATCAGCTGGATGCGTCCGGTCATGAACATTGTTTTAAATGCAGCCACCGTAGCCATAATCTATATAGGTGGTATGGAGGTTGCGGCGAGCAGAATGGAAATAGGAAGCCTGATGGCGGCCATAACCTATTTAAGTCAGATTCTGAGCGGTATGATGATGATGGCGATGATCTTCCAGACCATCACCCTGGGGCTTGCCTCCGCAAAGCGTCTCAAGGAGGTTCTTGCTTCCGTACCTGTTATTCAGGATGGCAGCGCAGCAGCAATCGAAAAGCGCGGCGGCAGCATTGAGTTTGAAAATGTTTCCTTCAATTACCCCGGTCACCATCATGAGGTATTAAAAGACATCAGTTTCACCGTGGCTCCGGGTCAGACTCTGGCCATCATCGGCGCCACCGGCAGCGGTAAAAGTACTCTGGTTTCTCTTATAGCGCGTTTTTACGATGTCACAGACGGAAGTGTACTGGTGGACGGAGAGGATGTAAAGAATTTTTCTCTGCATGAATTAAGAGACCGTATCTCCTTTGTACTGCAAAAAAGTGAACTGTTTACAGGCACCATACGAAAGAACATTATGATCGCCAATCCCGGGGCAGACGAAGATGAGATGGTCAAAGCTGCCCGGGCAGCTCAGGCTGATGAATTCATTTTACATCAGCCTGATAAATATGATACCACCGTAGCCGAGGCCGGCATGAGTCTTTCAGGCGGGCAGAAACAGCGCATTGCTATTTCCCGTGCACTCTTGAAACCGGCAGAGATACTTATATTGGATGACTCCACCAGCGCCCTGGATCTGGGTACCGAAGCCCGATTATTTAAAGCTCTGGACGAGGGTTATGAGAAATTAACCAAGATCATCATCGCCCAACGCATTGCAACTGTTATGCGTGCGGATCGTATCGCGGTTATGGATAAGGGTCGAATCGTAGGCATTGGCAGCCATAACGAGCTCATGGAAAACTGTGACGTTTATCGCGAAATCTATGATTCCCAGCTTCGGAAGGGAGGTGTGAAGGCATGAGTCAACAACCGAATGCAAATGCAGGTTCCTTGCAGATTCTTTCGATGAGTTCAGCGCAGAGTGGCTCCGGGAATTGGAAATCCGTCTCAACCACACCTCAGCCTTCCCTTGGACGTCGTGGCATGAGAGGCAACCTTGGAGCCCCTCTGGAGAAGGCCAAGGATCGAAAAGGCACTCTGAAGCGTCTTCTAAATTACTTTAAGAACGAATGGATGTACGTGATACTACTGTGTATCACCATCATCCTTGGAGTATGCATGGGCGTTATGGCTCCACGCTTTCAGGCCGAAGCCATTGACCACATAAAAAGTTCCGAGCTTGGGTTCCTCAAAAGGATACTCATCCTCATGCTTGCTGCATATGTGATCTACGGACTGAGCACTCTTTTACAGGGTTTTCTAAGCGCGAAGCTTAGCCAAAGAGTTATATTCAGACTGCGGGGAGACTTGTTTAGAAAGATCACAAACCTGCCGATCTCATACATTGACACCCATTCCCATGGCGACATTATGAGCCGCATGACCAATGACGCAGAGAACATCGCTAACATTGTTTCTTCATCTCTCAGCAGCCTGCTTTCGGGTATGCTTATGCTCATCGGCACCATCGCCATGATGCTTTCCTACAGTCCGCTTTTGACGCTGCTCAGCTGTTCTACGGTAATGCTTACAGTGGTGTTTACAACAAACATTACGAAGTACATGCGTAAATATTTCGTCAAAAGACAGGAATTACTTGGAAAGCTTAACGGAACAGTGGAAGAGATGGTGACCAACACCCGCACTGTAACTGCCTATAACCGTCAGGCAGCAGAAGTTCAGGGATTTTCCGAGACGGCAGACGAGCTGACGAAAACCGGAATCATCGCCGAGATCATCGGCGGTTCCATGGGTCCCATCATGAACATGCTGAGCAATGTCTCCTTCGTGGTGGTAGCGGTATTCGGCGCACGATTTGCCCTGAGCGGTGACATTTCCATCGGAGTTATCTCTGCATTTATCATCTATGCAAAGCAGTTCTCCCGCCCCATAAACGAACTCGCTCAGCTCTACGGTCAGATCCAGACGGCCCTTGCAGGTGGTGAACGTATCTTCCAGATACTGGACGAGAAGGAAGAAGATAAGAGTGGCGGAGAGATCGTAAAGCCTATTAAGGGCGTAATAGAGTTTAGAAATGTCACCTTCTCATATGTACCGGGGAAACCTGTCATCAGGAATTTTTCATTACAGGTATGCTCCGGAAAGAAGATTGCGCTGGTAGGCTCCACCGGCAGCGGAAAGACAACAATTATAAACCTGCTGATGCGTTTTTATCACGTTGATTCAGGTGAGATACTTCTGGACGGAAAGAGCATTTACGATATCTCCACAGATGAGCTGAGAGATGCCATCGGAATCGTTTTGCAGGATACGGTGCTCTTTACAGACACTATTCGCAATAACCTTTGCTATTCATCCAGGGACATCACAGAGGAAGAACTGGAAGCAGCTGCCGCTTCCAGTCACTGTGACGATCTGATCGCGAATCTCACAGACGGTTATGATACCGTGCTGGAATCCTCCGGTGCAAATCTCAGTCAGGGACAGAGGCAGTTACTAACTATATGCCGCGCCTTCCTCTCTAAACCCAGCATTCTGATTCTGGACGAGGCTACCTCCTCTGTGGACACCAGAACCGAAATGTGCATTCAGGATGCCATGACGGAACTTATGAATCAGCGTACCAGCCTGATTATCGCCCACCGTCTTTCTACCATCCAGGACGCAGACGAGATCATCGTTATGGATCATGGAGAGATCGTGGAGAGCGGAAATCATGAGGAATTACTTGCTAAGAAGGGCAGATATCATGACCTTTATATGACACAGTTCGCGGGACAGGAGACATAATAAAGCCACGTAAATCCCACAATTGAAAATAGTAAGCAAAAAAAGTATGTAAATCATTGTATTTTGAAAGGAGCCTTATGAAATCAAAGAGTTTATTAGCACTTAGTATGACCGCCTGTGTCATAGCAACAGGATGTAATTCAACATCTGTCCCTGAATCAACTTCCACAGAAGCAATAACCCGGCCTGAGATGGCACTGGAAGATACCAACACCACCGATAATACAGAAAACACTCAGGAAAAGGAATCCGACATCTTAATAACAGACGCTTCACAGTATGTTTCATCCATTGAAAACAGCAACATAGATCCGGCTTTATATCTCGACTACTCAGCCGGTATCGAAGCAGGCGTCTACAAGTGGATTCTCAGTGAGGATGAAAATTACTATATCCTTGCAGCCCTCGATGAAAAGGGTGAACCCATCGAAGCAGTACAGAAAGCAATAAATGTTGGCGCCAATAATCAGGAGTCTATCGACCTCGCAGGAGGAGATAAAAAAGGTGACGATGCCGGACAAAGACAAGGCGGTGGCGGTCAGAATCAGGGCGGCGGCGTGCAGGGTGGTATGCCCGGCGGCATGATGGCAATGATGAACCGGGGCAATGTATATCAGGGCGTTTACATTAACTCAAACATCACTAACACTGAGTACCAGACCATGGCAATCTATGTTCCCAAAGACTATATGGAAACAGATAGTGATGGTAATGTTACAGGCATTAATCATGAGGCGAAGATAGGAAACTATACAGCTGACACAGCTCCAGTTGTATATCTGAATGAAATGGGCGGCTGGCGCTCAAGCTCTCCAAAGGCAGCCGATACGTCGTTTCTTGAAGAGGGCATGATCTATGTTTCCGCAGGAGGACGCAGCAGGGATGCGGTGGATGAGAACGGAAACATTACCGGAAAATCGCCTACACAGATGGTGGACCTTAAGTCCGGTCTCATCGAGCTTAGGGCAAACACCGACGTCATCCCGGGAAATATGACAAAGATCATCTCCACCGGTACTTCAGGCGGCGGACAGATGAGTTCAATACTTGGTGCTTCCGGAAATATGGCGGTTTACTATCCGTACATGTATGAGGCAGGAGTTCTGGGAGTCACAAAGAATGCTGACGGAAACTACTACAGTGTCTTCGATGACAGCGTTTATGCCGCTCAGCTTTACTGTCCGATTGCAGACCTTGAAAATGCCGATATCGCTTATGCCTGGTGGTGGGTTAACCTTGCAGATAAGGGTGGTGTATATAACGGCTCCATCACTGATTTCGAGAAGCGGCTTCAGGAGCTGGAGGCTTCGGCCTTTGTTGAATACATTAACGGCCTTAACCTCAGGGATTCAGAGGGTAATGCCTTAACCCTGACAGGTCTTCGTGAAGGAAGCTACTATGACGCTATACTTCAGAATATTTCCGATGCTTTAAATGCTGCAGTCACAAACGGAGACATTAATCCTGATGAAGCCTACAAAAACTATTCAGACTGGCTTGTGAAGAATGATGATGAAACATGGCAGGTTACAGATCTCGATGGATTTATGATAGGTACTGGTCTTGTTAATAAACGCAACAAGGCAATTCCGGGATTTGATAACATGGATAAGTCAGCGGAAGGTGATGCCTTCGGTACAGATACAGATCAGGTAGTTCATTTCTCCAAGAGCGTAGCTCAAATCCTTTCAGATAATTATGAGGAGCTTTCTTCTCTTAAGGGTTTTGACAAGGAAGCTGTTGATGATTACATTGATGAGGTTCTGAACAGTGAAAAATCCGCTCTCATAGAGGAGCAGACAAATCTCCTTAATGCAACAGAAATCCTTCTGGCAAACAATGGTCATAATGCCGCTAACTTTGCTCACTACTGGAGAGACCGAAGCGGAACCGCAGACCAGCATACTTCCTTCTCGATAGGCTATAATATCCTCCTGGCAGCACAGCTTAGAGGCGCAACCGTAGATTATCATCTGGTTTGGGATATGCAGCATGGCAACAACGAGGGTACATCAACCGGAACCATGATTGATTGGATCAATGAGATCTGCTCTTAATATATAAATCAAATTTCAAATGACTGATTTTTTGACTGCTACAGGGACAGTTCTTTCGAGAACTGTCCCTGTTTTTATAAGAGCATTTCCATTTGGATATTTTATGGGCATTTATATCTATTTTGTATCCTTTTACGGTTGTATTTATATTGCAGAAATGTTATAATCTATACATGAAAGCCACTCCGATTAACATCTGTATTTCAGAATCAAACTTAATATAATACACATTCATAAATAAGGTACGGTTTTCACTAATACCTAAGGCAAACATGTGTATTTCCCACCTTGAATACGAAAGAGGATTTTATGACTATTGAAGAAATGAAACAGAAAAAGACCGAAAAGGGTTATACCAATGAGATGTTATCAAAACTGTCCGGTGTACCTTTGGGTACTGTTCAGAAGATTATGAGCGGAGAAACTACCGCACCAAGAAAATTCACCATAGATGCACTTTCAAAGGTTCTTGATGAAGGATCCGTTGACTATACGAAATCAACCACATCAGGAAAAGGCGGTGTGTCTGAAACTGCTGTTGCATATTCTGCTGATGGAGGGAAAAAGAAATACACCATTGATGATTACTATGCAATACCTGATGACAGAAGAGTAGAACTTATAGATGGAGTTATTTATGATATGGGCGCTCCGTCCCTGACACATCAGAGAATACTTGGAGATCTACACATCTTATTCAGAGAATGTGCAGCAAAGCACAATATGCCTTGTGAAGTATATCTTTCCCCTTGTGATGTAAGATTGGATAAAGATAATTACACCATGGTTCAGCCGGATCTTCTGGTTATCTGCGGAGAATATGACGAGAATGGCATCCGATACGAGGGTGCACCTGAACTTGTTATCGAAATATTATCCCCTTCATCCAGAAGTAAAGACATGTTGCTAAAGCTCTACAAATACCATAATGCGGGAGTGAAAGAGTACTGGATCGTAGACCCCAAGCATAGAATAGTTTATGTTCATCAGTTTTCCGATGAAGACTATGCCCCGAAGCAATATGCATTTGATGCTGAAATACCGGTAGGAATATCAGGAGGAAAGTGTAGCATCGATTTTTCAAAAGTGAGAGCGTGATAAAAAGACCTACAAATCAGTAAATGTAAAAAATGTAAAAAATGTAAAAAATGTTTATATAATGTCCAATTTTTGTCGAATAAAATTGTCATACAATGTATGCTGACAAAAACGTTCCCTGTATTTATAATTATTTAGGAACAAAGTCAAAATTTGGAGGTTGAGACAATATGAAAAAACTGATTTCACTGATGCTAGCACTGGCATTGCCTTTAAGCATCACTGCATGTAATTCCACATCTATTCCTGCATCAACTACAGCAGCTGCGGTAGAAGAAACCACGGCGGCTGAATCAGTAGAATCTTCTGAGGAAGAAACTACAGAAGCAACTACAACAGCAGAGGAAACCACCAAGGCTGAAACTACCAAAACTGAAGAAACAACTAAAGCCGAAGAAACAACCACTGCAGCAGCAATAACTGTAGAAGAAACAAAAGCTGCTGAAGAAACAACAGAAGCTGAATCTGCTTCAGAAGAGAATAAAATTATTGATTTCACAGAAAAGAAAGCCGAGAAGACCACCACACTTCCTGAATGGGATCCTTCATCCAAGGCTATGCAGTCTCTTGTAGAATTTGTATCCGCATCCGTAGATGAAAACAGCAAGAGTTATATCCCAGTTAAGGATCGTATCGCAGTATTTGATATGGACGGAACACTTACCTGCGAGACCTTCTTCACCTACTATGATACCTGTATGTTCATAAGCTATTGTCTCGAGGATCATCCTGAGAAGGTTAGTGATGATCTGAAGCAGGCAGCATTGGAACTGAAGCCGGGTTATACAGCAGGAGAGGCACTTGCCAGAAAATTTGCCAAGGCCTATGCCGGCATGACTGTCAAGGAGCTCTATGACTATGCTGTAGAGTTCGGACAGAAGAAAACACCAAGCTTTAACAACATGAGATATCTGGACGGTTTCTATCTGCCTATGGTAGAAGTTGTTAAGTATCTCTATGATAATGACTACACCATTTATGTTGTCAGCGGAACAGAGCGCACAACCACAAGAGCAATCGTTGCCAACTCACCTATAAGTGAGTATGTATCTCCAAGCCATGTCATTGGTACAGAATTTGAAGTTAAGGTTAAGGGCAATGAAGAAGTTCCTTCCAACATGGATTTCAAGTACAAGAACGGTGATGAACTTGTATTGACGGGCGGCTTCATCCAGAAGAACCTCAATGCCAACAAAACCATCTGGATTGAGAGAGAAATCGGACAGTATCCGGTACTTGCTTTCGGAAACAGCGGAAGTGATACCAGTATGATGAATTACGCACTGGATGAGAGAAATCCTTATCCGGCACAGGCTTATATGGTTGTTGCTGATGATGACGTGAGAGAATGGGGAACCCAGAAATGGGATGAGAAATCAGCAGATTATGAGAAGCAGGGTTATATTCCTATTTCCATGAGGAATGATTTCGTTAATATCTATCCTGAAGGCATCACAAGAGCCGATGTGCAGTATCATGAGCCTGAAGTCAATGCCTCAGTAACAGAGACTGCAGCGACTTCAGCCGAAACTACCGCTGAAACTCAGAAGGCAGCATAACAGCAAAATAGTCCACAAAAATTTACGGGAGAAATTCACACTGAATTTCTCCCGTTTTTCTTTAGTGATTTATACAGAATCCCAGAACCAGGCATATCAGCAATGCGGCAATGTGAACCTTCCTGTACATATAGAGTATAGCGATGGTCTCACGGAAGAAAGCGCCGGGCCAAAAATACCATTTTGATTCACTTCCTATAACCTGAACTTCCATGCCTTCTTTTTTGGCAAGCATTCCGGATCTTAATACATGGAAATCGGAGGTTACAACTGCGATTTTGGCATCAGGTTTTAGATCTTTGATTATCTTCTTCGAAAACTTCAGGTTTTCTTCGGTATTTCTCGATTTCTTTTCCGGAAAAACCTCGAAATCCTCAGCACCGTGGCTAAGGAGATACAGTTCCATGGCAGAGCCTTCACTCAAAGGCTCATCATCACCTTTTCCGCCGGAAGGAACATAATAGGCGGTTTTCTCATTTTCTATTTCCTGCTCCCACACAAAATGTATGGCACGATTGACTCTTTTCTTTATAAGTGGTCGCAGCAGTCCGTTTTTACTGATGGAGCATCCAAGTATGATGACATAATCTTTGTCATAGACCGGTTTTATCTTTAATACTGCATATCCCATTATCCATATGGCTATCACTGTACATTCCATATACCTGATGAATGGCCTTATAACCCGATAAAAAGGTAATATTGCGGCAGGAAGTATTTCTGTTCCAAACCATAAAAAATATGAATCCATGATGTACATTGCTGTGATTACATATATCAGAGATGGTATAGGACGGAAACCTTCTTTTGACATGAGTACGCCGTTATTCACACATACATATAATAACAAAAGTAAAAATACTATGGTGAGTGTACTTACCGGAAGGTTAAGAACCATGTCTGCCAGTAAAGTTATCAAAAAAGCAGCTGCACCTATAATAAGGATATTGATATAGGAGTATAGGTTTGTTTTTAGTGACATAGGTTATATTTTTCCTTGATGAAATCTATACAAACATCATAAGCTTCATGACTGACGATCAGTTACCGTAACCCGGAGCAGAACATTCTAAAAATCCCTTATGACGTTCTAAACAATTATATCAAACTCTCAATCATCATAAAGACACATATCATTTCTTGTACAATATAAAATAAAGTGCTAAGCTTTTATTAATGATGATTGTGCATATTCACCACAAACAAAAACCAATCTATCATACAGAGTATTTTGAAAAGGGGAAGACTTTACATCATGAGGGGAAACAAAAAACGGAAAACCGCAGCGGCGATACTTCTGACAGGAGCATTGGCCTTTGGCAGTGTGAGCACTACCTTTGCAGGAGTTATAGGTCACGGAATAACCACAGGAAAATGGCAACAGGATTCAATCGGCTGGTGGTACCAGTATTACAATTCATATTATCCTGTGAATAAGTGGGAATTTATCAATGGTTACTGGTATCATTTCGGACCTGCGGGCTACATGGATACTGGCTGGTACACAGAAAACGGAGTTATGTATTATCTTGATCCGGTAAATGGAAACATGTATCGGAACTGTCAGTCAGTCATAGATGGCTTTACTTATGATTTTGATGATTCCGGTGCAGCAAAAGTTGAAAATCACTACAAGAGTCCTGTAGTCATCCCCCCTGAAGACCAGAAGAGCGACCTTGAAAAAATTGTAGATGCAATGTGTGATGACGTTCTTTCCGGGCTTGTCTATGACGGTATGACTGATCGTCAGAAGCTAACCAATATCTACTACTGGGTGCGCAGTAATTTTACCTACGGCGGACACTCTGCAACCAGAGACTGGGTAACTGAGGCCTATGAAGGTCTGAGAAGGCATCGCGGTGACTGCTACACTTATTTTGCGGTAACACAGGCACTGCTCACGAGAGCAGGATTTCCAAGCATTGAAGTCATCCGCTGTACCGACAATGATCACTTCTGGAATCTGACAAAATGTGACGGACAATGGTACCACTTTGATACTACACCAAGAGCCGCAGGCGGAACCTTCTGTCTTCTGACAGATGCTCAGATGCTTTCATATTCAGCAGCCCACAGAGGATGCTTTGCATTTGACCAGAGTCTCTATCCGCCAACACCTTTATATTGATCACAAACCGGAGAACAACCATGGAAGAACTTATCGAAATCCTTAAAGACATTGACCCAGACATAGACTATGAAACCTGTGACACCCTTGTGGAGGATGGCGTCCTGACCTCCTTTGAGATGGTAATGCTGGTGACGGACATCAACCAGAGGATGGGTGTAAGCATTGCCCCCGAAGATATCCTCCCGGAGAACTTCAGCTCAGCCAAAAAGATTTATGAACTGATTCAAAAATCACGGGGAGAGTAATCTGACATGCTTCTTGTTTCCTATCAGTTTCTGCTGTTTCTGGCAGTTCTGGTCATACTTTATTATCTTATTCCGAAAAGATTCCAGTGGGTTTTAATGTTTACGGCGGGACTTCTTTTCTATGCCTGCGGAGGTCCCTGCGGACTTGTTTTTGTCTTATTTACAGTCCTGTCCACCTGGGGACTGGCACTTTCTATGAACAGGATTCCAAAGGGAGAAAAGAAACGAAAGTCTTTATTTATCCTTGGTCTTTTGCTTAATATAGGCATTCTCGCCGTACTGAAATACACAAACTTTTTCCTTCAAAACATCAATACACTTCTGGAACCACAGGGCTATAGTTTCCCATACGTAGACTGGCTTTTGCCACTTGGGATTTCCTACTATACTTTTCAGTCTGTAGGGTATTTTATCGATGTATATTTGGGGAAGACAGAACCCGAAAAGAAACTCGGACACTATGCGCTGTTTGTGACATTCTTCCCTCAAATGGTTCAGGGTCCCATCAGCCGATATGACGAACTTAAAGATCAGCTTTTCAAAGGCTATGACTATGACGGCGGAAGAATACGAAGCGGACTTCTCAGAATGCTGTGGGGCTATTTCAAAAAGCTTGTGGTGGCTGACCGTATCGCTCCACTTGCCATCACCATAGCACAGGCATCTGAAGGCTTCGGAGGAATCTGGGTTTGGATAGGCATGTTTTCCTACACCATCTGGATGTACTCGGATTTTACCGGAGGAATCGACATAGTGCTTGGTGCGGCAGAGCTTTTCGGAATCGCACTTCCGGAAAACTTTGATCATCCGTTTTTCTCAAAAAACCTCGCTGAGTTCTGGCGAAGATGGCACATGTCACTCATGCGCTGGTTACGTGAATATATTTTCTTCCCCATTTCCATGAGTAAAACTGTGGGGATGCTTTCTCAAAAAGCAAGGAAGCATTTCGGGAAAAATATGGGCCGAAGAGTGCCTCTCTATATAGCAAGTATTGTCACCTGGTTTGTAACCGGCATCTGGCACGGAGCTTCCTGGAATTTTGTATGCTGGGGCATGGCAAACTGTATTGCCCTTCTTATTTCTCAGGAGCTTTCTTCCTGGTCGAAAAAATTCCGTAAAACCCATACCTGGACAGAGTCCAATGCTTACAGCTGTTTTGAAGTGGTGAGAACTTTTCTTATTTTCTGTATGCTGGAAATGTTTGAATACTATCCGTTTTCATCGGTATTCCGGCTATTTGTCAGCATGTTCACAGAATTTGATCCGAGGCAGCTGATGGGCGGAACCCTGTTTAACCTGGGAATCACAGTACAGGATTTCACCATCCTTGTCCTGTCAGTAGCTCTGATGATCCGGACCGGTTTTGTCAGCTTGAAAACTCCCATGAGAGAATGGCTTTCGAAGCGTCCGGCATGTATACGTTTCATTCTCGTCTATGGACTGTTCCTTTGTGTCCTGATATTCGGAATCTACGGACAGGGCTATGATGCCAGCCAGTTTATATACAATCAGTTTTAATTCAAACCGAAACCGGCTGAACTTTTTTTCAGCCCCGTTGATTCTAACAACATCAGACTCCAAAAGGCTACCAAGCAGTATGTTGAATTTAAATCTTAATATCATAATTAAAGAGCAATACATGCTTTTATAAAGGGGGAACTATAATTTGGACTCCAGAAAACATATCCGAATCTTTACAGCAGCTCTTATCATTGTTGGGAGCCTTACAGCATTAACACGACTTCTGGTACCCAAATATATGGGGCAGGTTACGGAAGGTGCCTTCATAGGAGAGTACTATGCAGACAAATCTTCCCACGACCTCCTGATACTTGGTGACTGTGAAGCCTACGAAAACATTTCCCCCGTTGCACTTTGGAAGGAATACGGTATCACCTCCTGGATTCGCGGAAGCGCACAGCAGCTTATACCTCAGTCATATTACCTTTTGGAAGATACACTCAGGTACGAGACTCCAAAGGCAGTTCTCCTCAGCATTTCTGCCATGCAGCAGATCGAGCAGGTGAGTGAAACCTACAACAGGATGACCCTGGACGGTATGCGATGGTCCGGTGCAAAGCTTATGGCGATACAAAATACCATGATGCCGGAGGAACACCTTATAGAATATGTTTTCCCGCTTCTCAGATTCCATTCCAGGTGGAGTGACCTTTCACAGGATGACCTCAGGTACTTCTTTCACGGTAATCCCACCACCCACAACGGCTACTATCTGAGAGCCGATGTGAGACCTGCAGGAGAATTTCCTGAGGAGCGCCGTGTCCGTAATCCGGAATTTGAAGCAAAGGGCTATGAATACCTCGATAAGATCCGTGAGCTCTGTGATAAAAAAGGCATAAAGCTAATGCTTTTCAAGGCACCTTCTCTTTATCCCGTATGGCATGAGGAATGGAACATACAGATAGCGGACTATGCCGGAACCTACGGTATCCCCTACATCAATGCTTTGGAAGATATCGAAAAGATTGGCATTGATTTCGATACCGACACCTATGACGGCGGTCTTCATATGAATGTTTACGGCGCAGAAAAGGTTTCCTCTTATCTCGGTCCAAGGCTTCTTGAAGCCGGTCTAAAGGACCACAGAAAGGATCCCGAACTCGCCGTACTCTGGAGCGATAAGGAGAAGCGTTACGAAGCAGATAAAGCTGCTCAGACAAAAGAATTCGCCGAAAAGGGATACCTTGCAAAGTTCGCCGGAGAGGATACTTAATAATAGTGGTGTTAGTCGTTAAATAGGTTGGGGTTGGTATATGACACGCAGAATCATGATAGAAGGTAATCTACGTGTCTAAACTGCTCTGTTTTTGAAAATGACGAAACGCAGAAGAACGACATTAGGCCATGTGCATGCAAAAAACCACTTTAACAACCAATTTTCAAGCTAATATCATAATAGTTTCTGCCGATATAACTACGGTAGAATAAGCCCAAGCGCTTTATTAAGATATCACCTGGCTTCAAAAACAGGAAAATCAAAGTAATAAACGTAACAGTTCAGTCAGTGGACCAGGGGGACGGGGTTGGTGGTTCACCGATTAAACTGTCACTAATAAACTGAAAGGAAAGGACTATGAAGAAAGCAAAGATATTAACAGCTTCACTTTTAACTGCATTAACTATGACCATGGCACCGGTGACAGCATTGGCCTTCAATTTACCTTTTGCAAATCAGACTCAGAAGGAGGAATCCTATACCTTTAAGAGTGGTCTCACAGAGATAAAAATGGGAGACGAGGCAGCAACTGTTATTGCAGCTCTCGGGCATACCACGAAGGCGGTTTTCGAGACGGACAGCTGTGCATATCAGGGAAAGGACAAGGTTTATACCTACAAGGATTTTGAAGTTTCCACTTTTCCAAAAGACGGAAAGGAATGCATTTCAGCCCTTGTCATCACCGGGGCAAATGTAGCAACCCCGGAGGGTATAAGTGTCGGCTCAAAAGCCTCTGACGTAACCAGAATCTACGGCACAAGCGACGGAAAGTACGGAATTTACCGATATGATAAAGGTCATTCCGAACTCACCTTCTACACAGATGCGGCAGGTTCCGTAGAAGAAATCGAATACATTTACAAACAGTGATCCGGAGGAAAAAATGATCAAAAATGTACTGGAGTATCTGGAAGCCTCTGAAAAGACATTTCCGGGTAAAACTGCTTACATGGATAAAAACGGCAACATAACCTTTGGAGATTTAGGTGACAGGGCGAGGAGGCTTGGTAGCTTTCTCGCCCGTAAATCTGTAAAAGGAAAACCTGTTGCCGTATTCATGGAAAAATCAGTGGATATGATTCTTGGATTTTTGGGAACAGTCTATGCCGGAGGCTTTTACTGTCCCATAGATGTGACCATGCCTGAGGAAAGGATACGTACCATTTTTTCGGTGCTTAACCCCGCGGTTGTTCTGACCCGGGAGTCAAAGCGTGAAAAAGTAAAAGAACTTATGGCCGGACTTGATGGCGACACTGAAATTGCTGTCTATGAGGAGGCTGTACAGTATCAGGTTAATGCTTCCGTCCTGAACTCAATCAGAAAGAGAAGTGTGGACTCTGACCCTCTTTACGTACTTTTCACCAGCGGATCCACCGGAGTTCCAAAGGGAGTTGTAGTCCCTCACAGAGTCATGATAAACAACATGGAATGGCTGGAAAGGGAATATCACTTTACATCTGAAGAGGTGCTTGGCAACCAGGTACCTTTCTATTTTGATGTATCAGACCATGACATCTACAGTGTATTGAAATTCGGCTGCAGCATGGTGATCGTGCCGTCGGAATACTTTGCTTTCCCGGTGAAGCTTGTTCAGTTCCTGAATGAATATAAGGTGACAGCCATTTTCTGGGTTCCTTTTGCACTCTGTATGGCAGCAAATCTCGATGCATTTAAGGCAGAGATACCGAAGTATCTGAAATACATCTTTTTTGCCGGTGAAGTCATGCCGGTTAAGCAGCTTAATTACTGGCGGAAACATTTGCCTGAGGCTTTGTATGCCAACATGTACGGACCTACAGAAACTTATGTCTGCACCTACTATAATCTGGACCGCGAGTTTAAGGATGATGAATCCCTTCCCATAGGTTTTCCGGTAAGTTATGCAGATATACTGGTTCTCGATGAAGAGGGAAGACTGGTGGAACCTAGAGAGGACGGAACCGAAAGTCCTCAGGGAGAGCTCTGCGCCAGGGGATGTACATTGGCACTTGGCTATATGAACAGCCCGGAGAAAACTGCGGAAAGGTTTGTTCAGAACCCACTTCAGAAAGGCTGGCAGGAGATCATCTACAGAACAGGCGACATAGTCCGCTATAACTCCCGTGGAGAACTGGAATACCTTAGCCGGAAGGATTTTCAGATCAAGCATCTCGGATACAGGATTGAGCTTGGTGAAATAGAAACTGCAGCCGGTGCAGTGCAGGGCGTCGAAACCTGTGCCTGCGTCTATGACATGGGACGAAAGATGATAGTTCTGGTGTACTCTGGAGAAGAGATTTCGAAACGTGATATGCTACGCGCCCTGGAAACGAAAATCCCTAAATATATGCTGCCGAACAGAGTGCTTCACTTAGAGGAACTCCCTCACAATGCAAACGGAAAGATAGACAGAAAGAAGCTTGAGGGGATGGTGATTTAAGACTACTTCCGTACTGAAATCAGCGCAATAATATTTGAATAAAACCTATACAAACGACTGTATCTAAACTATGATTCCAATATAATTGTTTGAATAGAGGATAGTTATGAAAATATATGTAGACTTTGATGATTGTCTCTGTGAGACTGCCAGAGCATTTACCGTAATAGCGGAAAGACTTTTCGGAAAGAAGGTTCCCTATGAGGAAGTACGATTCTTTAACCTTAAGGCTTCCTTTGATCTTACGGATGAGGAATACGAAAAAATGATGATCGAGGGGCATCTTCCGGAAATTCTTTTATCCTACGAAGAGACACCGGGAGCTTCAAAAGTCCTTAATGAGTGGATAGATCAGGGTCATGAGGTTTCTATCATTACAGGTCGTCCGGCAAGTTCCTATAAGGATTCACGAAAATGGCTGGATGATCACGGTCTTGACCGTGCAAAACTCTTTACCCTCAACAAATACGGAAGAGACTCTTTTATCAGGAACAGTGATTTTAATCTGGAACTGGAAGATTACTACAAAATGAAATTCGATATGGCAATAGAAGATTCTCCGATGGCCTTCAGATTTTTTGATCACATGCCGGACCTTAAGATCATGGTTTTCGACCGCCCATGGAACCGGGAATGTGACTTTCCAAACAAAAACTATACCCGCTGTCCGGACTGGGAGTATATCCGAAAACAGGTTAATGCTATATAGTACAAAGAATAATTTGTAATCAGTACATATTACTCTGCTAAAAAGCTGTGATAAAGTCCAATCAATAGAGTTTAAATGTGTCAGAAATATATTAAACGCTGTGATAGAGCTCAATCAATAGAGTTCAAATGTGTCAGAAATATATTAAACGCTGTGATAGTAAACATTTGTGGGAGAGAGTTATGAAAAAAATAAACATCATTACAGCATTGTTAGTTACCGCATTATCCTTTACACCGATATTTTCTTCATATGCAGATACTTATACGGGATATGAATTGACTCGGGGAACATATCCGACAGTTCCGGCTGCTAACGATATATTACAGAATACAGTTTCCGAAAACTCGGGATCAACTGTTATACCGCAAACAGGTAATGGTCCGACAGGAACAGAAGAAGATACAAAATCTGAAGAAGAACTGCTTTTGGAGCAGCAGAACAGAGCGTGGCTTGCGGAACAGGAAAGGCTTCAGGAAGAAGCTCTTCACGCTCAAAAAATAGGAGAATTTTATAAGGATTCTGTTGTTATAGGAGATTCTGTAGCAGAGGACTTTTCCCGTTATGCTTTAAGAAATACTGCATTACCCATATTTCAGAATCTCAAGTTCCTCACGAGAGTAAGTTACTCGGTTCATAACGCCTTTATGGCGATTTCCGGCAAATCCAAACATCCCATATATCAGGGACAGCAGATGTACGCCTGGGATTCCCTGAAGCTTATGGGAGCAAAACACATTTATACTTTCTTTGGACTGAATGACCTTTGGGGAGGTGTAGACAACACTGTGGCAAAATATCTTCAGTATATTGCAAAGATACAGCAGGAGATACCCGGTATAAAGATCACTATTGTAAGTACAACACCTATATATGTTTATGCTAAAGAGGAATTTAACAATGACACTATCCGTGCATTTAATGCAAAGATGGAAGCATTGGCAGCAGAAAACGGCTGGGGATATCTGGATGTAGCATCAAGGCTCTATGACAGTGACGGTTGTCTCGCAAAACAGTATTGCAGCGACAGGGGCATTCACCAGACAAACGCTGCTTACAAGCTTTGGCAGGCTGCCTTCGAAGAATATGCGGAGGCTCACCTTGATGATGTGCAGGCGACTCCCTGAGGGAGCCGCCTTTTTGTGTGAAGCAGCTATATAAAATGAAATCTTCATAAAGAACATGGCAAACATTTTATATGCATTAATCCGGCAAGATTATGTTTATTATTTTTGAGTCGATAGAACAGTCGATAAGTTATTTTTGTAAATCACTTGATAATAGTAACAGTGCAGTCAGTGGACCAGGGGACGGGGTTGGTGGTTCATTTTAGGAAAATGAACCACCAACCCCGTCCCCTGGTCCACCGACTGCACTGTTACTGATAATAATCATTTTATGGAGGTGAAACAATGAATCCCATTGACTATTCTCAGAAGTCCTGCTGGTACCAGATTCCCGAAATCACTAAAGATATCGATACTTTCTTTGTATATCCGACAGAGTACCTTGCGACCAATGAAACAGATCCGGACTATGCAACACTGGATAATGCCGAAATGCTGGACGGTGTTAAAAATGTTGATCACAGGTTTTTGGCCAGCGTATATGAAGATTCTACCAATGTATTTATACCATACTATCGGCAGGCCAGCCTGCGAGTTCAGATAGATTCATGGAAAAAGACCAGAGACATTCGTAATGCCTTAAAGAATGACTCGCCCTATATAGATATAAAGGCCGCACTCGACTATTACTTCGAAAATTATAACAACGGACGTCCGTTTATTTTAGCCTCTCACAGTCAGGGTTCAGGCATTTGCACTTTACTGCTTGAGAACTACTTTAAAGAGCATGCAGACTACTATAAACGCATGGTGGCAGCATACCTTATTGGTTTTTCTGTTACAAAGACAGAACTAAAGGCAAATCCACACCTGAAATTTGCGACAGGTGAAACAGACACCGGCGTTATTATCAGTTGGAACACCGAAGGTCCGGAGAACGTGGAGAATAATCTGCCGAATGCCGTAGTCATGCCGGAGGCTGTCAGCATTAATCCTTTAAACTGGAAACTTGACGATACCTATGCACCTGTAAGTGAAAACCTGGGCACCCTTATATTGAACGAAGAAACCGGAGAAACCGAAATCAGCGACATCGGTGCTGATGCTCAGGTTATCCCTAAACGTGGAGTGATTTTGACCAACGCAAAATATGAGCCAATGATGGGATTACCTGATGTATTCGGTACTGCAAGCTTCCACAACGGTGACTACTCATTTTTTTACAACAATATCAAGGATAACGTAGCAAAACGTATTGCAGCATACAAGAAATAATCAAATTCCATATGATTCGAAGCTCCCCGTAGTGTTTCCGGGGGGCTTTCTGTGGTATGAACTATTCATCATCGAAATATCAAAAATTTCATGACACCTTATAAGAAGATGAGCCTTAGTCGAAATAAGATACAAGGTTTTGTGTCTCTATGTCTGCATAGTATTTCTACAGCAGGCTTTAACGATCGTCCCTTTAGTTATATGTAATCTCAGAACGCTGACCTAATGAGGAAACAACATGGAAACACTTCAAAAAAATGAAAAGAGATCGCTGATCACTCTTGGCTTAGGTATATCCCT
Source organism: Oribacterium sp. NK2B42 (assembly GCF_000424445.1). Taxonomy (GTDB): domain Bacteria; phylum Bacillota; class Clostridia; order Lachnospirales; family Lachnospiraceae; genus Oribacterium. Next base: position 198,664 of record NZ_AUJX01000003.1, read on the forward strand.
GGTTGTAGTGATCATCCTGTTCATCCTATATACTCTGTATCAGGTATCAAAAGACAATCTGATAGGCATGTGGAATAACAGTGCCATACAGATGTCCTATGAAGTCTCCTACTATCTGAATACTCCGAGAGATGCCGTTAATTTCACAGCACAAAATATAGAGGGAATGATGGAGGAAGGCTGCACCAATAGGGAGATAAAGGATTTTCTTATTAACGAGACAGCTGTTTATTCCAGACTTATAGACAGTAATTATACAGGAATATACGGCTACTGCAGAGGCGAGTATCTGGATGGATCCGGCTGGATAGAGCCAGATGATTACGTGGCTACAGAAAGACCCTGGTACATTGAAGCAAAAAATGCAAAAGGAGAGGTTGCTTTTGTAAAGCCTTACTATAATTTTCAAACCTTTGAACTTATGATGTCTGTAAGTAAGCTCCTGAGTGACGGTGAAAGCGTAATTTCCATGGACATTTTCCTTGACAGTGTTCAGAAGCTGGAAGACCGTATGCTTCAGTCTCAAAGGGTAGATGCCGCTATGCTGATCGATAAAAGCGGTATGGTCGTAGCTCATTCTGATCACGATGAGATCGGCAAAGAATATCTCATACTCGGTAACGAGTATGAAAAGGAGCTTGTATCCACTATATTTGAAATAAAGAACGGTGTGTCTTCAATAAATTCAAAAAATGGAAGAGAGCTGGTTTTCTGCCAGCAGGTAAATAATGACTGGTACTCGGTCCTCATCCTCAGTGAAAAGGAGATCCTTGGTCATATAAAACATATTTACCTGATTTCAGGAGTGATACTTGTGGCTATATTTATGGTGTTCTTTGCTGTATTCAGCATTTATATGAGTAAGCACAAGGAAGCAGGAGAACTGCATAGTGAGATCCGGGCAATTTCCGATATTTATACCAATATGGAGCTCATTGATATCAGAAACGGCAAAGTTAAACCCATAAGGGAAAGCCTTGTTTATAAGGATGTATTTAACAGCGGTAATAAATTTACCAATGATAAGCTTGAAGAAATGGCAGAGCATCTGGCCGCAGAATCTTCCAGAAGTATGCTGGTGCAGTTTATGGATTTTGATACCCTGCCTGAACGTATCGGTGATCTGAAGACTATCTCCCATGAATACATTGACAGAAAGGGAGAGTGGAACCGCATGCACTTTATTGTGGTGGAACGGGAAACGGACGGTTCCATCAAAAAGCTTCTGTGGGCAATCCAATCAATAGATGAGGACAAAAAGAGGCAGGAGCTGTTCAAGAATCTTGCAGAGACAGATGCATTAACACATATCTTAAACAGAAGCGGAGGAGAGAGCAGGATATATTCACTTCTCGAAAAAGGCAAAACGGGAATGCTGCTTCTTTTTGATGCAGATCATTTTAAATATGTTAATGATACCTACGGTCATGATATGGGTGACAAGGTCATCATCGCTCTGGCAAATTGTCTGAAAGAATCCTTCAGAGATACTGACGTTGTATTCAGACTGGGCGGTGACGAGTTCGTGGCATTTGCATCAGGCGTTGAAAATGAAGACGTCGGACGGCTGGTGGTTAACAGACTGTTTGCAAATATAGATAAGATTTCCTTTGAGGAAATGTCAGACTGGAAACTCAGGATAAGCGTCGGCGCGGTACTGTGTTCAAAGGAGAACAGGGAGCCCTTTGCCACACTTTATCAGAATGCTGACAAAGCAATGTATGAAAGCAAGCAGCATGAAGGAAACTACCTTACATTTTACAAATTATAATATGATATCAAAGAGCCGTTCCTTTAGTTTACCCTCGGTACAAAAGTTCCGAGGGCTTTTTTTATTAGAAAGATATATGGTGTATTGAAGATCCTTAGCAATCAATTCGGAATCTAATACGACCTAACTATTTTATAGATAAACTATTTAATTACATCATCAATTGCTTAATTGCATCATTTTCATAAAAACGATGCAATTAATGTTGGCAATGAGTATAATGAGTGTTATTATTTAAGTGCATCATTATATCCATTTATGAGTGAATTGATGTTTGAATGAGGATGTTTAAATGAGAAATTTTGATTACAGTAAAAAATGGGAAAAATTACTGACACCGGAAATCGTGGCATTGCTTACGCAAATCCATGAGTATAAAGGAGAGCAGTCACTTTTTATAGAAGCGAAGGCTGATACGCTGACGCAACTTGTTGAGATTGCGAAGATTCAGAGTACCGAAGCATCCAATAAGATTGAGGGTATCTACACTTCTGATGCGAGACTGAAAGCGCTAGTTAAAGATAAGACTACGCCTAAGACGAGAAACGAGCGAGAGATTGCCGGATACAGGGATGTACTTAATACAATCCATGAGAGTCATGATTACATCTCGATAAGACCGAATATGATCCTTCAGCTTCACAGAGATTTATATAAGTTTGAAGGTTATGATATAGGTGGAAAGTATAAAGCAGCGGATAACATCATTGAGGAAGAGGATGAACAGGGCAACAAATTTGTAAGATTCAGACCGGTTCCTGCATGGGAAACGCCCGAGGCAATCGAGAATCTTTGTAATGAATTTGACAAAGCTCTCGGAACCGGAACTATAGATTCACTGCTTCTGATACCGATGTTTATATTGGATTTCCTTTGCATCCATCCGTTTAATGACGGAAATGGAAGGATGAGCAGATTGCTTACATTGCTGATGTTGTACAGGGCAGGATACATCGTAGGAAAATATATCAGTATCGAGCACCTGATTGAAAAGACAAAGGAATCATATTATGAGTGTCTGCAGGAAAGCTCCCTTAACTGGCATGAGGAAGAGAATAATTACGTTCCATTTGTGAAGTACATACTCGGCGTGGTAGTGGCCGCATACAGGGATTTTTCTGACAGGGTAGAGACTTTGGTTACAAGCGGTCTTTCAAAGCCTGAGCGCGTGGCTGAACTGATCAAGAACACTTACGGAGAGATCACAAAGTCGCAGATCATGGAGAAATGCCCTGACATAAGCCGCATAACTGTTGAGAGGGCTCTGTCAGAACTTCTGTCATCGGAAAGCATAATAAAGATTGGTGGCGGCAGATATACAAAATACGTTTGGAACAGAGATAAGGAATAAAGGAGAACTATAATGACCGGAGAACTTGGTAATAAGATTGATAGTTTGTGGGAAATCTTTTGGAACGGCGGGATCACAAATCCGCTCGATGTTGTTGAGCAGATGACATACCTCATGTTCATAAAGGATCTGGATGATACAGATAACCTCCGTGCAAAGGAAGCTGCCATGCTTGGGCTTTCTTACAAGAGCATATTTGCAGATGAAGTTGAGATTGGAGACCGTAAGGTTGATGGTAATCAGCTTAAGTGGTCTACTTTCCACGACTTCCCGGCACAGAGAATGTATTCAGTTGTCCAGGAATGGGTATTCCCTTTTATAAAGAATCTTCACGGAGACAAGAACTCTGCCTATAGCAAATACATGGATGACGCAATCTTTAAGGTAAACACTCCTTTGATGCTCTCCAAGATTGTTGACGCTATGGATGAAATATATTCCATGATGGAAGAACTACACCAGACAGACATCCGTGGTGATGTATATGAGTACCTTCTTTCTAAGATTGCTCAGTCCGGCGTTAACGGTCAGTTCAGAACTCCGAGACATATCATCCGTATGATGGTAGAGATGATGGATCCGAAGCCTACAGACTTTATCTGCGACCCAGCTTGCGGAACTTCCGGATTCCTTGTTACCAGCGGAGACTACTTAAGAGAAAAATACAAGAAGGAAGTACTTCTTGATAAACAGAACAGAAATCACTTCATGAATGATATGTTCCACGGATATGACATGGACAGAACTATGCTTCGAATCGGCGCCATGAATATGATGACTCACGGAGTAGAGAACCCGTTTATTGAGTACCGTGACAGCTTATCTGATCAGAACCCGGATAAGGATATGTATACCCTTATTTTGGCAAATCCACCTTTTAAGGGTAATCTTGATGCAGATACCGTATCAACAGACCTTCAAAAGGTATGCAAAACCAAGAAGACAGAGCTTTTGTTCCTTGCGCTGTTTGTAAGAATGCTTAAGATTGGCGGAAGATGCGCTTGTATCGTTCCTGATGGAGTGCTCTTTGGATCTTCCAATGCACATAAGGCAATCAGAAAGGAAATCGTAGAAAATCAGCGCCTTGAAGCAGTAATCTCTATGCCCTCCGGTGTGTTTAAGCCATATGCCGGTGTTTCTACAGGAATACTTATCTTTACTAAGACAGGACATGGCGGAACAGACGATGTATGGTTCTATGATATGACTGCTGATGGCTTCAGTCTTGATGATAAGCGTACTGAGATCAAGGATAACGATATCCCTGATATAATCAGTCGTTTTAGGAATCTTGAGGCTGAAAAGGACAGAAAACGTACAGATAAGTCCTTTATGGTATCTAAAAAGGAAATTGCTGATAATGACTATGACCTCTCTATAAACAAGTATAAAGAAGTTGAATATGTTGCGGTAGAGTACCCACCCACATCGGAGATTATGGCGAATATCAGAGAGATTGAGAAGCAGATCAGTAAGGAAATGGATGAGCTGGAGAAACTGTTGGCGCAGTGATGCAATCGGTTACAATGTGTAACCGGTTGAAGGCGTGACAAGTTGTCACGGGTTTGAGACCAATTTCCTGAGGTCGGGAAATTGGTAGAACTATTGAGATTTGTCGAGGTAACGAGGAGTGCGCAGACAAGATGGCAACGGCTGCCGGGAGCTTGCTCACGGGCAGACGCTTGGCAGATTGGATGCATAGTCCGACAGGACGCATGAGCATGTAGCGAAGCGGAATGCGAATGAGACACTCCGGAAAACTTGATATTACAACTGAATATTTGTTTGACGATAACGAGTGGTGATGGTAAGATAGTTATTGAAAAGAAGTGCTACCGGTAGACGGTTAGCCCAAGATGTTTAGTTTAGTTAAAGTAACCGCTCTAAGTTTCCAAGGCTCGGGCGGTTATTTTTGTGTCTTGGAATCATGCTTACCACGATTATAGCCAAGACTATAGAAAGTTGCACAAAGTGCAATAACTGCAATCAAGTCATTAATTGTGAGCATATTCAAGTTCCTCCATTATGAGATTTCTCGAAAGAGATTTCTATATAAACAGAGGTCACAGTCCCCTGATAGAAGGACTAACCGCCTACCGATGTACTGGTAGCACTTAAATAGTATATCAAACAAATGTTCTTGGATCAATTAAAAGAAAGATTTGTAGGGATGATAGATGGAATACAGATTAGATGAAATATTTGATCTTCAGATGGGAAAAACGCCATCAAGAAACAATCCGGAGTATTGGGATTCTGAAGATAATAAGTGGATATCAATAGCAGATTTATCAAAATGTGGTAAGTATATTGAAGAAACCAAGGAATACCTGTCAGATAAAGCTGTGAATGAGAGCGGAATCAGCTTAATTCCAGCCAATACGGTCATAATGAGTTTCAAGTTATCTATTGGTAAGACAGCGATAACTCCAGAACCAATGTATTCGAATGAAGCGATTATGTCATTCAGAGATAAGCATGTTGTGGAGCTCCTTCCTGATTATATCTATTACATGTTTTCTGGAAAAAACTGGGAAGAAGGGACAAACAAAGCTGTTATGGGAAAAACGCTTAACAAGGCTACGTTGTCAAGTGTTAAGATTAGTATCCATGACATTGTAAAGCAGCATGAAATAGTAGAGGTTCTGGATAAACTTAGTTCTGTAATAGATAATAGGCAGCAAGAATTAGAAAAATTGGATGAACTTATCAAAGCCCGATTTGTCGAGCTCTTTGAAGATGGTGAATCGCCAATAAAAACAGTAGAAGAATTATGCTCAGAGATTGTTGATTGCCCACACACAACCCCGAAATATGAGGGAGAGTTAAAGAACCCTGCGATTAGAACTTCTGAGATTAAGAAGGGATATATAATTTGGGATAGTATGAGATACGTGTCAGATGAAGAATATGAAGAACGTGTTTCAAGGCTTCGTCCAGAAGCGGGTGATATAGTGTATGGAAGAGAGGGAACATTTGGAAATGCAGCAGTTTTGCCTGAAGGGTATAAATTTTGCCTTGGTCAAAGAGTTATGCTTCTTAGACCTGATTACACGAAATGTACCTCTGAGTATTTACTTCATGCGGTTATATCTGATGATGTTTATCGTCAGGCGGTTGGAAAGAATAATGCGTCTACAGTAGCACATGTTAATGTGAAAGATGTAAAGCAGTTTAGGATACCGTTGCCTTCCTTTGATAAGCAGAATCAGTTTGCAGACTTCGTTAAACAAGTCGACAAATCAAAAGTTGTGGTGCAGAAATCATTGGATGAAACACAGAAGCTATTTGACAGCTTAATGCAACAGTATTTTGGTTAGACTTTGCAGCATCTTCGTAACCTGGCAGTTACGAAGCATCGCTCGCAGGCTCGCTCAATCAAAAGTTGCAGTGCAAAAATCGTTAGATGAAACGCAGAAGTTATTTGACAGTTTGATGCAGGAATACTTTGGATAATAGATAATGGAGAATAAGTCAAAATGGCTAAGAAAAAAGAAGTAACAATTAGGTCATCTGTAGCTGAGTATTTAACATTTATCACTGCAACTGGTGAAGGCGGAGTTGAGGCTGTATATGCAGATGAAAATGTATGGCTTACACAAAAAATGATGGGTGTACTCTATAATGTAGGTACGAATACTATTAATTATCATCTTCACAAATTGTATGAAGATGGTGAAATTGAAGAGGATTCAGTTATTCGAAAATTTCGAATAACTGCCAATGACGGTAAAGAGTATAATACCATGCATTATAATTTAAAGGCCATTATAGCCGTGGGAAATAAGGTCGATTCTCCTAAAGCAGTACAATTTAGAAAATGGGCGAATACTATAATAGAAGAGTATACCGTAAAAGGCTATGCTATGGATGATGAACGTCTAAAAAAAGGCGGAAGCATTCTAACAAAAGAGTACTTTGAACAGTTACTCGAGCGTATTCGTGAAATTCGTTTATCAGAGCGAAAGTTTTATCAGAAAATAACAGATATATATGCGACTTCAATAGACTACGATTTGACTGCAAAAGAAACAAGAAGATTTTTTGCTGCAGTGCAAAATAAATTGCACTATGCTGTACATGGTCATACGGCTGCTGAACTTATAGTAGAAAGAGCTAATGCAGAAAAAGATAACATGGGATTAACCTCATGGGAAGGTTCGCCAAATAGCAAGATACATAAATATGACGTTTCAATTGCAAAGAATTATCTCTCAGAAGAAGAGTTAAATATTCTTTCTAGAATGGTTACAGCATATTTAGACTTGGCGGAGAGTATGGCAATGAGAAATATTCCAATGACAATGTCAGATTGGGAAATTAGATTAGATGGATTTTTGACATTGATGGATCATGAGATTTTAAAGGATAAGGGAAAAGTTAGTGCCGAAGAGGCAAAAATATATGCTGAAACAGAATATGAGAAGTATAGAATAATACAAGACAGATTATTCCAAAGCGACTTTGATCGATTTTTGGAGCTTGAAAATCATATAAAAGAATAAAAATGTGGTTGCAGGAGTGCTGGTATCTTTGGAAGGAGAAACCAGTATGGAAGAAAAGATGGCAACAGTTTTAAATGAGATGTCGGAGTATTTATCTATTTCACAGTTAATAGTGCCACCAATTGACTTGCAGAAACAGTTTATGACGTTTGTAAAACAAGTCGACAAATAAAAGATGCAGTGCAGAAGTCGCTGGATGAAACTAAGAAATTATTTGATAGTCTGATGCAGGAATATTATGGATAAAGACATGAATATATTATTGTTTGGTGTATCAAATGTAGGAAAAACCACAATTGGAAGAATAATGGCAGAGAAGCTTGGCTATAGTTTCTATGATATCGATGATGAAATTAAGAGCTTTTATGGGTATAGAAATATTGATGCTTTTATAAAAGCTAATCCCTATGCAGCAGAAAGAGATCAGAAGAGAGGATATATTATTGAGCAGCTCATAAAGAAGGATGATAACAAAGTTATGGCTGTGCCACCAATATACTACACGAGGTATTACACCACATATCTGAAGAAGGCTTCATCTGAAGTGGTTTGTGTGGAAATACAAGATACACCTGAAAATATCTTTGACAGATTGATATTCACTGATGAAAATGATGAGCCATATCATGATGATGAATATAAGAACGCTCGGAAGAGTAAATATATCAAGGCTATAAAAGAGGATATAAGATACTTTAAACCGGCTTTTTCAAAGATAGAGCATCAAGTAAATATAGCAGGCTTGGATGCAGATAAGGCTGCAGCACAAATAATAAGTGAATTAAATCTGTAAATGCATGGCTGAAGGATGCACAAATAAGATAATAGCTCCGGCACCACTGTTTGACCATGGAAATTCCCTGTTTAATCTAGCAGGAGAAGAAAACTGGGCAGATGAGAAACTACTTAAGGAATATGCCGGTACATTGCTTCCCAGTGTATATGAAGATTATATAGAGGAAGCAAAAAAGATAATGGACAGCAGATTAAAAGAAAAATTGAGAAAGATGTTAACATATAACCTACAAAAAGTAGGTGCATATAATTATTCATCGGATAGATTAAAACTAATCAGTAAAATGGTACAGGAAAGAGTACATGAGATTCTGAACTGAAAGGAGGCATAGGGCATGACCGCTCGAAAGCCTGCGGCTTTTTCGCTGTGTGGCTGTCGCCACATAGCCCGCTGATCCGATTAAAGCAGTCCATTGCAAGCAAGCTTGCATGTCCTGCTTTAACCGTCTCCGCGGCCATGCGTTTTTCGTAGCTATGACAAATTTCGATTATTTGAAAAAGGAGCCGAAGTTTAACACATTTTCCGATGTGGCGATTGCGGCTGAGAAAATATTATATATAGATCCTACCTCCTGCATCATCAACTGCCGCAGGGCGATGGAGTTTGCAATAAAGTGGATGTATTCGGTCGATGCTTCTCTATCTATGCCTTATCAGAATAATCTGATAAGTCTTATGAGCACAGAGGAATTCAGAGATATCATCGATGAAGACCTCATGAAGCGTATGGATTTCATCCGTAAGATGGGTAACAATGCTGCTCATTCCGGCAAGAAGATCACAGAAGACCAGGCGATACTCTGCCTTGAGAACCTTCAGATTTTCTTTGACTTTGTGTGTTACTGCTATGCTGATGAATACGAAGAGCACAGCTTTGACAAGTCTTTGCTTACAAAGGGCGAAACCGAACAGGTTACAAAGGATTTCCCGGACGTTGATATTGAAAAACTTATTGCTGAGAATTCTGCTTTAAAGAAAGAACTGACATCCCGTCGTGAAGAGCAGGCCGAGACCTATGTTCCGAAGCCGCTGGATCTTTCTGAGTATAAAACACGAAAGATTTATATTGATGCCATGCTTATGGATGCCGGTTGGAAAGAAGGTTCCGACTGGATCAATGAAGTAGAACTTCCGGGAATGCCTAATAAATCCGAAGTCGGCTATGCGGATTATGTTCTTTATGACAATACTCATAAGCCGCTTGCTGTTATAGAAGCAAAGAGAACCTGCGTTGACGTATCTAAGGGACGTCAGCAGGCAAAACTTTATGCGGATCTTTTAGAGAAACAGTATAAGAGAAGACCGTGTGTTTTTTTAACAAATGGTTTTGAAACAAGAATTATTGATGGACAGTATCCGGAGAGAAAGGTTGCCTGCATATACTCCAAGGCAGACCTTGAAAAAATGTTCAATCTCAGAAGAATGCGGACATCCCTTGATCATATAAATGTAGATAAAAAGATTGCCGGTCGCTATTATCAGGAAGCTGCAATTAAAGCTGTATGTGACAGCTTCGATAAGAAGAACCGTAGAAAAGCCCTTCTTGTCATGGCAACTGGTTCCGGTAAGACAAGAACTGTAATCGAACTGTGCCATGTACTTCTTGATGCAGGATGGATTAAGAATATCCTTTTCCTTGCGGACAGGACATCGCTTGTAACTCAGGCAAAGAGGGCGTTTGTAAACAACTATTCATCCCTTTCGGTGACAAACCTTTGTGAAGAGAAGGATAACTATAATGCTCACTGCGTTTTCTCTACGTATCAGACTATGATGAACTGCATTGATTCTGTAAAGGTTGAGGATCAGAAACTGTTTACCAGTGGCCATTTTGACCTTGTAATATGTGACGAGGCGCACAGATCCATTTATAACAAATACAGAGATATCTTTACTTACTTTGATGCTCCATTGGTAGGTCTGACGGCTACACCGAAAGACGATATTGATAAGAATACTTATGAAATATTTGAATTGGAGCCCGGAGTTCCTACATACGGTTATGAGCTCGGTCAGGCTGTAACCGACGGATATCTTGTTGATTTCCTGTCTGTAGAAACTAAGCTTAAGTTTATAGAACAGGGAATCGTTTATGCGGATCTTTCCGATGAAGATAAAGCTATTTATGAGAGCACATTTGAGATGGAAGACGGAGATGTTCCGGAAGTCATCAGTTCATCCGCGCTCAATTCATGGATATTCAATGAAGATACCATCCGTCAGGTACTGCACACTGTTATGACAGAGGGTATCAAGATAGATTATGGTCAGAAGCTTGGTAAGACGATCATTTTTGCAAAGAACCATGACCATGCGGAGAAGATTCTTGAAATCTTTAATAAGGATTACCCGCATTTGAATGGATTTGCTCAGGTAATCGACAATAGGATCAACTATGCCCAGACTCTTATTGATGAGTTCTCTGAGCCTAATAAGCTGCCTCAGATTGCGATATCCGTCGATATGATGGATACCGGTATCGATGTACCGGAAGTGTTGAACCTTGTGTTCTTTAAGAAGGTCATGAGTTATGCAAAGTTCTGGCAGATGATTGGACGCGGTACCAGACTTTGTCCGGGACTCATTGATGGGGAAGACAAGAGTAAGTTTTACATTTTTGATTTCTGCGGTAACTTTGAGTTTTTCCGCATGAGCAAGGGAAAACCTACTGCGAATATGATCGCGCTTCAGGGAGCGATCTTTAACTTGCAGTTTGAGATTACATATAAGCTACAGGATCTGGAATATCAGGTAGACAGGCTTATAGCGTACCGTAATGCCCTGGTAGAGATGATGACCGGTAAGGTGCAGGAACTTCCGCGTGAAAATTTTGCGGTAAGGCAGCACCTGAAGTATGTTGACTTGTATTCAAATGAGGCGAATTATCAGACTCTGACGTATGAAGATACATTGATCGTACGTGAGGAACTTGCTCCGCTGATTCTCCCGAACGATGATGAGGCAAGTGCGGTACGTTTCGATGCACTTATGTATGGTATAGAACTTGCATACCTTGTGGGTAAGAAATACGGAAAAGCCCGCAGTGATTTGTTTAAGCGTGTCAGGGGTATCGCCAGCGTTGCAAACATACCGGAAATAAAGGTACAGGCAGAACTTATCGATAAGATACTTCATACGGATTATATCGATAACTGCGGCATAAACGAGTTTGAGGAAATCAGAGAAAAGCTTCGTAATCTCATGAAGTATATTCCTCATACCAAGCTTCGTTACGATACGAACTTTGAGGATGACATCCTCGATGTTACCTGGAATGAGTCCGAGCTTGAGAACGATGATCTGAAGAATTACAAAGCAAAAGCGGAATATTATATCCGTGAACATCAGGATAATGAGGCAATCAAGAAGCTTAAGTCCAATATTCCGTTGTCTCACGACGACATAGAAGCGCTAGAAAAAGTTCTTTGGTCAGAACTTGGCACTAAGGAAGAATATGAGCAGGAATATGGCTCTAAGCCTTTGGGGGAGCTCGTACGTGAAATCGTCGGCCTTGATATGAATGCGGCCAAAGCAGCATTTTCAGAGTATTTGGAGGGAGCTAACCTCGATAGCCGGCAGATATACTTTGTGAACCAGATTGTGGAGTATATCGTTCTTAACGGCATGATGAAAGACTTGTCCGTTCTTCAGGAATCACCGTTTACGGATCAGGGTAGCGTAGTTGAGATATTTACAGATTTAAATGTCTGGATGGGAATCCGGAAGGTTATAGAAAGCATCAATGATAACGCGATAGCGGCATAACGCACAAGGAAAAACTATATGATTAAGATACTATTCATCTGCCACGGCAACATCTGCAGATCGGTTTCTGCGCATTACATAATGAACTATTTATTGCAAGAAGAACATCTCTCCGAGGAGGTGTTTGTGGATTCGGCGGCGACCTCAATGGAAGAAATAGGTAATCCTATTTATCCTCCCATGCAAAGGGCTTTGGAGGGACATCATATTCCTATCGGGAATCATCATGCCAGGAGGGTCAATAAAACCGAGTACGAGACATTTGACCTGATCATCGCCATGGATGAAGAAAACAAATATAACCTCAACAGGCTCTTTGATAATGATCCGGATAATAAAGTCCATTATCTCATGGAGTACACGGATACTCCTGATGCCATAATTGATGACCCCTGGTATACGAGAGATTTCGAGACGGCATATCGAGAGATATCTAAGGGCTGTAGTGGCTTGCTGGAAGCCATAAATCGCAAAAATATTTAAATAAAAAACATATGCCGGGATGAAGTATACTGTTTAATAGCAAACACTATTCGATGAGGATGTAGTACACCATCAAAACATCCTTATACGAAATTATTCATTATCGTTTTTGACACACTTATCACATTAAAGGAGGACCGAACTATGAACGAGACATTAAAGGTACTTGAGAGCAGAAGAAGCTGCAGAAAATTTAAGCCTGATATGGTTGAAAAAGAAAAGCTTGATGCCATCTTAAAAGCGGGAACCTATTCCGCAACCGGAATGGGAAAGCAGAGTCCTATAATCATTGCTGTCACCAATAAGGAACTGAGAGATGCCATCTCAGAGGAAAACAGAAAGATCGGCGGCTGGAAGGAAGACTTTGATCCGTTCTACGGAGCACCCGTTATCCTTATCGTTCTGGCTGACAAATCTGTTCCAACATATATCTATGATGGTTCTCTCGTAATGGGAAACCTTATGAATGCGGCTGAAAGTCTCGGTGTGGCAAACATCTGGATTCACAGAGCAAAGCAGGAATTTGAATCCGATTTCGGAAAGCAGATTCTCGCAAAGCTCGGCATCGAAGGTGACTACGAAGGCATCGGCCACTGTGCTTTGGGATATGCCGCAGGTCCCGCAAATGAAGCTGCACCGAGAAAATCAAACTACATTTATCATGTCGACTGAGAAGGATAACATCCTTACCGGATGTAAGGTGTCTTAACCATGTCTTTATAGCCGGTTAGATCTTAATCTGTATGTCAGAAATAAATGGCGTAAGAAACACATCTATAGATGAGTAGGAGGTTTCACATATGTTAGAAGTTGGCACAAAAGCACCGTCATTTGAACTTCCGGATCAGAACGGAGTAATGCATTCCCTTGATCAGTACAAAGGACAGAAAGTCATCCTTTACTTTTATCCCAAGGACAATACTGCGGGCTGTACAAAACAGGCCTGCGGATTTTCAGAACGATATCCTCAGATAAGAGAAAAGGGAGCAGTGGTTCTGGGTGTAAGCAAGGATACAGTTGCCTCCCACAAAAAGTTCGAGGAGAAATATGGTCTTGCCTTTACACTTCTGGCAGACCCTGAGCGCAAGGTGATCGAAGCCTACGATGTTTGGAAAGAGAAAAAGAATTACGGAAAAGTATCCATGGGCGTAGTCCGTACAACCTACCTTATTGACGAAGAAGGTATCATCATAAAAGCCAATGACAAGGTAAAGGCCGCTGACGATCCTGAAAAGATGCTGAATGAATTATAAGCCCCAAATTTGACCATATTTAATACTGCAATTAACCAGAAACAAATCCCCTTCACTCCGTGATTTGTTTCTGGTTCTAAAAATATCCTCAATGAGTTGTTTTATACCGAAGGAGTATTTCTATGCCTATACTTGCTTCATTTATGGTGCCACATCCACCTCTTATAATCCCTGCCGTCGGACAGGGCGGTGAGAAAAGTGTTCAGGAAACGATAGATTCTTATGAGAAAGTGGCGGATGAAATAGCCGACCTTAAACCTGAAACCATCATCATCACAAGCCCCCACAGCATCATGTATTCGGATTACTTTCATATTTCTCCGGGAAAGGGCGCCAGAGGAAATTTTTCAAGATTCAGAGCACCTGAAGTCACATTTGATGAACTCTATGATGAGGAACTTCGTGACAGGATCTGCGCTTTGGCCAAAACAGAGAATTTTCCGGCAGGAACCCTAGGCGAAAAGAACCCGATACTCGATCACGGAACCATGGTTCCTCTATGGTTTATTAGAAACAAATACAAAGACGGTAAAATCATTCGCATAGGTCTTTCGGGACTTGGACTCCCTGAACATTATCACCTGGGAGAAATAATCCAAATGGCAGTTAATGACTGTAACCGGCGGGTTGTGTTCGTGGCTAGCGGTGACTTGTCCCATAAATTACAGGCCCACGGTCCCTACGGTTTTGCCTCTGAAGGTCCTGTTTATGACGAGAGGATAATGGACGTTGCAAAAAGAGCCGCTTTTCAGGAAATGTTCGACTTCGATGAGGACTTTTGTGAAAGAGCAGCAGAGTGCGGCCACCGTTCCTTTGTCATCATGGCAGGAGCCTGGGATGGGATAAATGTAAAATCCAGAGTCTACTCTCATCAGGACATCACCGGAGTAGGTTACGGGATTGTTTCTTTTTATCCGACAGGTCCGGATGATTCCAGACATTTTCGTGAAAAGTACCTGAATATGATCAAAGATGAATTAAGTAAAAAAGCTGAACATTCCGATGAGTACGTACGTCTCGCAAGGGCTTCTCTCGAGAGCTACATACTGAACCATCGAAAACTGGAGCTTCCCAATGATCTTCCGGCTGAAATGCTTGAGAAAAGAGCCGGAGCATTTGTTTCCATCCATAAGGACGGTCGTCTGCGGGGATGTATCGGAACCATACTTCCAACAACATCATCTGTTGCCGAGGAAATCATCCGGAACGCCATCAGTGCCTCCACCCGGGATCCCAGATTCAATCCCATTACGCCGGATGAACTACCATATCTTGATATCAATGTTGACGTCCTCGGTGACCCCGAAGATATTTCCGGTCCTGAAGAGCTTGACGTAAAAAGATATGGTGTCATAGTAAGCTGCGGAAACAGAAGGGGCCTGCTTCTTCCTGATCTTGACGGAGTGGATACTGTTGAACAGCAGATCTCCATCGCGAGACAGAAGGGTGGGATAGACATTGATGAACCTGTGAAGCTTCAGAGATTCGAAGTTGTAAGGCATATTTGAATGTTTCCGGTGCCGGGGATAGTTTTATCAGATATAAACCTGTTTCCCGGCTCAATTTATCCTGAAAAATGAATGATTTATATTAATAAAAAAGCTGTCGACTAAAGTTTCAGATTATAAATATCGATAACAAGGAGAAAATCCGATGACCGCACAGGTAGCTACAGTTACAACACAGCATTTCTCAATGGACTATTGTAAATTCGGCCAAGGAGCCGAAAATCTCGTGGTGATTCCGGGTCTCAGTGCCCAGAGTGTCATGCCTATGGCTGAGCTTATGGCCAATGCCTACAAACTGCTGTCTGATGATTATACAATTTATGTATTTGACAGAAAAAAAGGAACTCTAAATATACCTTATACTATTAAAAATATGGCAGAAGACACTGTAGAAGCCATAAAAGAACTTGGTCTTTCCAATGTCTGCATCTTTGGCGCATCCCAGGGCGGAATGATCGCAATGGAGATAGCCCTGGGACATCCCGGACTGGTTAAGAAGCTTTTACTCGGATCCACCTCTTCCCATATAAGCGAAGAAGGCTTCTCTGTCTTTGACAACTGGATAAGACTTGCAAAGGAAAGAAACGGGGAAGGGTTATATATGAATTTCGGAGAAAAGGTTTATCCGGAAGATGTTTTTGAAACAATCAAAACAGGGTTTATACAGATTTCAAAAACCGTAACAGAGGAAGATTTTTCCCGCTTTATCGTTCTCGCTGAAAGCCTTAGGAATTTTAACATCACAGAAGAGCTTCCTAAGATTACCTGCCCGACACTGGTTATAGGCTCGAAGACCGATAATGTTTTGGGCGGACAAGCTTCTGAAATCATTGCCGCACATCTCACCGGCAGCCCGGATTGCGAGCTTTATATGTATGACGGATACGGTCACGCAGCATATGACTGTGCACCCGACTACACTGAGAGGTTACTGAAGTTCTTAAAGAAATAAAAACTATACTTTAGCATTAACATCGTTTTACAAAACAGGACGATGCTGATGCTTATTGTATTACAGAAATAGGAGAGTTTGATGATTAACTGGATAAGTGACTTTAACTACGACTTTGCCATAGCAACGATTCCTATCCAGATAATACTTCTTGTGTTTTATGGAGTACGAAGGAATCTTCCCGTAGGCCAGAGCTTTTGCTTCTGGCTTGTTATGGTTGCCAATCTGGTGATGACTTCGGCCGATATCATTTCCTGTGAGATGAATGAGATCTGGACAGAATTTCCTCTGTGGGTCATGTATGCCATCAATCATGCATATTTTCTCGGATTCATCGTACGAGGCTGGGCACTTTTTGCCTATACTGCAGAAACCTCACATTTCCTCAAGAACAACTCTCTGTATAAGGTCATTGCCTCCATCCCGGCCATGGTAGCGATCTTCCTGATTTTTTCAACCCCCTGGACCTCGGCTATCTATACCATTGCGGCAGATGGTTATCATAACTGTTCTCTCTACGGCATTATCTATTTTGATACTTATTTTTACATCATATTATCGATCCTTATAGTTTTGTTTAAATGGAAGACTTTGTCACCCAGAGTCAAGGGCGGACTTCTTTCCTTTAATCTGCTTCTGCTTTTCGGTATCATCATCAGAAAGCAGTTCTACCATATGCTGGTAACCAGTTATTTCAGCATTCTTTCCATACTCATCATTTTCCTCACCACGGAAAATCCCGATCTATACCGGGACAGCAGGACGAAGCTTCTAAACAAAGAAGCTCTGGACATGATAGGCTTCGATTACTGGGAGAGAAACATTTCCTATAGTCTTTTGGTCATGATCGTTCATAACTATGAAACATCCAAGTCTGTTTACGGTATCAGCCAGGTGAACGAAAGTCTAAAGAGAATGGCAGATTGGGTAATGAAGAATTACCCGGGTTATAATTGTTTTTATACCAGAAACGGAACCTTTATCATTCTTATGAAGGGACAGCTGCCTGCAGAGCCGGAAGCAATAATGAAAAACTGGAAAGAAAAGTATGAAGCTTTCCAAAATAGCTGTGATACTCCGGTAACCATGAAGATATCCGCAATGATGCTGCCTGCATATCTGGCAAACAACAATGATCTAACCATGGGTGATCTGGCAAGATACTCCAGGATCAATGCCTATTCAGAAAATCGCCGCGGAAACTATGTTTTCTCCGATGCCATGATTGAAGGCGTTAAGAAACAGAAGTCCCTGGAAAAAGCCGTTAAAGATGCCATCGCAACAAACCGATTTGAAGTTTACTTTCAGCCCATCTATTCTGTTAAAGAAGGGATAATAGAAGGGGCAGAGGCATTGGCACGATTAAATGATCCGAGCCTGGGCTTCATATCACCTCTTGATTTTATTTCAATAGCAGAAAAGAACGGAGATATCATCGAAATAGGACGGCAGATCTTTGAAAAGGTTTGTATCTTCCTTGAAAACACCGACACCAAAAAATTAGGGATTAAATATATCAATGTAAATCTTTCACCCATACAGTGCATGAGCCACAGTCTTTCAGAGGAGCTTTCGGATATAGCCAAAAAACATGGTTTATCCATGAACATGTTTGATTTTGAAATAACCGAGTCTCTGATAGAAGATTACGAAATGATCCAGATGCAGATAGCAGGACTTCGTTCCATGGGTGCAGAGCTGTCTCTTGATGATTTCGGAACAGGTGCATCGAATCTGACAAGCCTTATGAATCTTCCGATCCACGTTGTAAAGATTGATCTGACCTTCACAAGATCCTTCTTCGCCGGAAAAGCTGAATTCCTGCCGGATCTTATAAAACTTTTCCAGCGCTCCAACATGGCAATAGTTGTTGAGGGTATCGAAACAGAAGAGATGAAAAACAAGATGGCAGAGCTTGGCTGCGACTATGAGCAGGGTTACTACTTCTCGAAGCCGCTGCCGCCGGAAGAATTCATTGAATACATGAAAAATCAGCTTCAACAATAAACAAACCATCGGGGACGTTTCTCGCCGACGACAAACGTCCCCGATGACAGCAAAGAAGGAGTTCAGGAAAAACCTGAACTCCTCTGTTTTTTAGTATTAATCCAGCTCAAGGAGCTTGATCATATCATCAGTATCATCTCTTGCAAAGCTTGTGAAAGTGATACAGACAGTATAATCACCTTCGGTGCCCATATACTGCTTCTGATAAATGTCATATTCATCACTTATCAGTCCATGTGTGGTAAGAAGATATGTATCCTTTCCGGAAACCTTTGCCTTTACCACAGATACCTCCTTAGGTGTGATACCGATTTCCTTAAGGGTATCCTTTACTTCCGGAATGCTGTCTTCAAGCTGCTTCTTGAGATCTGTTTCAACATCGGCAAGATTTATAGTGACATTGATATTATCATAATTGTCTTCATTATCAGCATAAGCAACGGTTACAGGATCACCCTTTTTGATAGTCTTTATAACAGCATCCTTATCTTTTATAAATGCCTCGGTTGATCCGTCTATCTCAGCAACCGCTGCTTCATCACCAAAAGTGAATCCGTCAGGAACAGCAAGCTTCAAGCCGAAATAGTCATTCACATAAACATTCTTTTTAACCTCACCAATAGAAAGCTCTTTCTTTTTGGCTGCAGTCGATTTTCCGGTCACCTTTGAGGACGTTGCCGCAAATGAAACAATTGACAGGCTGACAGTCACTGCACTTAAAAGCATGGCAGCAGCGAGACCGGCAGCAATTTTTCTTCTAAGGTTGTACTTCATTCATTACTCCTTTCCTAAACATAATTTCCGGGATGAGTCTCCCGAACACTCAATACTCATACCACGACGGGCAATATCACAAACTCCCTTCAGGGTTCTTTATTACTTATATTTATCGACAAAAAATAAGTATGAGATAAGGCATGCTTTCTGACACAACATTTTTTTATTTTCATTTTCTATATAAATACGGATTAAAAATCCTTATATCTCCTTATTATTTTGACGAAATTAATGTGTATGGGTACTGAATGCCCTGATAATGATATTTTTGGCCGGAGCTTTTCTTTATAGCTCCGTTTCACAGATCAATACAAAGGAGCCGCAGCATGAGAACAGACACAGATAAAGGAAAAACCACCATATACCTTGAGGGAAGGATCAATACAGACAACGCCGCAAAAGTTGAAACAGAGATATTATCGATAATCAATGACCTGAAACCAGGGCAGGAAATCCTTTTTGATGCTGAAAAACTCGAATATATTTCCAGTGCGGGTCTGCGTGTTCTCATGAAGGTGCGAAAACAACTGGGAAAACCGGTTACTGTAACAGAAGTAAGCCGTGATGTATATGATATTTTCGAAACAACAGGGTTTACAGATCTGTTTAATGTAAAAAAAGTCCTCAGGAAAGTTTCCATTGAGGGCTGTGAAAAACTGGGCGGTGCTCCAAACTGTGAAGTTTATCGTCTTGACCCGGAAACCATAGTGAAGGTTTATAAGGGAGATTTATATACCCGGGAGAAGATAGAAAAGGACAGGGAACTTGCCAAAAAGATTTTTACAGGAGGAATTCCTACGACAATACCTTTCGACATGGTTAAAGTGGGGCCCCATTACGGTCTCGTTTTTGAAATGATGTCAGGAGGTTCTTTGGCAAGCATTCTTTCATCTCACCCCGAAGAAACAGAAAAGTACGGCAAGCTCGTTGCAGGCTTTATAAAGAAACTTCATTCAACCGAGTTTGAAACGGGAGTTCTTCCGGATGCCAGGGTGCCGTATCTAAGGAACTTGAAATATCTTGAGGAGATAGGCGTCTACACGGCAGAGGAAGCAGAGAGAGTACATGAACTCCTCCGCACTATTCCTCATAGAAATACCTTTATCCATCAGAATCTTAATCCCGTTAACATCATGCTGATGGATGATGAGTTCATCCTTATAGATGTTGATGATTCAGGAACCGGACATCCTGTCTGGGATCTTATGGGAATGTATCAGGTTTATGTTACAGGAGCCAAAGCCGGTTGGACAAAACCTATGATGGGTCTCGGAGAAGATATATTAAAACCTCTTTGGAACACAATTCTTCATTCATACCTTGGGGAGATACATAGTGATGATATCCCTGAGGTGAACAGGGTTCTTGGCGGTTATACAAAAATGAATCAGATATTCGAGCTGGTGACAAACCCGACCATCTCCGGAGATATAAGAAAGCCTGCTATAGAAAAAGAAAAGGCAGCTTTCTTCGATATGATGGATACACTTTACCCGGTACCCAGATGGATCTGAGAGAACAATGATCTCTAAATAATTTGCAGGATTAAATCTGTTTCATAGAACAGTAATACCACAAGAACTAATCCTACATATTGAATTCAGGAGGGGCTCAATTGGAAAAATACAGATACTGTGACGAAGAACTTAAACTGATGGAGAAAAGTCATGTTCCCTTCGCTGTTTATCAGTTTATAAATAAAAGAGTGATTACCATAATTCTTTCCCAAGGCTTCATTGATCTGTTCGGATTTGAGGGCATGAAAAAAGAAGATGTTTATGCTCTCATGGATAACAACATGTACCGTGATACACATCCTGATGACATGGCTACTCTGGGGGATGCTGCCTATCGTTTCGCAACTGAAGGCGGTGCCTATGATGTGATCTACAGATCCAAAACGCATGGAGAATACAGGATCATCCATGCCTACGGAAGACATATTCACAAGGAAGACGGTACACGTCTGGCTTTTATCTGGTATACGGACCAGGGTGCCTATGTTGAAGACGGCAAAAACGAAAAAGACTTCATGATGAATCTTTTTAAGAATCAATTAGCAGAAAGAAGCATTATCGCACAGACCAGTCATGACTATCTGACAGGTCTTCCTTCCATGACTTATTTCTTTGAGCTTGCGGAAGCGGGTTGCAAAAGAATCCGTGAAAAAGGGAAAAAGCCTGTTATTCTCTTTACCGATTTCAATGGGATGAAGGTATATAACCAAAAATATGGTATGGAAGAGGGCGATAAGGTTCTTAAGGAATTCACAGATAAACTGGTCGGGATTTTCACCCATGAAAACTGCAGCAGATTCAGCGCGGATCACTTCTGCATCTATACGAATCTGGATAAAGGACTTTCGGCAGCAGAGCAGCTTGTCTCAAGTAATGCAGGAATCGATATTGAAAAGAAACTCCGTATTCGTATAGGTATGTATGTTTATGAGGATGAGAACATCAGCATAAGTGCTGCCTGTGACAGGGCAAAGATGGCCTGTGATTCCGGCAAAAATACCTTTACTTCAAAGCTGTATGTTTTTGACCAAAAAATGATGACGGCTATTGAGAATCGTCAATATGTGGTAGAGAATCTTGACAAAGCCATAAAAGAAGGTTGGATCAAGGTCTACTATCAACCCATCATCAGAACCGCCAATGGCAGGGTATGTCATGAGGAAGCCCTGTCCAGATGGATAGATCCTGTAAAGGGCTTCCTTAGTCCTGCAGAATTCATACCTGCTCTCGAAGAATCCAACACCATATTTAAGCTCGATCTATATGTTGTAGATTCTATTTTGGTAAAAATGAGAGAGCAGGCAGACTATGGTCTTTATCTGGTTCCTCAATCCGTAAACCTGTCAAGATCCGATTTTTATGCCTGTGATATCGTTGAAGAAGTCAGAAAACGTGTAGATGAGGCAGGAATTCCAAGAGACAGAATTGTTATAGAGATTACAGAAAGTATCGTAGGCGATGACATTGACTACATGATTGATAGAATCAATCGTTTTAAGGAACTGGGATTTAAGGTCTGGATGGATGATTACGGCAGCGGTTATTCATCTCCTATGATTCTTCAGAAGGTACCCTTTGACCTGATTAAGATAGATATGCAATTTGTAAGGCAGCTCGACGAAGGTGAAAGGGCAAAGATCATACTGACCGAGATCGTCAGAATGGCAATGGCACTTGGAATGGACACAATCGCCGAAGGAATCGAAACAAAAAAACAGGCTGAATTCCTTAAGGATATCGGCTGCGATATGCTTCAGGGATACTATTTCTGCAAGCCGATACCTCCGGAAGAAATCATTAAAAGAAACAGAGAAGGAATACAGATAGGTTTTGAAAATCCCAGGGAAGAGGATTATTATACCCAGCTTGGTAAAGTAAATCTTTATAATCTTTCTATTTCAGCAAATGATATTTACGGCGGTGACAGTTATTTTGATACCTGGCCCATGGTCATGACTGAATGCAAAGATGGTCACATAAAGATCATAAAATACAATACTACTTTTAAAGCCTATATCGACGAACTATTCCCGGATTCCGCCAATACATATGAGTTTGATTTATCTGATTTTAAAGGTAAAAACGGAGAGCTTTCCCTTAATGCAGTTTTTCAATGTGCAGAGGATGGAAAGAGAATCATCCTTGATGACATGACAAAGGACGGAAAGATCATTCAGATCATGGCCTGGAGAGTGGCGGTGAATCCCGTGACAAAGGTTTCGGCTGTAATGGTTGCCGTACTATCTTCATCAGATCAGCGCAAAGGATTCCTTGACGAAAAGCACAACAAAGAGTTTCAAAGATTATCCGGAAAATATGAAAAACTCCGGAAAGAAAATGTGCCGTCATCGCCTGCGGAATGGCGAAATTCCATAATGAATACACCGTAGCTGAAGTCTTTGAAATCGCAGATAAGAGAATGTATGAAAACAAACACTTTTTAAAAAGAACAAAAATGCAGCAATCTCAATAATTAACCAAAAGGAACAATACCCCTGCCGATGCGACAGTTTTTATTGGCAGACCCGAACTCACCGGGGATCACCCGTGACACCCTTATAAGAATGTGTCAGGGATGATTCCCGGTGAGTTTTTCAGTATGCCAGTCAGACCCGTTCCGGTAATTATTCTTTAAATCATGACACTAAACCGTTTTACTTTTCGTTATGTATTTATCAACCCAAAAAATAGACAAAATAAAAATATTTTTTATTACACATTTCACAGATATTATTAAGTCTCCTAAAATCTATTGAAAACCGCTTTCAATTAATTCTAAAATAAATATGAAAATTTAATAAACAATCTACACAGGAGGTAATGTATGATCAGTTTTTTGTTTTGTCTCTGTTTACTGATTGCAGGCTATTTTACTTATGGTAAATTAGTCGACAACACCTTTGGTCCCGACGACCGTGAAACACCGGCTGTCGCCATTAATGATGGAGTTGACTATGTTGTTTTACCACAGTGGAAGTTGTTCCTGGTTCAGCTTTTGAACATCGCAGGTCTTGGTCCTATTTTCGGTGCTCTTCAGGGCGCTCTTTGGGGGCCAATAGTATTTCTCTGGATCACCTTCGGTACAATCTTTGCCGGCGGCGTACATGATTACTTCTCAGGTATGCTCAGTGAGAGAAATAACGGTGATTCCATCGCCGAGGTTACAGGTAAGTATCTCGGAAACACCATGAAGACTATCATGAGAGGTTTCTCAGTAGTTCTTCTCGTAATGGTTGGTACAGTATTTGCAGTAGGTCCTGCAGGACTTATCGTTCAGCTTCTTTCCAACAAGGGTGTAACCGGAGCTTTTGCAACTACAGCAGTTTGGCTTGCAATCATCCTTACTTACTACTTTATCGCGACCTTCATTTCCATCGATAAGATCATCGGTAAGATTTACCCTGTATTCGGAATCTGCCTTATCGTCATGGCCATCGGTGTAATCATCGGACTTCCTTTAAACGGTTTCCATACACCTGAGCTTTGGGATCATTTCTATAACATGCATCCAAAGACAACTCCTGTATGGTCATTTATGTTCATCACAGTTGCCTGCGGTGCCATATCGGGTTTTCATTCAACCCAGTCACCTATTATGGCAAGATGTCTTAAGTCAGAGAAACAGGGACACTTCGTATTCTACGGTGCAATGGTAGCCGAAGGCTGTATCGCTCTTGTATGGGCAGCAGCAGGATGTTCACTCTATGCAGTTGACGGCGGTCTCAATACAGGTCTTTCAGAGGCTCTTGCAGCAGGACAGTCAGCAGCCATCTATGATGTCTGCGTTAAAACCATGGGCAATGTAGGCGTTATCCTTGCTATGCTCGGTGTTATAGCGTGTCCTATCACTTCCGGTGATACAGCATTCCGTTCAGCAAGACTTACACTTTCAGACTGGTTAAAGATCGATCAGAAGTCCTACGCAAACAGACTCAAGCTTTGCGTACCTCTTCTCGGCTGCGGTGCTTTCCTTGGATTCGGAAATTCCTTCGGACTTTTCAGCTATGCTGTCATCTGGAGATATTTCTCCTGGACAAACCAGACTCTTGCAATGCTTGTTCTCTGGTCAGGTGCAATGTATCTTGTAAAAGAGAAGAGAAACTATTGGGTATGTGCAGTTCCTGCAACTTTCATGTCAGCAGTTTCCGCAACATATTTCTCAATGGCTCCGGAGTGCTTAGGTCTCATCCCTGTATTCACAAACAACAGAACATTTGCTTATCCCTTCGGAATACTCGTTGCAGTTTGCTTCCTTGGTCTTTTCCTTAATGCAGCAAAAAAGTATGATCCTAAGGTAAATGTTCACTCAGCTCACGCTTAAAGCAGGGGCTCAATTAAATAATCAGATGTCAGCTTGACCGATGATATCTTTCGAGTAGGGGGATGACCCCTACTCGATTTATTAATATAAGAACAGACCAATATATAAATACTTTTACAGAATCCGTGAAAACTCAGAATTCTTGGAGTATTTATATAGTGGACAAAAAATAAACTTCTATATTATACGGAGGCCAATATGTTATTTTCGCCCAAATGTCTCGGAACCACAACATTAACAAAAGAGGAACTGAAAGAAGATAAGGCAAAATGCGTGAAGATCGGTCCCTGCGGACTCGGAGAGAAGGCACTGTATCTTAACAGTTTCTTTCTGGACAGGGTTTACTACATAAGCTACAAGGATATAAACAGGTGCTTTAAGAGGGTTGCCATGAGTAAGGGCGGTTTTACCGGAAAAGGGGTTTTCGGAAGTATGCCATACCTCGTTGTGCAGTACGGCACCGGACTTGAGAAACAGTGTAATTTTAAGTTTGAAGAAGAAGTTGACATGTTCCTTGAGGAGCTTTCAAAAATCAGACCTGAAATGCCCCTTCACAGCGTGGAAGCCGAATACAAGCTGAGAATGGCTGAAGAAGAGGAAAGGAAGAGATACCTGAAGGAACTTTCTCCTGAACAGGAAACCTCGGTTCAGGTTTTGAGGGAGGCAGAGGAAGTAGTTAAAGCTTATCCTGAGCAGTATACAAAACTTTCCGTAACTGCAAAACAGAAGCGTGTCATCGAACGCATAAGCCCAACCTATCAAAAGGTTGCACTGGTCATCCTGATGCTTTCCATAGCTTCGGCACTGTTTGGTGTTTTTGCTCTTATTAAGGGACAGGGCCTGGCCATTTACTTTGTGCTTTTTGGTTTCTCCTTTATCTTTATCGTTATTTCCTCAAGGATACTTCCCACAGGAAGAAACAATAAAGCTTATGCGGAGAAGGAATGGGCAGACGCTCTTAATGATATGTCTGAAACCATGAAGGATAATCAGGACTTTCCTGTTCCGCCTCAGTATGCACATCCTGTAGTTCTGGAGAGAATGATCAGAGTCATAAGAGAGGGCAGGGCTGACAGCGTTGGCGAAGCTTTTACCATAATGAAGGAAGACCTTAAGAAGCTGAACAGTGATGTTACTGTTTCTCAAAAGGAATATGACGAGGTTGTTCAGGTTAAACCGATGTTTCTGGTAATGGACTACAAATAAAAGATTATTATTATAAATATAAAGTCGATAAAATATGTAGCGAGTTAGGCTATATTTCGGCTTTATTTTTTTTTTTCATTTTTTTGCAATTACATCGAGGTAAAAATACATGTTTAAATCCAGCTTCAAACGTTCTTTACGTGCTTTAATTTCAATAACAACAGCCATGCTTCTTATGACCGGCTGTATGGATCAAATACCGGAAATACAAGTCACTCCCAAGGAGACTTCCAGCGAAAAACCAACGGATGTAGAAACCAACGCTTCTACCACCGGAACAGAAGCCGGCGGTACAACGGCTGAAACCAAGGACGTATCAGATGATCCAAAAGCCGCAGAAAAGAACCAAGAAGTAGTCCTTCTATTCACAAGTGACGTTCACTGCGGCATGGATAAGGGATTCGGGTACGTCGGACTTCAGGATATAAGAGATGAACTGGAGAATAAAGGCTATACCACCATGCTTATAGATAACGGAGATTTCATTCAAGGCGAAGCTGTGGGAACTCTCACCAAAGGTGAGGATCTTGTGAAACTTATGAATTCCCTGAATTATGATTTTGCGGTTGTTGGAAATCATGAATTTGATTACGGTATGGATCAGTTCATGAAGATAGCTGATATGGCAAATTTCCCTCTGATAAGCTGCAATTTCAGAAAAAACGGAGATTTGGTATTTGACCCCTATGTCATTAAAGAAGTTTGTGGTGTAAAGATCGGCTTTGTAGGCGTCACTACCCCCACGGCCATCACAACCTCAACACCGAAATATTTCCAGAATGACAAGGGTGAATATATCTACGATTTTATGCAGGATGATACCGGCGACATGCTGTATGAAGCAGTTCAGAAATCTATAGATGAAGTAAGAGCCCAGGGTGCTTCCTATGTTTACCTGGTAGGACATCTCGGAATGAATGAAGGCGACCATCCCTGGAACTATAAAGATGTGATATCACACATAAGCGGTATAGATGTTTGTTTTGATGGTCATAGTCATGATACAGAGCATGTAATCATGAAGGACAAAGACGGAAAAGACGTACCGAGATTTGGTCTCGGCACAAAGTTAAATGTCATTGGATACAGCCACGTCACAAAAGATGGCGGAATCGTTGATACCAACGTATGGAGTTGGACAAATAGTGTTTCTCTGCCTGATCTTCTGGGCGTCAAAAATAGGATTTCAAAAGTGATAGATGAGGATATGGCAGAGACTGATAAACTTATGAAACAGGTTGTTGCCCACTCCTCAGTAGACCTGACTGTTAACGACCCAACTGAAAAAGATGAGAACGGACAGCCGATAAGAATGGTAAGGCGTGCCGAAACAAATCTTGGTGATCTCTGTGCTGATGCTTACAGGGATCAGACAGGAGCCGACATTGGCCTTATAAATGGAGGAGGCATAAGGGCCGAGATTTCTAAAGGAGATATAACCTACGGTGACATCATAAATGTCAATCCCTTTGGAGATACTGTCTGTGTGATAGAAGCCAAGGGGCAGCAGATTATCGATGTTCTTGAATGGGGCGCCAGGGGAATACCCGATGAAAACGGAGGCTTTTTACAAGTTTCAGGTATGAGTTACGAAATTGATGCTTCCATCCCAAGCGGTGCTCAGTCAGATGATAACGGTATGTGTACAGGATTTAATGGAAAACGGCGTGTAAAGAATGTAAAAATAGGCGATGACCCCATAGACCCTTCCAAATCCTATACCGTGGCAAGTATTAATTACCTTCTTCAGGAAAACGGAAACGGTTTCACTTCTTTCGATGGCTGTAAATTGGTGCAAAACGACCAAAAGTTGGATAACCAGATATTGATAGACTACATTTCGGATACATTAAAGGGTGAGATTGGTGACGAGTACAAGGATCCATATGGACAAGGCAGAATCGTAATACACGATGCAGCTTAACATTCGTAAACCATGTAACGTATTTCACTTTAAATCCACTGTTCGAACTTATCGGCCACTCTAAAAGGTGAGTACATGAAATATATCAAAACAAAAGAAGACTCAACTTCCTGTATCATGATTGCAGGAAATACCAATTGTCTTGAAGCGAAAACACTTAACCATATTGCGGATTATTACAGAGTTGTCATCATTTCAGACAACTCTGATAATGTGGCCACGATTAAGCTTTCTGCTAAATATTCCAAAAGAATAAAAACCTACAAAGAGGATCTCTCCTCAGACAACTGTAAAAAGATATTTCAGGCTTTTTCACCGGACACAGTATGGTATTTTTCAGGTTATACAGATGGATGTGATGGCCTCAGAGATGAAATTTTCATAAACCTTTGATTCCCGTATAATCCGAATATTGCAGTTACTTCTTCTGAATTTTTATCATAGTACTGTTTATGCCCATGGCGCGATTGTAGGTTATCTCATCGGCGATCTTATTAAGGACGTAGGCATTGTCAAAGGCATAATCAAAGTTTTCATCAACTATGGTGGGGTTAAACTCCCTTCCGGTATCATGTATGGTTATGATAATTTTGTCGTCCTCTTCACGCAGTACCACATCGATCATATCGCTGCTTCCGGTGTTTCCAGCCGTTATGCCGGTAAGCATTTCCTCAACAGCGAGGCAGGTCTTCATGGCTGTGACATCATCTGTCCTTTCGCTTACCCAGTCGCTGGCTTCCTTTGAAAGGCTTACAACCTCATCCAGATTCATAGCTACGGTAAACTCAAATCGTCTGTCATCGGTTTTCTTCGGAAGCATGAAAGAGTATTTCTTTTGATTAACCAATGAATCTTCCCTAAGCACCATAAACAGTATCTGAAGCGGCACCAGAATCTCTATGAAGAGAAAGCCCATATACAAACCATCGACACCCAAAAAAGGAGCAAATATGCCCATCATCGCTATAGGCAGTACAAGTCCCTCCATGATAGTGATGATATGGGAGTAGGTAAAATGTTTAACCGCCTGGAAATAATGTACCATGATAATACAAAATGCCATTCCCATAAACGACAATGCCGAAATGCGGATAGCCTTTATGCACTCAGCCACCGTCTGAGGATCCGAAACATTGAAAAGCATGAGTATGATCTGAGGTGCAAGCTCCAGAATGAAGCAGAGAGCAAGAGCTCCCGCCAATGCTGCTTTTATGGACTTAAACAGCATTTTCCTTACTCTGTCATAATCGCCGTTCTCTACCTGAATGATAACCAAAGGCACCAGTGTCTGAGCGATACCGAGAGCCAGTGTAAAGAACATATAGATACAGTTATTGAAAATACTGAATACCTGAAGACCTCTGCTTCCTCCGTAGGCTGCAACTATCATATTGAGAATATGGACTCTCAAAGTGATCATGAGAAGATAAGAGGACTCCGGAAATCCCTTCAGAGTTATGTCATGAAGATGTGAAAGCACGGCCTTCTTAGACATTTTCACAAGCACCAGCTGACGGTCCTTGCTGAAAAAGTATCTCATCATATACATAAGTCCGGAAAAGTATCCGATAATGGTAGCAAAGGCTGCACCGGAAAGTCCCATTCCCATAATCTTTATAAGAACCACATTCATGACCATGTTGATGACATTGGAAATGACCACTGCCTGAAAAGCCATTTTATGTTTTCCGTCAGCTTTTGCAAAATAGGCAAGAGACATCATCAGACATACAAGTGGCATGCCCAGCACCAGGATGCTGAGATAATCCAAAACATCATTGTAATAAGATATGTCCGGACTCAAAAGCTCGGCGAACTGTTCTGAAAAGATACGTCCAAAAACAGCTAAAAATATACCTAAGAGAGTTATGAACACCACTGAAACAGTAAAAGTCTCATCAGCTTTTCTCTTTTCATGGTCTGCCATATGGTTCAGGGCCAGCGTACTGCCGCCGAGACCAAGCATCAGGTAAACCATGCTGACAAATGTCATAACCGGGAAACACAACTCAACCGCAGGCAGCTTTTCAATCCCCAGAAAATGACTGATAAAAATCGAGTCAATAAAGAAAGCTATGTTGTTGGCAACTGTCATCACAAGAGTCGAAAACAAAAACGACTTGTATCCGGCAGACAGCAACTGATACTTCTGATTATTCAACTGTTTAACCTCCCGCAGTATGTTATTTTTCATACCGCCACAAAGTCAGTACCACCAGCCCTGCTGGTGGTTTGAGTTAGCCCCTTCCGGGGCAAGTGTTGTGATTCCGCCTAAAGGCGGTCTAGCAAACCATTCTAATGTTACTGGTTACCACTTAAAAGTGGTTCTCATTATCCTTCCGCACGATCTGCTTTAGTTTGATCTTCTATATATTTTTTTATTGTAGCTTCATTAACATTTCCTACCGTTTCGCAGTAATAACCTCTTGCCCAAAAATGTCGATTATTTCTTTCCCGAAATTCCGGGTGCCTATCGAAGATCATCAACGCACTCTTTCCTTTGATTCTCCCCATGACTTTGGATACTGCCTCTTTCGGTGGTATTG